>NZ_CP022314.1:0-302992 GCF_003352915.1 Arthrobacter sp. PM3 | reverse complement strand
GTGGCATGCGGGCACGAATGTGGGCGTGAAGATCGGTCCTCCATCCCGTCCCAGCCGTGTTCGACATAGCGTTTGAGCCACCGGTGGGCGCAGGCGCGGGAAACACCCATTTCCTTCGCCGCATGGGCCACTGGACGGCCGTCCAGAACACGCTGGACAAGGATGCTTCTACCGGCAGGAGTCAGACGGGCATTACGGTGGACCATGAAGACCTCTTAGTCGTTCGGTGTGTGTGGTAACCACCAACCTAAGAGGTCTTCACCCTTTCAACGTGTAACCAAAGTCCTGGCCGAGTACAGTTAGCGGCTGTTTCTGGCCAGTGGCTACGGCGTGGGCACGGGTGTGGCCGTTGCAGCAGCCGCCGTCGTGGCCGGAGCAGACCCGCCGGCAGCCCCGGCGGACCGGCTGGGCTCGGGGGCGGTTGTGGGAGTGGGCGCGGACGTGGCGTCCGGCGCCGGTGCCACGGTTGCACCAGGTGAGACGGCCGGGCCGGTGCCGCTCGTCGCCGTCACCGAGGCGTCTCCTGGCGCGCCCGGCGCCGTCGCCGCGGGCGAGGCGGTCCCGGTGGCCCCCGGGGAAGCCGTTGTGGGCGCGGCCGGTGTACCGGACCCCGCCGGGGTGGCGTTGGGATCGGCCTTGATGACCTCCATGATCTGTTCCTTGTACGCCGTGAGCCGGTCCTGGATTTCCGAAAGCGGCCGGTTGTGCAGGTCCCGGCCGTACGCGGCGATCTCCTGCCACAGGGCGTCCAGCCTGGCCATGCCGTCGCTGCTAAGGGGGCCGTCAAGGGTAAGGACCAGCTGGCTCGCCAGGGCGTAGGTCAGGCACCGGACGCAGTTGTAGTTGGCGGAAGCGGAGAGGTTTTCCGGCACAATCACATCGGTCTGGCCCACGATCAGGACCACCTGGAACCCCACGGCGACAGCTGCGCAGTCCTTACAGCTGGCGAAGGCGTAGGCCTCATTCTTCGTGTCCACGGGGTCGCCGTCGTCGGCCCAGACCAACGCGAAGGCGACGTCGTAGACCACGGAACCGTCCGTCGTGTTGACCGCGAGCGACTGGTTGCCGTCGTCGTCGGGACCTGCCGGCTTGTCGAACGGGAAGACCCAGGAGGGGGCCGCCGGCGCCGCGACGCCGGCCGGGCCGGTGGTGCCGGACTGCCGCGGGACCAGGACCATGCTCAGCTGCGGTTCGTCGCGGGTGGGCGTGCGGGCTCCCTGCGGCCACAGGACAACCGTCTTTCCCGACTGCCCCTCGGCTATCCTGCCAGCGGCGGTTGCCGGGAAGACCGCCGTGGTGACGTCGGACAGGGTGCCGCGCTCGTAGGGCTGGACCGGGCGGTAGGTGTCGCCGCCGGGCCACCAGGCCCAAGCGAGACCGGCCGCGACGGCGGCGATGGCCGCGATTGCGGTGGCCCGCCGCAGGGCGTTGCCGCGGGTCTTCTGCCACAGCCCTGTGACCAGCTGGCGGACCAGCCGCAGCAGAATGTAAAAGATGCCCAGCACCGGCAAGGCGAGGCAGGCGATCGCGATCACCCGGACGGCAGCGTCGGCGATGTTTCCGGTGGAGATGCTGTGGGAGAGCATCGCCTGCTGGCGCACGCCGTTGTCCCAGGCGGTGCCCAGGATGCGCGGCAGGGTCAGCACCATCGTCGCCATGCTGAAGACCAGCAGGGGCACGGTGACCAGCACCCAGATGGTGACGACGGCCCGGGCCCAGGGTTTGAGCAACTGGGCCTCGGGGTCTGTCCTGCGCCACGGAACCAGGGCCAGCAGGGTGGGTTTGATGCGCTGGAACAGGTCCGGGACGCCGGTGGCGTCGGCCAGGATGTGATAGCCGTCGAAACGGACCATGGGCAGCAGTTGCCGGACCATCTGCAGGATCTGCGTGACCACCACCAGCAGCAGGGCGTCGAAGCCCGTGGCCCACCAAATGCCCATTATCGCGACCGCCACGATGGCGTTGAAGTACAGTCCGCCGAGGTCGGTGCGGAGCCGGCCGCCGCGTCCCAGCCGGTAGGAGTCGGTGACGTCGGTGTAGAAGGCCGGCCACATCAGGTACAGCCCGGTGCCCATGGCGCCGGGGGTGGCCCCGCCTCGGCGGGCGGCCGCGGCGTGCCCGAACTCATGAAACCCGGCGGAGAAGACCGTGACCACGAGGATCAGGAGCACCAGGCCCGGGTTGGCGAACGCTTCATGCGTGGCAGATGCCAGCCCCTTGACCATAAGCACCCACCAGCACGTGGCCAGGAAGGCCGCGGTCACGGCCACGACAAGCAGCGGATTGAACAGCGCGGCGAACGGTGCCGTGAGCTTGCGGGTGCGCTCCGGATCGGTCACCGAGTAGCGGAAGCGCATTCCCAGCAGCGGATTGGATTTCTTCACCGCGGGCTCGGAGCCGTCCGCCAGCCGGAGGAGTCCGAGGGGCAGGAGCTGGGAATCGATCAGGGTCCGGACATTCTCTGCATTCACCAGGCGGCCGAAACCGCTGGTGACGCGGTCCGCGATTTCTTCCGGGCCGCGCCGGCCGTCGACGGCCTCGAGCACCAGGTAGAGCAGGCGGGTGAGCTGGATGGTCTGGCCGTCGGCGCGGCGCACCAGCGAGGGGGCCTCCTTGTAGCCGGACCCCTTCGCCTCGCCGATCAGTTCGACGCCGGCGGCCCGCACCGGGGCCGGCTCCCGGCTGACCGCCACGGACGACGCCGGGCCGCCGGCACCGGCGGCAGGGCCGGGGGCGCCGGTGGCGGGCAGGACCGGAGGGCCGTCCTGGGCGGACGGCCCTCCGTGCACAGTGCTCATCGGGGTGCTACTGCTTCAGATCGGACTGCTGGTCGGCCGACGCCGTGGCGTCGCCGTGGATATCCTGGTTGATGATGGCGTCCTGCTGGGCGACGGCGAACGCGTTGCTGTCGATGGAACCGATGTTCGCGCCGACGGCGGCGTCGATCGGTGCAGCCACGTTGGCGTTGGCGGCCACAGCACCGTTGATGGGGGCTGCGATGCCCGCGTTGGCGTCCAGGTTCACGTCGACGTTGAGCAGGTTGCCGTTGAGGGCGCCCGTCGCGCCGCCCAGGTCCGGCACCGTGCCGTCCGGCAGGGCGCCGCCCAGGTCCGGCGCCGTGCCGCCCGGCAGTGCACCGCCGAGATCGGCAGGGGCGGCATCGGCGGTGGCAGGGGCGGCAGCCGCCGCCGCGTCGGCAGGTGCAGCAGCCGCGGTCCCCGCATCCGTACCGGCGCCCTGGTCGATGAGGCTGTCCTGGGTGGAGTCTGCCGTGGCATCGCCGGTGACTCCCTGGTTGATGATGGTGCCCTGGTCGGCCAGAGCCTGGGATTCGGACCCGACGGAGAGCACGTTGGCCGAGGCGCCGGCGTCAATCGGCGCGGCCACATTGGCGTTGGCTGCGACGCCGAGGTCGATCGGCGCCGCGGCGCTGATGCCGAGGTTCAGGTCCGCGTTCAGGTCCAGGACGGAGGCAACTTCCTTGTCCGGGAGCGGCGTGCCACCCTGCGCCAGCAGCTCATCATCAGTCAACGGGGTCATTCCTGGCTCAACGCTCATAACAAACTCCATCTCCGGCACCCTGTGCCCGGTCAAAGCCCTCAGACGCCCCGCCCCCAGCGGACGGGTCCGACGTCGAAAGCCCATCATGCCAGTAAATAGTAAGCATGATGACCAATTCGGCGGTAGTGGGCTCTCGGTTGGCCCGGGCGCGCCGTGTTCGTCCCCGAGGCGAGGCCCCGCCGCCGCCGGTTCGTCGAAAATGGCCGCTATGGGAACTCCATAGCGACCATTTGTGACCAGCGGGCGCCCTGATAGCGGCCATTTGTGACGGACGGGCGCCCGATCCGCAGCAGCCCGCGGGCCGCCCCGGGGGGCGGATGTGAGGGAGGGGCCGCCCAGGGGGTGCGGATGTGAGGGAGGGTCCGGTCCCGGGGGTGCGGATGTGAGGGAGGGTCCGGTCCAGGGGGTGCGGATGTGAGGGAGGGTCCGGTCCCGGGGGTGCGGATGTGAGGGAGGGTCCGGTCCGGGGGGGCGGATGTGAGGGAGGGTCCGGTCCAGGGGGTGCGGATGTGAGGGAGGGTCCGATCCCGGGCGGGCAGGGCGGAGGGGGTTACTTCAGCCCCGCCCCCGGCAGGAGGTCCGTCGCGCCGAGGGAGTCGGCCACGAACGCGTAGTCCCAGGCCCGTTCGCGCCACTGCACGTACCTGCCCGAGGCGCCGCCGTGTCCGCCTTCCATCTCGATCTTCAGGACAATGGGCTCGCTGCCGGTGTTGACTTCGCGCAGCCGCTGCACCCACTTGGCCGGTTCCACGTACAGCACCCGCGTGTCGTTGAAGCTCGTCACGGCGGCGATCTTCGGGTAGGCGAGGGCGCGGACGTTCTCGTACGGGGTGTACGACTTCATGTACGCGTACACCTCCGGGTCTGTGATCGGGTTGCCCCATTCCTCCCACTCCAGCGCCGAGAGCGGCAGTTCGGGGTCCAGGATGGTGGTCAGTGCGTCCACGAACGGCACGGCCGCCACGATCGCGGCGTACTTCTCAGGCGCCAGGTTGGCGACGGCGCCCATGAGCAGGCCGCCCGCGGAGCCGCCCATCGCCGCGATCCGGTCCGGGGCCACCCAGCCGGACCCGGCGAGCCAGTCCGTGGCCGCGATGAAATCGGTGAAGGTGTTCTTCTTTTGCAGCTTCTTGCCGGCGTCGTACCAGTGCCGGCCCAGCTCCCCGCCGCCGCGGATGTGCGCGATCACGAACACGACGCCCCGGTCCAGCAGCGACAACCGGGGGATCCCGAACCCCGGATCCATGCTCATCTCATAGGAGCCGTAGCCGTACACCAGGCCGGCCGCCGTCGAATCCTGCTTGACGGAGGCGTGCCGCAGCACCGAGAGCGGGATCCTGGTCCCGTCGCCGGCCACTGCCCATTCACGGGTGGCGACGTAGTCCGACGGCGAGTAGCCGCCCAGCACCGGGCTCTCCTTGCGCAGCAGCAGTTCACCGGCAGGGCGCTCCGGGGTGGGCAGCACAAAGTCATAGACCCGTGACGGGGTGAAGTAGGACGTGTAGCCCATCCGGATCACGGGGGCCTCGTAGTCGGAGCCCGCGACGCCGGCCGTGTACAGCTCCTCGTCGAAGGCCGGTTCCACGGCGGCGCCCTGTTCCGGGGTGCCCAGGCCGGCGAGGGGCAGGACCTGGACCCGCTCGATCGTGTCCTTGCGGATGGAGATCACCGCGTGCGTCGACGTGACCCCGGCGCCGTTGACCCGGACGTCGTCGGAATGCGCGACGACGGTGCTCCAGTTTTGCTCGGCCAGCGGCTTGCCGAGTTCGGCGGGGTCCACGAGCGAAACCATCGAGTTGATGGCGTCCTTGTTGTGGGTCAGCAGGATCCGCTCCTGCCCGGTGCCAGTGCCAGCGCCGGAGGCGTCGGCCAGCAGGAACGGTTCGGCCTCGTACAGGATGCGCTCGTCACGGGAGATCACAGTTTGCAGTGCGGCGTCGGGGTCATCGAAGCGCAGCAGGCGGGTTTCGCTGAACTCGGAGCAGCCGATGCTCAGCACGAGGTGGCGCCGGTCGGCCGAGAGTTCGAAGCCGAGCCACATGGCGACGTCGTCTTCCTGGTAGATGACCTCGTCCTCGCCGACCGGAGTGCCCAGCACATGTGCCTTCACCTGGTACGGCCGCCAGGAGTCGTCCACCACAGTGTAGAAGATCCGGGTGCCGTCGGGGGAGAAACAGATGCCGTAGAAGACGTTTTCGATCACGTCCGGCAGCAGTTCGCCGGTGCGGAGGTCCTTGATGCGCAGGGTGAAGCGTTCGTCGCCGGCATTGTCCACGGCGTACGCGTAAAGGGTGCCGTCGATCGTGGTGGCGGCCCCGCCCACGGCGAAGAACGGTTTCCCCTCGGCCTCGTGATTGCCATCCAGGAGGACTTCCTCGCCGGCGATGCTGACGCCGGCTTCCACAGCGGGGGGAGTCCAGTCCGCGACGCGGTCCCCGGTGTCCTGGCCGCGGACACGGCAGTGGATGCCGTACTCCTTGCCCTCGACCGAGCGGGTGTAGTACCACCAGCCGTCCTTGCGGTTGGGGACGGAGAGGTCTGTTTCCTGGGTGCGGCCCTTGATTTCCTGGAAGATGGCCTCGCGCAACGGCTCCTGGTGCGCGGTCACCGCCTCCTGGTACGCGTTCTCCGCTTTGAGCAGGTCCACAACCTCCGCGGACTCCTTGTCCCGGAGCCATTCGTAGTTGTCCTCGAACGTGTCGCCGTGGTGGGTCCGCACCGAGGGGACTTTGCGGGCGACGGGCGGTTGCGGGAAAGGCTGCGCGGAAGTCTGGGTCATGGACCCAATGTACCGAAGAGCGGCGGCTCAGTTGCCGTTCTGCAGCCGGTTGGCCGCCACGTAGCCGGCCAGGTCTCCCGAGCGCAGGGCGGCGGTGAGCGCGGCGGTCGCGGCGGGGTCCTGCAGGACAATCGACTGGCCGTCCCGGCTCGTCCCGGTCCCGGCGGTGGGAAGCGTGAAGAATACGGCCCGTCCGGGGTCCGTCCGGCGCAGGCTGAAGGCCAGGTCTTCCAACGACGCGAGCGTGAATCCGGCGTCCAGGGTCACGTGCGGCAGCACGGTGCTGATGAGCGCCCGGGCGGTGGCGCGGTCGGAGAGTCCGCCCTCGGAGGCCAGCTTGGCCAGCACGGCCTTCAGGAAGGCCTGCTGGTTCCGGACCCGCTGGAAGTCCCCGTCGGCAAAGGCGTGGCGCTCGCGGACAAAGGCCAGGGCCTGCAGCCCGTTGAGCCGGTTCACGCCTGCGGGGAAATGCACTTTGTCATCCACCGTGCCGGTGAACGGCTGCTTGATGTCGACGTCGACACCGCCGAGCGCGTCCGTCAGTGCCGCGAATCCCTGGAAATCCAGCATCACCGTGTGGTCGATGTGCGTCCCGAGCAGCGCCTCCACCGCCCGTGTCATCAGGGGCAGCCCGCCGGCGGACAGGGCGGAGTTGATCTTGGCCGCGCCGTGGCCGGGGATGTCCACCCACAGGTCCCGCATGATCGAGACCCCGTACAGGCCCTGCCGGTCCGCCGGGATATGGATGAGCACGAGGGCGTCCCCGCGCTGGTCGGAGGCGCTGCCGGCTGCGGCCGCCGCCCGGGCGTTGACGCGACTGTCGCTGCCGACCAGCAGGATGTTAAGGGCGACGGCGGGCCGTTCCGGTGTGGGGGTGGGACTGGGGGCGGCGGAGGTCATGGGAGCCGGGGCGGCGGCCGGTGCCGTGGCTGCTGCCGGCGCCGGGGCGCCGGAACGCGGCCGGGTGAGGACATAGGCCGCTGATGCGACACCCACGGCGACCAGCAACAGGACGCCCAGCAACATCAACGTCCGACGGCGGCTGCGGCCGGTCCCGCGGCGGGGAGCTGGGGCCGGGGACGCCGCGGAAGCCGCGGCGGCCGGTTCCGGAGCGTTCCCCATGACCGGACGCTACCACCGGGCCAGCCGGGGGACTAAGGGTCCAACGGCCTGCCCGGCGGGGTCGCGGCCCGCCTCACAAAGCGGAAATCAGTTCCCGTTTTCGAACTTGTTCGCCGTGACGTAGTCACCCAGGGTGTCCGAGGCCATCGCCGCGGAGATGGCACTGATGGCCTCCGGGTTCGTCAGCACAATCGACTGGCCGTCCGCGGACGTCCCGATGCCGTTGGTGGGCAGCGTGAACATGACGGTGTTCTGCGCCCGGATATCCTTGAGCTGCAGCGCCAGGCCGGCCACCGCGCCCGAATCCAGGGTCTTGTCCACGGTGACGAACGGCGATACCGCACCCACCATGTTGTTGATGGTGATCGGGTTGCTCAGCGTCTGGCCCGCGATCGACTTCTTGATGATGGCCCGCAGGAATTCCTGCTGGTTGCGGACGCGCTGGTAGTCGCCGTCGGCGTAGGCATGGCGTTCGCGCACGAAGGCCAGGGCCTGCGTTCCGTCGAAGGTGTGCTGGCCCGGGGCGAAGGACTGGCCCGGCAGTGCCGTTGAGGTGAACGGCAGCTTGAGGTTCACGGTCACGCCGCCGAGGGCGTCGGTGAGGCCCTTGAAGCCTTCGAAGTCGATCATCGCGACGTGGTCGATGCGCTGGTGGAAGATGGACTCGATGGTCTGGACCATCAGTGGCGTGCCGCCAAGGGCCAGCGCGGAGTTGATCTTGGCCTCGCCGTGGCCGGGGATGTCCACCCAGAGGTCGCGCATGATGGACATCGTGTAGATGTTCTTGCGGTCCGCCGGGATGTGCATCAGCATCAGCGTGTCGGCCCGCTGGTTGGTGGGAGCGCCGCCTTCCGCGTCCGCCTCGGTGGCGCCCCGGCTGTCGCTGCCCATCACCAGGATGTTCATCGCGGTGCCGGTCTTCTGCGGGCGGGTGGACTCGTCCGGGAAAGCCTGGTCAATCTTGCTGGTGCCGGAGTCGAAAGTGCGTGCGAGGTTGAAGAGGTAGCCGCCGGCAACCACCGCGACGAGCACCACGACTGCGGCGACGGCGATCAGCGCGATGCGGCCCCGGCGTTTCTTCACCGGTTTCTTCACCGGGCGCCGTTCGCGGGACGGTGGACCGGGGACGTGGTCTGCGTTGTCGAAGGGGTGCGTCATGTGTTCCTCAAAGCTCGGCCGGGCCTGCTGCCCGGAATCTCTTGGACCAGTTGCAGGTGCCGGAGGGGCGCCATGGCGGCCTCCAATACAGTACACCGGGCCCGGTGATCAACACCTGCGGGCCAATAAAGCGGCAGATAACGCGCGGTTTCCCGGATATGAAGCGGAATGTTGCCTAGGTCACACTCCCTGCCTAGGCTGGGGGTCGGTCGCAGCGTCGCGGCCAACCGGTCGCAGCGTCGCGGCCAGCGGTACATGCACGAACAGGGGAATCGTTTGAACCACAAACTCCGGGTTCTTGTCAGGCTTGACCTCGATTGCGGTCAGGCAGAAGTTGCAGCGCAAGGGCATGTGACGGCGAAGAGCCTCCAGGCCCTGTATGTGGTGGTCAAACGCGCAAACCACCTGAAGGAAGGACTCCACCTCGTGCTCGATGTCAGCCACGCCCGGGTGGAGCCGGCGGCCCTCGAACAGCTGCGCGAGTGCTCGGCCACCCAGCACCTGCCGGCAGCCATTGATCCGCTCCAGTCCGAATGCCACCTCAGCATCGTGGCGCCGGCGGAAACGGTGACGGCGGCTCCTGCGAGGCAGAGACTGGCGGCGGCTCCCGTGCGGCAGAAAATGGCGGCGTAGCGGGCTGCCGCGGTGCGCGGCAGTTATCGCGGTATTTGTAAGGTCGGCCCCGCCGTGGTGGAGAATGCGCTCATGACCAATGACGATCTTCGGCCTGTCTATTTTCTCTCGGACAGCACCGGCATCACCGCGGAAACGCTCGGCAACACATTGCTGACGCAGTTCCCGGCCAACAATTTTGACCGCATCACGGTGCCGTTCATCACGACCGTCGAACAGGCCGCGGCCGTGGTGGGCACGATCGACAAGCTGGCCGCTTCCGGCCCGCAGCCGATCGTGTTTTCCACGGCGGTCAGCAGCGACATCCGCCAGGTCCTGGCCACGTGCCAGGGAATCATCGTGGACCTGATCGGAACGCATGTGGGGCAGTTGGAGCGGGCCCTGGGTTCGACCGCCAGCGGCGAACCGGGCAGGGCCCACGGCCTGGGCAATGCGGAGCGGTACCGGTCCCGGATGGCGGCCGTGGAGTACGCCATGGAGCACGACGACGGCCAGAGCCTGCGCGCGCTGGAGAAGGCCCAGGTGATCCTGGTGGCACCGTCCCGGTGCGGAAAGACGCCCACCACCATGTACCTGGCGCTGCAGCATGGCATCTTTGCGGCGAATTTCCCGCTGGTGGATGAGGACTTTGCGCGCGAGGGGCTTCCGAAGCCGCTGAGGCCTTTTGTTGAGAAGTGTTTCGGGCTCTCCTCCAACCCCTTGCGCCTGAGCCAGATCCGCACGGAACGGCGCCGCGGTTCACCCTACGCGTCACTGCGGCAGTGCGGCTTCGAGCTGCGCAGCGCCGAGCAGCTGTATGTCTCCCACAGGATTCCCTACCTGAATTCAGCTTCGGTGTCCGTGGAGGAGATGGCGGCCACCATCCTGCAGCGGATGAACCTCAAGCATTAGGGAAAACTTTCACAAACTGAGTGTGGCGCACGTCATGTGGAAAGAGCACTGCAGACCTGTCACTGTGGACAGGACCTGCGCCCATCGACCGGCAATCGCCGGGACTGGGCGGCGCACTTGCATGCCACCATCTGCAAAGGAGCAGTAATTATGACGACAGACATCCTGTGGTTTTCAGAACTCGGACTCAAGGACCTGGATCGGGTGGGCGGGAAGAATGCCTCCCTCGGCGAGATGGTGCAGAATCTGACCTCTGCCGGCGTCCAGGTCCCGGACGGTTTCGCCACGACCGCGGATGCCTACCGCACCTTCCTCGCTGATTCGGGCCTGGACCAGAAGATCGCCGACCGGCTGGTCGGCCTGGACACGGACGATGTGACGGCCCTGGCTTCGGCCGGGCAGGAGATCCGCGACCTGATCCGCGAGACGCCCTTCCTGCCGGATTTCGAAGCCCAGATCCGCAACGCCTACCAGCAGCTGGTGGACAAGCACGGCGGCTCCGAGGACCTCTCCTGGGCGGTCCGCTCCAGCGCGACGGCGGAAGACCTCCCGGATGCCTCCTTCGCCGGGCAGCAGGAAACGTTCCTGAACATCCGCGGGATCGAGAACATCCTGCTCGCCATCAAGGACGTTTTCGCGTCCCTGTACAACGACCGCGCCATCGCCTACCGCGTGCACCACAAGTTCGAACACGCTGAAGTAGCGCTCTCGGCGGGCATCCAGCGCATGGTCCGTTCCGACGTCGGCGCTTCCGGTGTCATGTTCACCATGGACACCGAGTCCGGCTTCCAGGACGCCGTGTTCGTCACCTCCTCCTACGGCCTCGGCGAGGCCGTGGTCCAGGGTGCCGTCAACCCGGACGAGTTCTACGTCTACAAGCCGGCCCTGGCGGCCGGCCGGCCGGCCATCCTCAAGCGCGGACTGGGCGAGAAGGCCCTCCAGATGACCTACACGGCCAGCCGCGAAATCGGCCGGACCATCGACTTCGTGCCGGTGGAAGCTTCCCTGCGGAACCGTTTCAGCCTCAATGACGACGACGTCGAGCAGCTCGCCCGGCATGCGGTCGCCATTGAGAAGCACTACGGCCGGCCCATGGACATCGAATGGGGCAAGGACGGGGTCGACGGCGGCCTGTACATCCTGCAGGCCCGCCCGGAGACCGTGCAGTCCCGCCGGGCCGCGGGCAGCCTGAGCCGGTTCCGTCTCAACGGGACCGGCCGGGTCCTGGTCGAGGGCCGCGCAATCGGCCAGCGCATCGGTGCCGGCAGCGTCCGGATCCTCACCGCGATCGACCAGATGGCCGCGTTCCAGACCGGCGACGTCCTCGTCGCCGACATGACCGATCCGGACTGGGAACCGATCATGAAGCGCGCCTCCGCCATTGTGACGAACCGCGGCGGGCGTACCTGCCACGCGGCGATCATCGCCCGCGAACTGGGGATTCCCGCCGTCGTCGGCACCGGCAACGCCACGGACGTCCTGTCTGACGGCCTCGACGTGACCGTCTCCTGCGCCGACGGCGAGACCGGCGTGATCTACGAAGGGCTCCTGGACTTCAGCTCCGAGGAAACCGAGATCACCCAGCTGCCCGAGGCCCCCGTCAAGGTCATGATGAACGTCGGCACCCCGGAACAGGCCTTCACCTTCGCCCAGCTGCCCAACCACGGGGTGGGCCTGGCCCGGCTCGAATTCATCATCAACCGGCAGATCGGCATCCACCCCAAGGCCCTCCTGAACCTGGACAGCCAGCCGGCCGACGTCGCCGCGGACATCCGTGAGCGGATCGCCGCGTACAGCAGCCCGCGCGAGTACTACGTCAAGCGCCTGGCCGAGGGCGTGTCCACCATTGCCGCCGCGTTTGCGCCGCACCCGGTGATCGTGCGCATGTCCGACTTCAAGTCCAACGAATACGCCAACCTCATTGGCGGACCGGCCTATGAGCCGCACGAAGAGAACCCCATGCTCGGCTTCCGGGGCGCCTCACGGTACCTGGAGCCGTCCTTCCGGGACTGCTTCGACCTCGAGTGCGAGGCCCTGTCCTTCGTCCGCAACGAGATGGGGCTGACCAACGTCAAGCTGATGATCCCGTTCGTGCGGACCCTGGACGAGGCCCGCGGCGTCGTCGACCTGCTGGCGGAGAACGGCCTCACCCGGGGCGAGAACGGCCTCGAAGTGATCATGATGTGCGAGATTCCGTCCAATGCGCTGCTCGCGGACGAGTTCCTGGAGTACTTCGACGGCTTCTCGATCGGGTCCAACGATATGACCCAGCTGTCCCTGGGCCTGGACCGGGATTCGGCGATCGTGTCCGGGAGCTTCGATGAACGCGATCCCGCCGTCAAGAAGCTCCTGAGCCTGGCCATCAAGGCCTGCAAGGCGCACGGCAAGTACGTGGGCATCTGCGGTCAGGGCCCCAGCGACCACCCGGATTTCGCCGAATGGCTGGTCGGGGAAGGTATCGACTCCGTCTCCCTGAACCCTGACACCGTGGTGGACACCTGGCTCCGGCTCGCCGGCGCGGCGGCCGGGGCAGGAGCCGCGGCCAACTGACGGCCGGGCGCCGAAGCAGGCGGAAAACCTGACGGGCGGCACGGACTGGGAATTCCAGTCCGTGCCGCCCGTTGCCGTTTCCGTCCTTGACGCATCTCCGGCCTTCCGCATATCCTGAACGAACGGTCGGTAATTATTTATCGGATATTCATAGGAGCAACCATGGCATCGCAGACCCTGCAGTCAGTGCCCGCTGAGCCATCGCCGGCACGGCACGAACAGAGCCCCGAAGACGTGGCCCGGCGCGACGCCGAGGGCCAGGCATACTTCGACAAAGTCATGGCGGAAGATTCCCGGATCGAGCCGCGCGACTGGATGCCGCCGGCATACCGCAAGACGCTCCTGCGCCAGATCTCGCAGCACGCGCACTCGGAGATCATCGGCATGCAGCCGGAGGCCAACTGGATCTCCCGCGCCCCCAGCCTCAAGCGCAAGGCCATCCTCATGGCCAAGGTCCAGGACGAGGCCGGCCACGGCCTCTACCTCTACTCCGCCGCCGAAACCCTCGGCCAGCCGCGGGACGCGATGATGCAGGACCTGATGGACGGCAAGGCCAAGTATTCCTCGATCTTCAACTACCCGGCCCGCACCTGGGCGGACATGGGTGCCATCGGCTGGATGGTCGACGGCGCCGCGATCGCCAACCAGGTGCCGCTCTGCCGGGCTTCCTTCGGCCCCTACGGCCGGGCCATGGTGCGGGTCTGCAAGGAAGAGTCCTTCCACCAGCGCCAGGGCTTCGAGATCCTGCTGGAGCTCTCCAACGGCACCCCCGAACAGAAGCAGATGGCCCAGGACGCGGTGAACCGCTGGTACGCCCCGGCCCTGATGATGTTCGGCCCGCCGGATGACGATTCGCCCAACTCCAAGCAGTCCATGGCCTGGAACATCAAGCGCTTCAGCAACGACGAGCTCCGCAACCGCTTTGTCGGCATGATGATGGAACAGGTCAAGGTCCTCGGGCTCACGCTGCCGGACAAGGACATCCGGTTCAACGAGGACACCAAGAAGTGGGAACACGGCCCCCTGGACTGGGATGAATTCCACGAAGTCCTGGCCGGCCGCGGCCCCTGCAACGCCCAGCGCCTGGAACGGCGCCGCGAAGCCCACCAGAACGGCGCCTGGGTGCGCGAAGCCGCAGCCGCCTACGCGGCCAAACAGAGCCGCAAGCACGCAGAGAAGGAATCCGCAGCATGACAACCCCCGAACCCCACGCAGGCAACGTCTGGCCGATCTGGGAAGTGTTCGTCCGCTCCAGCCGCGGCCTGTCCCACGTCCACGCCGGATCCCTGCACGCACCGGACGCCGCCATGGCCCTGCGGAACGCCCGTGACCTCTACACCCGCCGGAACGAAGGCGTATCCATCTGGGTGGTCCCGGCCGACGCCATCGCCTCCAGCGACCCCGATTCCAAGGGTGCCTTCTTCGAATCCCCGCAGGGCAAGGACTACCGGCACGCCACCTACTACACCAAGAGCGAGGGAGTGAAGCACCTGTGAGCCCCACTCCTGACACGGAAGCTACCGCACCCGCGGAGGAAACGGCCGGCCACGGAGCCATCTCCGTCGGCGTCCAGGCAGCAAGCGGCAGCGGCGAGGCCACGGCCAGCGCCACCCGCATCACCCCCGGCAACGCCCTCCGCCCGGAGGACATCGCGCTGGCCGTCAGCCGCGGCACCGCGAAGCCCAGCGAGGACGCCGCCGAGTTCGCCCTGCGCCTGGGCGATGACGCCCTGATCCTGGCCCAGCGCCTGGGCCACTGGATCTCCCGTGCTCCCGAGCTCGAAGAGGACATCGCCCTGGGCAACATCGCCCTGGATCAGCTGGGCCACGCCCGCTCGTTCCTCAGCTACGCCGGGGGACTGGACGGACGCAGCGAGGATGACCTCGCCTACTTCCGCCGCGAGCACGAGTTCCGCTCGGCGGCGCTCTTCGAACAGCCCAACGGGGACTTCGCCGTCACCATCGCCCGGCAGTTCGTGGTCAGCTACTACCAGTTCGAGCTCTACCGCCGGCTCACGACCTCGACGGACGCCACCCTTGCCGGCATAGCCGCGAAGGCTGTCAAGGAAGTCGACTACCACCGGGACCACAGCGCCCAGTGGGTCCTGCGTCTGGCCCTCGGCACGGACGAATCCCGGGCGAAGATGATGCACGGCTTCAAAGTCATCTGGCCCTATGTGGATGAACTGTTCCGCGACGACGAACTCACCGGTCGGCTCAGCGAGGCCGGCGCCGCGCCGCAGCCCTCCAGCCTGCGGGACGACTTCGACCGGCTCACCGGCGAGGTCCTTGCCGAGGCCGAACTCGAGGTCCCCAACGTGCAGCCGGCACCCGGCGGCGGCCGCCGCGGCCTGCACTCCGAACACCTCGGCTACATCCTCGCCGAAATGCAGGTGCTCGCCCGCGAGCACCCCGGAGCCAGCTGGTAGGCGTCATGGACATGTTCGTCTCCGATCCGGAAACCGCGGCGCGCCGGGATGCCGCGCAGGGCAACACCGCCCAGGCGAAAGCCTGGGCGGTGGCCGCCACCGTCTGCGACCCCGAAATCCCTGTGCTGACCATTGCGGACCTCGGCATCCTGCGCGACGTCCAGGTGAGCACAGAACCGGGCGCAGACGACGCCGGCATGGTGCCGGCGGTCCGGGTCACCATCACCCCGACCTACTCCGGCTGCCCCGCCATGGACGCCATCCGCGATGACCTCACCGCGGCGTTCCACCGCGCCGGGTACCCCGAGGTCCGGGTCGACCTCGTCCTGAGCCCGGCGTGGACCACCGACTGGATGAGCGAGGCCGGCAAAGCCAAGCTGGAGCAGTACGGCATCGCCCCGCCGTCGGGCCACTCCGCGGCAGCCCGGCACGCCGGCCCGGTCCGGCTGTCCCTCGCCGTCAAATGCCCCCAGTGCTCATCGTTGAACACCAAAGAACTCACCCGCTTCGGTTCCACTTCCTGCAAGGCCCTCTACGTGTGCCAGGACTGCAAGGAACCGTTCGACTACTTCAAAGTTTTGTAAGGAACAGGTGTCTTTCATGACTGTTGTCCGCCAGACTGCCGCGGAATCGGCCGCCGCCACCGGCCGCCGTCGTGCGTCCTTCCACACCCTGACGGTGGACGAAGTCCGCCGGCTCACCGACGACGCCATCGAGGTCACGTTCGGCGTCCCGGCTGAACTCGCCGGACAGTTCGACTACCTGCCGGGCCAGTACGTCGCCTTGCGCACCACCCTGCCCGACGCCGACGGCCAGCCGCACGAGGTCCGCCGCAGCTACTCCATCTGCGCCGAACCCCGCAGCTTCGAGGACGGCAGCAGCGAAATCCGGGTGGCCATCAAGAAGGATCTGGGCGGGCTGTTCTCCACCTGGGCCAACGCCGAACTCAAGGCCGGTGACGCCCTGGACGTCATGAGCCCCATGGGCGCCTTTGTGTCGAAGCACGGACGCGACGGCAAGCCGGTGGAGCAGAACGTCATGAACTCGATGAACCATCCGGAAGAGCTGGCTGGCGAGCCGGGCTCGTTCGTGGCGATCGCCGCCGGGTCCGGTATCACCCCCGTGATCGCGATCGCCCGCACCCTGCTCGCGGCCCACCCGGAGACCCGGTTCGACCTCATCTACGCGAACAAGGCCGCCATGGACGTGATGTTCCTTGAGGAACTCGCGGACCTGAAGGACAAGTACCCGTCCCGGCTGGCGCTGCACCACGTGCTGTCCCGGGAGCAGCGGATTGCGCCGCTGCTCAGCGGCCGGATCGACGCCGAAAAGCTCCAGTCGCTGCTCGGCACCGCCATCCACGCGGACGACGTCGACGAATGGTTCCTCTGCGGCCCGTTCGAGCTCGTCCAGCTGTGCCGGGACACGCTCGCCTCTCGGGGCGTCGCCCCCGAACACATCCGATTCGAACTGTTCACCTCCGGCAAACCGGACCGCCCCGAGGGCAACATCGGCCGGCCGGTCATCGCCGACGAATCGCAGGCCACCTACAAGATCACCTTCAAGCTGGACGGCCTGCAGGGCGAGGTCTCCAGCCCCACCCATGCCCGGGAATCCATCCTCAACGCCGCCCTCAGGGTCCGTCCCGACGTGCCGTTCGCCTGCGCCGGCGGCGTCTGCGGCACCTGCCGCGCCAAAGTGGTCACCGGCAAGGTCACGATGGACGAGAACTACGCCCTGGAACAGGACGAACTCGACAAGGGCTACGTCCTGACATGCCAGTCCCACCCCACCACCGAAGAAGTCACGGTCGACTTCGACGTCTAGGTCCTTTCGAATCCAAGGAGCCCCATGATTTCCCTGTCCATCGCCGGCGGTGTCGCCGAAGTCGTCCTCGACGCCCCGCACAAGCTGAACTCCCTTGACGAGCAGGCCCTGGCGGAGTTGTCCGAGGCGTACGACCGCGCCGCTGACGCCGCCGCCCGCGGTGAGGTCCGCGCCCTGCTGCTCCGCGGTGAGGGCCGGGCGTTCTGCGCGGGCCGGGACATCGCCGGCGTGACGCCGGAGAGCGACGACGCGCAGGCATACCTGGGCGGCCTCGTCCAGCCGCTGCTGAAGAAGATGAGCGCCTTCCCGGCGCCGACCTTCGCCGCGGCCCAGGGCGCCTGCCTCGGCGTGGGGCTCGGCCTGCTGCTGGCCACGGATGTGGTGTACGTGGCCGAGAACGCCAAGTTCGGCTCACCGTTCGCCAAACTCGGCGCCACCCTGGACTCGGGCGGGCACTGGCTGTTCACCGAGCGCCTCGGCGTGCACCGGACCCTTGACCTGATCTACACTGCCGAACTCATGAGCGGTGCCGACGCCGTGGCGCAGGGACTGTTCAGCCGGGCCATGCCGGCGGCGGATTTGCTGGAGAACACCCGGGCTATCGTGGCGACCGTGGCTGCCGGCGCGACCGGAGCGTTCAACGCCAGCAAGGAGCTTGTGGCGCACATCCGGGACCAGCGTCTGGGGCTGTGGGAGTCCATGGAAGAGGAGAACGCCGAGCAAGCCCGGCTGTGCAAGAGCGAGGACTACGCCGAGGGATTCCGTGCCTTCCAGGAGAAGCGCAGCCCCGTTTTCAAGGGCTGACGGGCCGCCCGAAGGTGCCCTACTGGCCCGTGACCTGCCGGTACTTGTCTTTGCTTCGAAGCATTCTCATTTGCGGAACCCGCTTGTAAAGTGCGGTTATGACTCTGGGGAACTCTGTAACTAAGGCTGTCATACCTGCTGCCGGGCTGGGGACGCGCTTCCTGCCGGCCACGAAGGCAATGCCCAAGGAAATGCTGCCGGTGGTCGACCAGCCGGCCATCCAGTACGTGGTGGAGGAAGCGGTCAGGGCCGGCCTGACCGACCTGCTGATGGTGACCGGACGGCAGAAGCGCGCGCTGGAGGACCACTTCGATCGTGAGCCGTCGCTGGAAAACACCCTTGAACTCAAGGGCGACCTTGACCGGCTGGAGGCGGTCCGCCATGCCTCCCGGCTCGGGCCGCTGCACTACGTGCGCCAGGGCGACCCCAAAGGCCTCGGGCACGCGGTCCTGTGCGCCCGCCAGCACGTGGGCGAGGAACCGTTCGCCGTCCTGCTCGGCGACGACCTGATCGACGAGCGCGACGAACTGCTGGCCGCCATGATCGATGTCCAGGCCAGGACCGGAGGCTCGGTGGTCGCCCTGATCGAGGTGGATCCGGCGGAGATCAGCGCCTACGGCTGCGCCGACATCTCGGTGCTGCCGGGTGAAGACCACGTCCGGGTCAACCGGCTCGTGGAGAAACCGGGTGTGGCCGAGGCGCCGTCCAACCTGGCCGTGATCGGCCGGTACGTCCTGCACCCGGAAATCTTCGACGTCCTGGAGGAAACCCCGCCCGGCCGGGGCGGGGAAGTCCAGCTCACCGATGCGCTCCAGACCCTCGCCGTGTCCGACTGTGAGGGCGGCGGGGTCTACGGCGTGGTCTTCAAGGGCCGCCGCTACGACACCGGAGACAAGCTGAGCTACCTCAAAGCGGTCATTTCCATCGCCGCGGACCGGGTGGAGTTCGGCGAGGAGCTCCGGGCCTGGATGAAGGAGTTCGTCAGCTAGCGCGTGTCCAGGTCTTCAAACACCAGGAACGTCTGCGTGTCCAGGACCCCGGGCATGGACTGCAGCTGGTCGAAGATCACCCGGCGC
Source organism: Arthrobacter sp. PM3 (assembly GCF_003352915.1). Lineage (NCBI taxonomy): Bacteria > Bacillati > Actinomycetota > Actinomycetes > Micrococcales > Micrococcaceae > Arthrobacter > Arthrobacter sp. PM3. The sequence goes on along the minus strand of NZ_CP022314.1, from coordinate 284,163 downwards.
AGATCGATGTTGTCCACCGCGCGCACCAGCAGGATCACGTCGAAGTCACCGCCCACCAGCGCAATGTGGTGGACCTCGGGGATGGCGCGCAGGAGTTCGCGCAGCTCGCGCCAGGAATGCTGGCGCACCTTCAGCGTGACGTAGGCGGACGATTTCAGCCCGGCCTTGATCGGATCCACCAGGGCCGTGAACTTGGTCAGGACGCCTTCGCTGGTGAGCCGGGCAATCCGGGTATAGGCGTGGGCGCGCGAGATATGGACATTTTCCGCCACCTGCGTCACGGACATCCGGCCGTCCCGGGTCAGCTCCGCGATGATGTTCCGGTCCACATCGTCCAGCGGCACCGCCGCGTCCGGTTCGAGCTCTGCCATTTGTCCACAACCCCCGCCGGTTATCCAGCTCACACTTACGATTTGTCTTCCAGATTAGGGCAGATTTATAAACTTCTCCACGATTTTCGCCGGAGGTGGATACGAAACATGGCCCGGCGGCATACTGGGAAAGATTAGTGGCTACAGAAGGACGGACCAATGACGATCTCCGCAGACCACACTGCGCAACCCGCCGGCACAGCGGAAGATGCAGCCAGCGAGGCCGTGCGCAAGTTCGGCATCACCGTTGAGGACTACATGCTGCCCGCCCGCCACCAGATCGAGATGGTCGGCCCGGACGGAACCCTGAACCCGCACACTGAACAGGGCACCCAGCCCGGGCACGAATACTCCCTCCCCGGCGAGGCCGAACTGCTGGCCGCCTACGAGCAGCTCGTCGTCGGCCGCCGCGTCAACGACCAGAACTCCGCGCTTGTCCGGCAGGGCCGGATGGCCGTCTATCCCTCAAGCCACGGCCAGGAGGCCTGCCAGGTTGCCGCGGCGCTGTGCCTCGCCGACGGCGACTGGCTCTTCCCCACCTACCGCGATTCCGTGGCCGTGATGGCCCGCGGCGTGGACCCGGTCCAGACCATGACACTGTTCCGCGGCGACTGGCACGGCGGCTACGACCCCGCCCGGCACAAGGTCGGCATCCAGTGCACCCCGCTGACCACCCAGCTGCTCCACGCCGTCGGCGTCGCCCACGCCGCCAAACTCCGCGGCGAGGACACCGTGGTCCTGGCCATGTGCGGCGACGGCGCCACGAGCGAAGGCGACTTCCACGAGGCCCTGAACTTCGCCGCCGTCTTCCACCTTCCGGTGGTGTTTTTCGTCCAGAACAACCAGTACGCCATCTCCGTGCCGCTGGCGCACCAGTCCGTCGCGCCGTCGCTCGCGCACAAGGCGGTGGGCTACGGCATGGCCGGCGAACGCGTGGACGGCAACGACGTCGTGGCCCTCCTCGCCGTCCTGGGCCGCGCCGTCAAGCTCGCCCGCGAAGGTTCCGGCCCGCTGCTGGTGGAGGCCCACACGTACCGCATGCAGGCGCACACCAACGCCGACGACGCCACGCGCTACCGGCAGGACAGCGAAGTTGCCGAATGGGTGGCCAAGGATCCGCTGAGCCGGATGAAGACCTACCTGACGGACAGCGGGCTGCTCGACGACGCCCGGGCCGCCGGGATCGCCGACAAGGCCGAAGCCGTTGCCAGCCAGCTGCGCGAGGGCCTGGGCGAGGACGTCCCGGTGGATCCACAGGACCTCTTCAAGTACGTCTTCTCCACCCCCACCCCGCAGCTGCGGGAACAGTCCGCCATGCTCGCCGACGAACTCGCCCGCGACGCCGCATCAACCGCCACGGAGGCCGGGAAATGAGCCCCACCGTCACCACGTCCTCCGAGGCGAACGGCAACGTCAGCGCCGCCACGGCCCGCGCTGCCGCCAAGGCCGCTGTAGAAGCCGAAAAGATCGGCCCGCAGACCATCACCCTGGCCAAGGCCCTGAACACCGCCATGGCCGACGCCATGCACGCCGACGAGTCGGTCCTGGTCTTCGGCGAGGACGTCGGCATGCTCGGCGGCGTCTTCCGCATCACCGACGGCCTGACCAAGACCTTCGGCCAGAACCGCTGCTTCGACACCCCGCTGGCGGAATCCGGGATCGTCGGCATGGCCGTCGGCATGGCGATGAACGGCATGCGCCCCGTCATTGAAATGCAGTTCGACGCCTTCGCCTACCCGGCTTTCGAACAGATCGTCAGCCACGTCGCCAAGATGCACAACCGCACCAAGGGCACCGTGAAGCTGCCCATCGTCATCCGGGTCCCCTACGCGGGCGGCATCGGGGGAGTGGAGCACCACTGCGACTCCTCCGAGGCGTACTACGCGCACACGGCCGGCCTGAAGGTGTTCACCCCGGCCACCGTGGCCGACGGCTACCGGATGCTCCGCGAAGCCATCGACTCCGATGACCCGGTCATGTTCATGGAGCCCAAGAAGCTCTACTGGTCCAAGGACCAGGTGGACCTCGGCGCCCTGCGCGCCGAGCACACCGCCAACACCCGGCGCGGGACATCCTCCGAGGGCCGCGCCGCAGTCGCCCGTTCCGGCACCGACGCCACCCTGATCGCCTACGGACCCTCCGTCCCGACGGCGCTCGCCGCCGCGGCCGCCGCCGCCGAGGAGGGCCGGTCCCTCGAGGTGATCGACGTCCGCTCGATCGTGCCCTTCGACGACGACACCGTCTGCGCCTCCGTCCGCAAGACCGGCCGCGCCGTGGTGATCGCCGAGGCCCACGGCTTCGCGTCCGTGGCCTCGGAAATCGTCGCCCGGGTCCAGGAACGCTGCTTCCACCACCTCGCCGCGCCGATCCGCCGGGTCACCGGCTTCGACGTCCCCTACCCGGCGCCGAAGCTCGAGCACTACTACCTGCCCGGCGTCGACCGCATCCTCGACGCCGTTGACGACCTCCAGTGGGAAGACTGACCATGAGCGAACCGAAAGTATTCCTCCTGCCGGACCTCGGCGAGGGCCTGACCGAAGCCGAACTGATCAACTGGCTCGTGGCCGTGGGCGACGAAATCCGCGTCGACCAGCCGATCGCCGAGGTGGAGACGGCGAAGTCCATGGTGGAGGTGCCCTCCCCGTACGCCGGCACCGTCGCCGTGCTGCACGGCGAGCCCGGGCAGACGCTCGACGTCGGGAAGCCGCTGATCTCGGTGATGCCGGTTGGTGCGTCCGTTCCCGCCGCGGGTGGCGCCGCCGCAGTTCCCGCTGATGGCGCCGCCACAGGCAATGCCGCCCCCGCCCCTTCGCCGGACGGCATTGCTGCAAGCAGCATGCCGTCCGGCTCCGGAAGCGGCCCCGGACTTCCCAATGCTCGCAAGCTCGCATCGGGGCCCTCGTCCGGGTCCTTAGATGCCACTCCCGGGGCGGCATTGCCTGCGTCGGCTGGGTCTGCCGGTACGTCGCCGGCCGCTGTTGCCGACTCACCTGACTCCGTTGCCTCCTCGCCTGCTGCCGCTGCTGCTGAGGCGTACCGCGAGGAGGAGAAGGCCGGGTCCGGCAATGTCCTGATCGGGTATGGGACTCCTGGCGGGCATGGGGTGGCCCGGCGGACCCGGGCTCCCAAGCGGGCTGCGGGGGTTGCTCCGGTGGCCGTCGTCTCGGAAGCCGAGCAGGCCGCCGATGACCTTTTGCTCCTGCGGACCCGGGTTCCCGGGAAGCTGGGGGCCGTTATTTCTCCGCTGGTCCGCCGGATGGCGCGCGATCATGGGGTTGATTTGGGGGGACTCCAGGGGTCGGGGGCCAGCGGGCTCATCATGCGCCGCGACGTCGAGGCGGCCATCAAGCCCGCCCCGGCGCCGGAGCAACCCGTAACCGGGCAGCCGGTAATGCAGCAGCCGGTGGCGGGGCGTGACGGGGACGCCGGGACCGATGCCCGCACCGGGCTGGGCATCGCCGGGCGCACCCCCGTCCGGGGCGTGAGGAAGGCCGTCGCCGCCAACATGACCCGCAGCCGCTCCGAGATCCCGGAAGCCACGGTGTGGGTGGACGTGGACGCGACAGCGCTCGTGGACATGCGGGCCGCCCTGAAGCGGCAGGACCCGCAGAACACGCCCGGCCTGCTGGCGTTCATCGCCCGGTTCGTCACCGCGGGGCTGAAGAAGTACCCGGCGCTGAACACCAGGATCGTCACCACCGAGGACACCACCGGCGGCGCCAGCCAGGAGATCGTGGCGTTCGACGGCGTCAACCTCGGCTTCGCCGCGCAGACGGACCGGGGACTGATGGTGCCCTCGGTGCGCAACGCGGACAAACTCAGCGCCCGCGAACTCGACGCCGAGATCCGCCGCCTCACCGCCATCGTCCGCGACGGCAAGGCGACCCCGGCGGAACTGGGCAGCGGCACGTTCACGCTGAACAACTACGGCGTGTTCGGTGTGGACGGCTCCGCCGCGATCATCAACCACCCGGAGGTGGGGATCCTCGGCGTCGGGCGGATCATCGACAAGCCGTGGGTGGTTAATGGCGAACTGGCCGTCCGCAAGGTCACCGAGCTGACGCTCACCTTCGACCACCGCGTGTGCGACGGCGGCACGGCCGGCGGCTTCCTGCGCTACGTCGCGGACGCGATCGAGAACCCGGGGACAGCGCTCGCGGACATGTGAGTCCGGGGGACGGGGCCAGGCCGTCAGGCCTGCGCGGTCCCCTCCCGCGCCTGCCGGTACACCGACACCCGGTGCGTCACCCACGGCGCCGGCAGGAGCAGCAGCCACAACAGGGGTGTATAGGAGTTCAGCGCAAACGCCGCGGGAATCGAGACCAGGAAGATGGCGGCCCCGACGAGCCGGGCGTTGAAGACCGGCCGGTGGACGTGTGCGGCCACTTCACGCTCCAACAGGCCGGCCCGCCTGGCGTAGCCCCAGATAGCCGCCATCGTCAGGTAGACCGCGGCAATATTGGTGGCGTAGAGCACGCTGGGCCAGGGCGTGGGGTCGTCCCCGTAGTCGCTGAGGATCGACGTGGGCGCAGGCAGCATGGCGATGAAGAACAGCAGGGCCAGGTTCAGCCTGGCCAGGGGCACGTTGAAGTGCCGGATCCGTGCGAAGTCTGACCTGTGTGACATCCACGTCCGGGAGATGATGAGGAACGAGAGCGCATAGGCAAACAGTTGCGGCCAGGCCTGGACCAGGGCATCGTCCAGGTCCGCCGCGGGGATGCCCTCGGGCAGCTTCAAGTCCAGCGCCAGGAGGGTCAGGGCGATGGCAAAGACCGCATCGCTGAAGAACACCAGCCGCTCCAGTGATGAACCGGAATTCAACGGGAGCCACCTTTCGATCGTTCGGTGGAGCACATGGCGGATCAAGTAAGGTAGCCCACACGCTACACCGTCTTTACGTCCGCGGCGATGGCTTCCCGGCATCGGCGCACGTCATCGCGGACCGGGCATGCCCTCCGGAAAATTGCCAGCCGGCGCGGGTAGAATCGAGGCCTGCACAGCGCACCAACAACGCCGGAATAGCGTCTGAATTACGGAGATTTAATGTCACGATGGCTCGAAGTCGGTCCGGACAACTACGTACTGACAACTGAAGGTTCTTGGCTCAACACAGGGCTGGTGGTCGGCACGGAGCGCGCCATGGTGATCGACACCGGCGGCGGCCCGCGGCAGGGCCGCGAGATCCTGGCCGCGGTGCGGGAAAAGACCGCGCTGCCGCTCGTCGTGGTCAACACCCACGCCCACTATGACCACTTCTTCGGCAACGCCGTCTTCGCCGCCGACGGCGTGACGGAGTTTTGGGCGCACGAGAACTGCGCCGAGGAAATCGAGGAGAACGGCGACGAGCAGCGCCGCTTCGTGGCCGCGGCGGAGCCGGAGATGGCAGCCGGGGAGGGCGCCGACGTCGAACTGGTGGTGCCGAACGCGATCGTCAAGGACCAGCCGGTGCTCGTGGACCTCGGCGGCCAGAGCGTTACCCTGTTCTACCTGGGCCGTGGCCACACCGACGGCGACCTGCTGGTCGGCACGGCGAGCACGCTTTTCGTGGGGGACCTCGTGGAGCAGGGATCGCACCCGTCCTTCGAGGATTCGTACCCCGAGGAATGGGCTGATGCCCTCCGGCACCTGTCTGCGCTGCGGCACCGCTACGAGTTCCTGATCCCCGGCCACGGCGAGCCGTGCAGCGACCAGTTCGTGAAAACCATGGCCAACACCATGACCACCGCGGTCCGGCAGGCAACCCAAGCCACCCGGGAAACCCCGGAAGATGCCACCAAGGCGATCCCGATTCTGCCGTACGGGCCGGAGCAATCCCGCTGGTTCATCAAGAGGCTGCAGGACACGCGCGCCAATCATTAGGGCCGGTTTTGGCGTCCGATGGTAAGGGTGCGCATCACTGCCCCTAGACTTGTCCTTTGAACGATGACAATCGAGCACCGCAGCGGCCCGCGCTGTGATCCCTGGGGGGAACCAACATGCCCGAACCGGTCGACAACAAGACCGCCAACACCGCTGCCGACGCTGACGCAGCTGCAGAGCAGCCCGAGCTCACGCGGCGGCGCGCCCGCCGCCGCGACGGCACCGACGCCTGGACAGGAACCATGCCCATCATCTCCAGCAACCAGGCCGACCAGCGCCCGACAGCCCCCAGCAATTCCTGGGCGGAGGCTGCCGCCGCCGCGGACGCCGCCGACGCGCCGGCGCGTCCGGCGATGCCGGCCAAGGACCCCGTCCGGACACCGCCGGCCCCCGAGACCGCTCCCGCCGTGCCGGCCCAGCCGGCCCGCGCCACCCGCTCGGCCAGCCGCGCGGCGGCCCTGGCCGAAGCCCCGGTGCCGGACTTCATCAGTTCCCCCGGACTCTTTGTCCGCGAGCAGAAGCCCCGGCCTGTCGGCGGTTTTCGCGGCGCCCTCTATAAGCTGACCGGCGGCGGCCTGAACCTTGGCCCCAGCGCCCGCCAGCGTGAAGAGGACGAACTCGCCCGGCGCATCTCCCGCCAGCTTCAGGGCAGCTACAACACGGCCGTCCTGAGCCTCAAGGGCGGGATCGGCAAGACTTCCACCACCGTGGGCGTCGGACTGACCCTCGCGGAGTTCCGCGGCGACCCGCCGTGCGCCATCGACGCCAACCCGGACTCCGGCGACCTCGTCGAACGCGCCCTCGGCGAAGGGATCTACCAGCAGCAGAGCCCGCGCACCATCACGGACCTGCTCAAGAACATCGAGTCGGTCGATTCGCTCACCGCACTGGCACGCTACATGCATCATGCCGGCAGGCTCCACCTCATCGCCGGTGAACAGGACCCCGAGGTCTCGGATTCCCTGACGGCCGAGGAGTACCTGCGGATCCGCAAGCTCATCGCCGCCTATTACTCGGTGGCGCTGATCGACTGCGGCACGGGTGTCACGCACAATGCGATGAGCGGCATCCTGCAGTCTGCGGACAACCTGATCATTGCGGCCGGCTACGCCGTGAGCGGCGCCAAACGGGCCCGCAGCACCCTCCACTGGCTGGCCAGCCACGGCTACGAGGACCTGGCGCGCAACGCCGTCGTCGTCATCACGGACAAGGACGAGGTCTCCACCCGGGTGGACAAGGACGCCATCGAAGAGCACCTGTCCGGCATCTGCCGCCAGCTGATCGCCGTCCCGCACGACCGCGGCGTGGCCGACGGCGACCTCGTGACCCTGGACGTGCTCCGGCCCGAAACCCGGCGTGCCTACCGCGAGATTGCCGCCGCGATCGTGGACGGGTACGTCTAAGCCCGCCTGCCGGGCGCGCCGCGGTAAATTAAGGCATGGCCAATAACGCAATCGGGGATGACGCCGCCCTGCACCTACAGGACCTGCTCCTGGGCACCGAAAACGTCGAGGACTTCCTGGGCCGCCTGGCCGAATTCTCGGCCGCTGCGTTGAGCCGCACCACCGGCACCGAGATCGACTGCGGCGTCACGCTGCAACGCCGGAAGCGGACCATGACGGTCGCGGGCAGCAGCCCCCGGGCGGTCACCCTGGACCGGATTGAACAAAGCCTGGGCGACGGCCCCTGCATTGAGGCACTGCGGACCAAGGGCGTGGTTCTCCTGGCGGACGTCGATACCGATCCCCGCTGGCCGGAATACCAGCGCCAGCTCGCTGCACACGGCTGCCGCAGCACCCTGGGCGTCCCGCTGGAAATCGGTGACGACGCCGCGGCCGCCCTGAACTTCTTTGGCGGGGACACCGGGATCTTCACCGAGGACATCATCGCCGAAGCCGCCGGGTTCGCCGACCTCGCAGGACGGGCCCTCCGCCTCGCCGTCCGGCTCGGAACTTTCCAGTCCCGGGCCGAGGACCTGCAGGCCGCCATGGAACACCGGACGTCCATCAACCTCGCGTGCGGCGTGATCATGGCCCAGAACCGCTGCTCCCAGGACGAGGCCATGGCCATCCTGACCCGGGTCTCCAGCAACCGGAACCAGAAGCTCCGGGACGTCGCCGCGGATGTGCTCCGGAACCTCACCACCGAGGAAGTCCGTACGCACTTCGACGCGTAGCTGTTGTGTCCGGGAACGTCGCGGCGCGTGCCTAGGATGAAGGGGATGACCACCACACGACTGGCCCCCTTCAGCCTCCGCAGCATCGCCGTTCCCGCGTTCGGTCCGGCGCTCATGTTCAGCCTTGGCGAAGGCGCGATCCTCCCGGTCGTCGCCCTGTCCGCCCGCGACCTCGGAGCCTCGGTGGCCGGTGCCGCCCTGATCGTCACGCTGATCGGACTCGGCTCCTGGTTCTTCAACCTGCCGGCGTCGCTGATCACCCTGAAATTCGGGGAGCGCTGGGCGATCGTCGGGGCCGCGGCCGCCAGCGCCGCCGCCCTCGCCGCCGCGGCCGTCGCACCGCTGGTCCCGGAAGGGCTCTGGCTGCTGGCGGCGGCGATGCTGGTGGTCGGCATGGCCGCCAGCGTCTTCAGCCTGGCCCGGCAGAAGTACCTGACCGAGGCCGTCCCGGTCCAGCTCCGGGCCCGGGCCCTGTCCACCCTCGGCGGCGTCAACAGGATCGGCATCTTCATCGGTCCGTTCATCGGCGCCGCGGTGATGCACTTCGCCGGCATCACGGGGGCCTATTGGGCCGGGGTCGTCGCGATGGCCGCCGCGGCGGCCGTCTCCGTCACCATTCCCGACCTCGAGGCCGCGCCCGTCCCGGCTGACGGCGTTCCGCCGCACCAGCCCACCCTGCGCAGCATCGCGACCTCTCACGCCGGCGTCTTCCTGACCGTCGGGGCCGGGGTCCTGCTCCTAAGCGCGCTCCGGGCCTCGCGCCAGGCCGTCATCCCGCTGTGGGCCGACCACCTGGGCATGGAACCCACCCAGGCCTCCCTCATCTACGGGATCTCGGGGGCCATTGACATGCTGGTGTTCTACCCGGCGGGCCGGCTGATGGACCGCAAAGGCCGGCAATGGGTGGCGGTGCCGTCCACACTCATCATGGGGACGGCCATGCTGCTGATCCCGCTCACCACCGGCTTTTCCTCGCTCATGCTGGCGGCGCTCCTGGTCGGGTTCGGCAACGGCATCAGCTCCGGCCTGAACATGACCCTCGGCGCGGACTTCTCACCGGACAACGGCCGCGGCCAGTTCCTGGGCATTTGGCGCTTCATGGCCGACGCCGGGGCCACCGGCGGACCGGTCCTGCTCTCCGCTGTCACCGCCTCCGTGGCACTGGGCGCCGGCGTGGCAGCCACCGGGGTGCTCGGCTTCGCCGCCGCCGCGGTCTTCGCCGTCACCATCCCCCGGCTCAAGCACCGCCGGAACTACTGACCGTGCCCGGCGGCACCCGCTGCTACACGTCCCGGCGCCGTGCGGCCAGTCCGAACAACCACACGCCCGCCACGGTGGCGAGGTAGCCGGTGATGACGATCAGCGACGTTCCGGCCCAGAAGTAGCTGACAGTGCTGATCTCCTGCCCGCCCGGGCCGATGCTCAGCAAGGCGTAAGCTGCCACGCCGGCCGCAACGAGGCCCGTGAGGACGGGGAGCGCCACCCAGACCCGCGCCGAGGCCCAATGCCGGTTGTATCCGTCCCAGACGTTCCACCGCGCGCCGCTGCGGATGACCAGCCAGCCGGCCGGGATCATGAACGCGCCGACCACCAGGAAGGCAGCCACCACATCGGCGGGCCGGTGCCACTGATTGATCAGGGTGGACACCCCGGTGGCGACGGCGAAGCTGCCGCCCAGGTAGCCGGCCAGCGGCCGCCAGCGCGGCGAGACCATCAGGAACACGGCGGCGGCGGCCGAGGCCGCCATGGTGGTGTGGCCCGAGGGCAGTGAATTCAGTTCCAGCGTTTCCACGCCGCGGTACGGCCGGACGGGGAGCATGTCCTTCAGGAGCTGCGTGGCCAGGTTCGCGCCCACACAGGCCGCAATCGCGATTCCGGCCGCAGCCCAGCGGCGGCGCAGGACGGTGACGAAAACCACCACGACCGAAGCGATCACCACGGAGAGCGCCGGCAGCCAGTCCAGCAGCTTGGTGGCGGCCTTGCCCGCGGTACCGCTGAGCTCCACCGCCTCCACGAGCGCTGATTCGTCAATGAACTGGCCCGTGGTGGTGCGGACAAAGAACAGGTATGTGACGGCCAACGCGGCGACGCAAGCCACGGCGGCGAGCACGAACAACGCGGCCGTGCCTTTGCCGGGGGACCACCGCGCAGGCGGGAGCGGTGTTTCGCGGACTCGGGCAGACGGGTCCACGGGGATGTGTTCCTGCCGAAAAGTCATGCCATTAAGGGTCCCATGGAACCCTGCACGCCAGCTGATGGCCAGGGCGCGCGGCGCGGGAAACGGGCGGGGAAGTGGTGGCCGCACGGGAAATCGAGTACACGCTACCCGGGCTGATCGCGGACAGTGGCCGTAGGGTCGGTCATGCCTGCTGCCGGCGTGGTTTGTCGCCGGCAGCACGCTCCCTGAGGGGCCGGCGGAGACGAGTTTCCTGGTCCAGGAACTCACCCCCAGTCGATGCCAGCCCAATCAGGGTTCCTCCCGGCAGGGCCGGAGCACTGCGGGCTTCCCGGTACAGTGGCATCATGCCCGCCCTGCCCCCGGATTCCCAGGCACCTCCTGCCGCCTTCCTCCCGGGCCTCGATGAACTCCTCGCCGGCGCCCACGTGGTGAGCCTGCCGATGCGGGTGAAGTTCCGGGGCATCCTTCAGCGCGAGGCCCTGCTTTTGCGCGGGCCGCTGGGCTGGGGCGAATTCTGTCCCTTCCCCGAGTACGGGGACGCCGAAGCGTCCCGCTGGCTCGCCGCCGCCGTCGAGGCCGGCTGGTCCGGGTTCCCGGCGCCGCTGCGGCAAAGCATCCCGGTCAACGCCACCGTGCCGGCCGTGCCGGCGGGCCGGGTGCCCGAGGTCCTGGCCCGCTTCGGCCGGGTGGACGCGGTCAAAGTCAAGGTTGCCGAACCCGGCCAGGACCTCGCGGACGACACCGCCCGGGTGGCGGCCGTCCGGGAGGCGCTGCCGGGCGCCGCGATCCGGGTCGACGCGAACGGCGGCTGGGACGTGCCCGGGGCCGTCACGGCACTGACCCGGCTCGCCGCCGTCGGACTTGAATACGCCGAACAGCCCGTGCCGGACATTGCGGGCCTGGCCGAGGTCCGGCACCGGCTCCGCGCCGCCGGCGTCCCCGTACTGGTCGCCGCGGATGAGAGCGTCCGCAAGGAGGACGACCCCCTCAAGGTGGCGCGCGCCGGCGCGGCAGACCTGATCGTGGTGAAGGTAGCCCCGCTCGGCGGAGTGCGCCGGGCCCTGGACATTGTGGCGCAGGCGGGGCTGCCGGCAGTGGTGAGTTCGGCGCTGGACACCTCAGTGGGGATCCGGGCCGGGCTGGCCCTGGCCGCCGCGCTGCCTGAACTGCCCTACGCCTGCGGCCTGGGAACGGTGTCCCTGCTCGCGGCCGACGTCACCCCCGATTCCCTGGTGCCCGACGACGGCGCCATCCGCCTCCGCGACGTGAACCCGGCGCCGGAACTCCTGGCCGAGTACGCCGCACCCCCGGAGCGCCGGGACTGGTGGCTGGACCGGTTGCGGCGGGTGCACGCGGCGCTGGCCGCAGCAGCTGCTCCGTAACGGTCCTTTACGGCCCTGAAAAGGGCGTTTACGGAGCAACCGGCGGGTTGGGCGGGCAAGGTGAGCGTTCACCGGCTCTTCACCCGGGAGACGTCTCTCGGTAGATAACGGCTGGAAGGGTGGGCGCTACCGCATCCCGCTCCTTGGAAGGTCTCTGAATGCCTGTATCGTCCGGACGCACGTTCTCCCTGCTGCCCATGCTGGGCCACACGAAGGGCAAGCGCAGCCCCGTTACGTGCGCACTGAAATGCGACAACGCCTGCTCGGGCGAGGTCTGCAACACCAGCACCAACAGCTACTTCCGCGACATCGCCTCCGCCACGATGTCCCGCCGCGCCGCCCTGGGCTTCGGCGCCGCCGGCGCGCTCGCCGTCGTCCTCGGCAACGCGGTGACCTCCGCGGGTCCGGCCGCGGCCGACGGCGGTCCGGGCCTTGCCGCCGCCGCGAAGGACGGCTTCGGCGCCTCGAAGCTGAAGTTCAGCGCAATCGCCCCCGTCGATGCCGCCGTCGACGCCTTCACCGTCCCGGCCGGCTTCACCTGGCAGCCGGTCATCCGCTGGGGTGACCCGCTCTTCAACGACTCGCCGGCGTTCGACCTTGACCGCCAGAGCGCGGCCGCCCAGGCCCGCCAGTTCGGCTACAACAACGACTACACGGACATCCTGCCGATCGAGGGCTCCAAGGACCGCCGGGCGGTGCTGTTCACCAACCACGAATACACCAACGAAAACATCATGGTGCCGGCCGGATTCGACGCCGCCGAGACCCGCGCGATCGGCCGCGCCGCCCACGGCCTGACCGTCGTGGAGCTGGAACGGAAGAACAAGAACAAGCCGTGGAACTACGTCCGGGGCGCCGGCCTGAACCGCCGCTTCCTGACCGACACCACCTACGAACTCGACGGCCCGGCCGCCGGCTCCGCCATGGTCAGGACCACCGCCGATCCCACCGGACGGGCCATCAAGGGGACCCTGGGGAACTGCTCCGGCGGCACCACCCCGTGGGGCACCATCCTCTCCGGCGAGGAAAACTTCAACGGCTACTTTGCCGCGCCCGGAACGTCCGACGCCGACAAACGGTACGGCCTGACCAGCAAGCCCACCGCGCGGCAGTGGGAACTCGACGACCCCCGGTTCGACACCCGCAACGCCGGGTACGGGAACGAGGCAAACCGCTTCGGCTGGATCGTGGAAGTGGACCCGTTCGACCCCTCCTCGACGCCGCGCAAGCACTCCGCGATGGGCCGCTTCAAGCACGAGGGCGCCAACGTGATCGTCGCCAAGTCCGGCCACGTGGTCGCGTACATGGGTGACGACGAGCGCTTCGACTACCTGTACAAGTTCGTCTCGGCCGGCGTCTACATCGAAGGCGACCGCAAGAACAATCTGACGCTGCTCTCCGAAGGGGACCTGTACGTCGCCAAGTTCAACGGCAACTCCGCCCCGGCCGAGATCGACGGCTCCGGCAAACTCCCCGCGGACGGCGCCTTCGACGGTTCCGGCGTTTGGCTGCCGCTCGTGGTGGGCGGAAAGTCTGCCGTTGCGGGTATGTCCGTGGAAGAGGTGCTGGTCTACACCCGCCTGGCCGCGGACAAGGTGGGCCCCACCAAGATGGACCGCTGCGAGGACGTCCAGCCCAGCCTGCACACCGGCAAGGTCTACGTGGTCTGCACCAACAATGCGGACCGCGGCAAGGCCGGCAAGGAAGGCGCCACGGAGGTCAACCCCCGCACCCTCAACCGCGATGGCCACATTGTGGAAATCACCGAAACCGGGGACCAGACCTCCACCACGTTCGGCTGGAACCTGCTCATGGTCTGCGGCGATCCGGCCAAGAACTCCGCCGCCTACTTCGCCGGTTTCCCGGCCAGCCAGGTCTCGCCGATCTCCTGCCCGGACAACGTCGCCTTCGACTCCGTCGGCAACCTGTGGATCTCCACCGACGGCGCCCCATCCAGCATCGGCTACGCCGACGGGCTCTTCAAGGTGACCCTGGACGGTGCCGAACGCGGCAAGGTGGAGCAGTTTCTCGCCGTCCCGCGCGACGCCGAGACGTGCGGGCCGGTGATCCACGACGACGAGCGGACCGTGTTCGTAGCCGTGCAGCACCCGGGGGAGGAGGGCACGTTCGCCGCCCAGCACTCCTACTTCCCGGACTACGTCGCCGCCGGGGCCACGCCCAAGCCCGGCCAGGTGCGCGCCCCGCGCCCGTCCGTGGTCCAGGTGTTCCGCACCGACGCCTGACCCGCCCTCCCGATCCTCCCTCACCCTTTCGCAGGTTCCGGGTCGACGCTCCCTCACGTTTGGCCCGCCGGCGGCGATACGTGAGGGAGCGTCGGGTGTTTGGGGGCGGGACGTGAGGGAGCGTCCGTTGTTTGGGGCCGGGACGTGAGGGAGCGTCGGGGGTGGGGGTGAACTGATAATTTGGGACTGTGAATAATCCGGCCGAATTGGTTGTCCCCAGAGTCCAGGCTGCAATTGCCACCGCGTTCGGCGAAGAGTTCCGGCAGGCGGACCCGGTGGTCAGGCCCTCCCAGTTCGCCGACATCCAGATCAACGCCGCCATGGCCCTGGCCAAGAAGGCCGGCCTGCCGCCGCGCGAGGCCGCCGCCAAGATCGTGGACGCCCTGGACCTGGACGGCATCTGCACCCGCGTGGAAATCTCCGGCCCCGGCTTCATCAACCTCAGCTACGACGGCGCCTGGATCGAGGAACTGCTCAACGCCGAGGCGGCCCAGGCCGCGTCCCCGGCCACCGCGGTCACGCCCGCCGCGACACCGCAGCGCGTCGTCGTCGACTATTCCTCCCCGAACGTCGCCAAGGAAATGCACGTCGGCCACCTGCGCACCACGGTGGTGGGGGACAGCCTCGTCAAGGTGCTCGAAGCCCTGGGCGACACCGTGATCCGGCAGAACCACATCGGCGACTGGGGCACCCCCTTCGGGATGCTGATCGAGCACTGGCTCGAAATCGGCGAGGACTCCCCGGAGGCGGCGCTGCTGGTGGACGATCCCAGCGCGTTCTACCAGGCGGCCCGGGCCAAGTTCGACGCCTCCGCCAACGACGAGAACGGGTTCGCGACCCGCGCCCGGCTCCGCGTCGTGGCCCTGCAGGGCGGAGACCCGGAGACTTTCGCCGTCTGGCAGCGGCTCGTCGCCCAGTCCCGGCGCTACTTCAACGCCATCTACGACATGCTGGGCATCAGCCTCACCGACGACCACATCGCCGGTGAAAGTTCCTACGACGCGCATCTGGCACAGCTGTGCCAGGAACTCGAGGAGCGCGGCCTCGCCCGGATCAGCGACGGCGCCCTGTGCACCTTCCCCGAGGGTTTCACCGGCCGGGACGGGCAGCCGCTGCCGCTGATCATCCGCAAGTCCGACGGCGGCTACGGCTACGGCACCACCGACCTCGCAACCATCCGCTACCGTGTCCGCGAACTGGGGGCCGACCGGGTCCTCTATGTCGTCGGCGCCCCGCAGAACGTCCACCTGCGCATGGTCATGGCCTCCGCCCGGGACGCCGGCTGGCTGCCGGACACAGTCGAGGCCGTGCACGTCCAGATCGGCAACGTGCTCGGCGCGGACGGCAAGATCCTCAAATCGCGCTCCGGTGCCCCGGTCAAGCTCATGGCCCTGCTCGAAGAAGCCGTTGACCGCGCCCGCGCCGTCATCGACGCGAGCCGACCCGAACTCAGCGACGCCGAACGCGCCGTGACCGCCCGCCAGGTGGGCATCGGCGCCGTCAAGTACGCAGACCTCTCCACCGGCCACGACACCGAGTACGTCTTCGACTTCGACCGCATGCTCGCCCTCAGCGGCAACACGGGGCCGTACGTCCAGTACGCTGCGGCACGGATCCGCTCCATCCTGCGCAAGGCGGGCGCTCTGGAACAGGACGCCGACGGCGGCACCCCCGCTAACGGCGGGGGGACCGCCCGGGCGATCGCCGTCGTCGAACCGGCAGAACGCGCGCTGGCCCTGCACTTGCTCGAGTTCGACACGACTCTGAGCAAGGTCCGGGACGCCCTGGAGCCGCACCGGCTCTGCGGCTACCTGTTCGAGCTCGCCCAGCTGTTCACGTCCTTCTACGACCAGTGCCCGGTGCTCAAGGCTGAGGAGCCGGTCCGCGAATCACGGCTGGCCCTGTGCGCGCTCGTGCTGCGCCGCCTGTCCGGCGGGCTGGAGCTGCTGGGCATCGAGACGCCGGAGAACATGTGAGCCCGTCCGGTCCCGACACGCAGTCCGGCCCGGGCGGCCCGTCCGGCTCCGGGCAGCTGTCCGCCGTGGAGGCGGCGCGGATCGCCGTCGCCACCCTGCTCGCTGCCGGAGTGCGCCACGTGGTGGTGTCCCCGGGGTCCCGCTCGGCGCCCATGGCCTACGCCCTGGCCGAGGCCGACGCCGCCGGGCAGGTTGAACTGCTGGTCCGGATCGACGAGCGCTCGGCCGGGTTCACGGCCCTGGGTCTGGCCCTGGCCACGGGCGCCCCGGCCGCCGTCCTCACCACGTCCGGGACCGCCGTCGGCAACCTCCTGCCGGCCGTCATGGAGGCGAACCACGCCGCGGTCCCGCTCGTCGTCCTGTCGGCGGACCGGCCCGAGGAACTGCGCGGAACCGGGGCCAACCAGACCACCGTGCAGCTGGACCTGTTCGGCGAGCACGTCCGGTTCGCCGTCGACGTCCCCGCGGGCAGCGACCCGCAGCGCGCCGTGGAAACGGCCCTGAGCGCCGCCACCGGGGCCTTCGAGGACACGCCGCCCGGGCCGGTCCAGCTCAACCTGGCCTTCCGCGACCCGCTGGTCCCGGCGGCCGGCGACGGGCTGCCCGCGGCGGCCGGGCGCGGCGTGTACCGGGCCGCGCGGAATCCCCTGGCGCTGGACTTCCCGGCGGCGCCGCCCGCCCTGCCGGAGCGCCGCACCGTGGTGCTGGCCGGGCACGACGCCGGTCCGGTCGCCGAGGCTTTTGCCCGCGCGCACGGCCTGCCGCTGCTGGCCGAACCGTCCTCCAACGCGCGGTTCGGCCCCAACGCGGTGGGGCCCTACCGGCTGCTGATTGACCACTTCGGCGCGGACGCGGCCCAGCCGATCGAGCGCGTGGTCCTGTTCGGCCGGCCCACCCTGTCCCGGCCGGTCAGCGCGCTGCTGGCCAGGGCCGACGTGCCGTCGGCCCTGTACCAGCCCGTTCCGGTGGCCTGGTACGAACCCGGCCGCCGGACCGAACTGCCGCTGCAGACACTCGCGGACCTGGCCGAGTTCGCCGGCCGCGGACCGGCCGCGTGGCTCGATGCGTGGTTGCTGGCCGGGGCCGCGGCGCAGCACGCCGTGGACCTGGTGCTGGCCGCGTCCCCCGCCGCGACCGGGCCCTCCGTCGGCGCCGCGGTCTGGAACCACAGCCGCGGCCAGCTGGTACTGGGTTCCTCGAACGGGATCCGCGACGTCGACCTCGCCGGGGCGCCGCCGGCCGAGCCGCAGGCCACCATGTTCGCCAACCGGGGCCTCGCCGGAATTGACGGCACCACCTCCACCGCCACGGGCATCGCGCTCGGCGGCCGGCAGGAAACCACGGTGCTCCTGGGAGACGTGACCTTCCTGCACGACGCCGGTGGCCTCCTGCTCGGCGCCGGGGAAGCCGAACCACCGCTGCGGATCGTGGTCCACAACGACGCCGGCGGCGCCATCTTCGGCCTCCTCGAGCACGGCGCGGTCGCCGCGGCGGGACGCTACGGCAACGCCGTCGAACGCCTCTTCGCCACCCCCCAGCAGGTGGACCTCGCCGCGCTCGCCGCCGCCTACGGCGTCGCGCACCGCCGGGTGGGCACGACGGCGGAGCTCGCCGACGCGCTGACCTCGCCGGTGGAGGGCCGCAGCATCATCGAAGTGCGCACGGACCGGCACAGCCTCGGGAAACTGCACCGCGCCATCCGCGCCGCGGTGGACGCCGCCGTCGAGGGCGTCCCGCAGCCGTAACCCGCCGGACCGCGGACGCGCTTGTTGTCCGGCGACGCGCTAAATACCCGCCGAGGCCCGAATATGGGCGCGTCAGGTGATTTGCGCGTCGCCGGGCGGAAACCGCGTCGGGTTGTCCGCATCCGGGAGGACGGTCATGGCGCCGGTGCTCCCAACGCCCAGACTGGTCCTGGCCCGTGAGCATGTCCAGCAGGGGCTCACTCCGAATGAGCTCGCGAAAAGCTGCCGGTCCGGCGGGCTGGTCCGCGTCCGTCACGGCGTCTACGTCAACGGGGAGGCATGGCGGGCGCTGCAGCCGTGGGAACAATACCGGCTCCGGGTCAGCGCCGCGGCGGAGACGTTCACGGCGCCGACGGTTTTCGCCAGGCACTCCGCCGCGTCCGTGTGGGGAGTGCCGACCATCGGGCAGCTCCATCCGGTCCATGCCCTGACGCTGCAGAACGGCGGCGGACGCTCACGGGCCGGCGTGCGGCGGCACTACGCGGCTCCGGAGGGCCTCAAGGTGTTCCGGCGCGAGGGCCTTCTGGTCACGGGGAGGGTCCTACCGCCGCGCGCTCATGTGGGTCGCCGGATTCCTGCCGCCCGACCTTCAGCACGGCGTCCGGGACGCCGCCGGCCGCGTGGGCTACACCGACTACTACTGGGACACCATGCGGCTGGTGGGCGAGTTCGACGGCGTCGAGAAGTACGTGAAACCCGAATACCTCCGGGGCCGGACCGTGTCGCAGGCCGTCGTGGACGAAAAGGAACGCGAAAACCGGATCCGGGCCACGGGGCTGCAAGTAGTCCGGTGGGTCTGGGCGGACCTCATGGAGCCGGCCCGGCTGGAACGGAAGCTCGCCGCATTCGGTGTGCCCCGTCGTCGGGCCCGTTCCGCCGTGTGGCCGTGACAGGGAATCTGTCCTGCGACGCGCAAATGCCCCGCCGCTACCGGAATACGGTCGCGACAGGGCATTTGCGCGTCGACAGGTGAAGTCCGCGTCGGGTTACAGCACCCGGCTCAGGAACTCCTTGGTGCGGGCGTGCTGCGGGTTGGCCAGAACCTCCCGCGGGTCGCCGGACTCCACGACCACGCCGCCGTCCATGAACGTCAGGCGGTCACCGACCTCGCGGGCGAAGCCGATCTCGTGGGTCACCACGATCATGGTCATCCCGGACTTAGCTAGATCCTTCATCACGTTCAGGACATCGCCCACGAGCTCAGGGTCGAGCGCGGACGTAGGCTCGTCGAAGAGCATGAGCTCAGGGTCCATGGCCAGGGCCCGGGCAATTGCCACGCGCTGCTGCTGGCCGCCGGAGAGCTGGTTCGGGTAGTGGCCCGAACGGTCGCCGAGGCCGACGCGGTCCAGAAGTTCGAGCGCCCGCTTCTTTGCCACGGCCTTCGAGTGGCCCTTGACCTGGACCGGGGCTTCCATGATGTTCTGCAGCGCCGTCATGTGCGGGAACAGGTTGAAGCGCTGGAACACCATGCCGATTTCGCGGCGCTGGGCAGCGATCTCCTTGGCCTTCAGGTCGTGGAGGCGGCCCTTGACCTCGCGGTAGCCGATCAGTTCGCCGCCCACGGAAATGCGGCCGGCGCTGATGGTCTCCAGCAGGTTCACGCAGCGCAGCATGGTGGACTTGCCCGAACCGGACGGGCCGATCACCACCGACACCTCGCCCTGCTTGACTTCCATGTCGATGCCGCGCAGCACGTGGTGGTCGCCGTAGTACTTGTGCAGGCCCTCGATCTTGACCAGTGGATTCTCAGTGGTGACGGTCATTTTGAGTCCTCCCCGGGGAAGTCCATCTTCAGTTCAGGCTCGGCTTCGGCGCTGGGCGCCCCGGCAGCGGCAGCCTTGGCGGCGGCGGGGTTCACCAGGGCGGGGGCACGGTTGTCCACACCCTTGCCGTAGTGGGCCTCGATGAAGTGCTGGCCCACCATCAGCAGGCTGGTGATGACCAGGTACCAGATGGCTGCCACGATCAGCAGCGGAACCGGCAGGTACGTCCGGTTGGCCAGGGCATTGGTGGCAAACGTCAGGTCCAGGGTGAACGGCACGGCCAGGACCAGCGAGGTGGTCTTCAGCATGCCGATGGTTTCATTGCCGGTCGGCGGAACGATGACCCGCATGGCCTGCGGCAGGACGATCCGCCACATGATCTTGGTCTTGCCCATGCCCAGGGCCTCGGCAGCCTCCGTCTGGCCCCGGTCCACGGACTTCAGGCCTGCCCGGAAGATCTCCGCCAGGTACGCTGACTCGTTCAGGCCCAGGCCCAGTATCGCCGCCACCGTGGCGGTGACGATGGTGCTGGTGTCCACACTGAACAGTTCCGGCCCGAACGGGACGCCGGCGCTGATTTTGGGGTAAAGGACTGCGATCAGGCCCCAGAAGATCAACTGGGTGTAGACCGGGGTGCCTCGGAAGAACCAGACCCAGGTCCAGCTGGACCACCGGAAGATGGGGTTCTCGGACTGTCGCATGAAGGCCAGCAGGATGGCCAGGATGATGGCCAGGACCATGGAGGCAACCGTCAGGACCAAGGTCCAGACGACGCCCTGAACCACCTTAACGTCCAGGATGTAGGTGCCGACAACGTCCCAGCGGAAGTTGGGGTTCGTGAACAGGCTCTGCAGGAACAGAGCCAACGCCCCGAGAATGACCACGGCGCTGACCCAGCGGCCGGGGTGCCTGACGGGTACTGGATTGTTCAGTACCGGTGCGGTGTCTTTGTGCTGATGGCTGTCCATCTGTGCACCTGACTTGCGGTCGGTGGAGGGGAGACTCAAGAGCCGACCGCCGGGTTGACCTCGGACTTGGTGATGGCGCCGTCGGCGTTGCCCCAGCCCTCAAGGATCTTCTTGTAGGAGCCGTCTTCCATCAGCTTGGCGACGGTCTTCTGGATGACCTCTGCCAGTGCGGTATCGGACTTGGCGACGGCGATGCCCTGGGGTGCGGAGTCGTAGACTTCGCCCAGCTTTTCGAGCTGGCCGTTGGTCTGGGTCAGGGCGTAGCCGATGATGGGGGAGTCGGCCGCCATCGCATCGATGCTGCCGTTGACCAGGCGGGTGGTGATGTCCGTCTGGGTCTTGAGCGTGACAATGTTGATGGGCTGCTTGCCGGCGTCCACACACTTCTTGTTGCGGCCCGAAAGGTCGGGGTCCTCCTGGACGGTGCCGGTCTGGACGCCGATGGACCTGCCGCAGAGGTCATCGAGATTGACCTTCTTCGGGTTGCCCTTCTGGACGGCCCAGGCGGTGCCGGCGTTGAAGTAGCTGACCATGTTCACCGCGGCGAGCCGCTCAGGGTTGATGGTGAACGAGGAGATGCCGAGGTCGTACTTCGGGCCGAGAGCCGGGAGGATGCCGGTGAACTCGGCCGTCTGGACCTGGACCTTCAGGCCCAGTGCCGCGCCGATCGCCTTGGCGAGGTCGACGTCGTACCCGACGGGAGTCTGGCCGTCCGTACCCAGGAATTCGGCCGGTGCGTAGGACGTATCGGAGCCCACGGTCAGGGTGCCCTTCGACTTGATCGCGGCGGGCAACATGGCTGCCAGGGCATCGTCCTTCTGGACCGTGGTCGGGTCAAAGCTGGCTGCGGCGCTGCCGGAGGGCGACGCTGCCCCCTGGCCACCGGTTTCGGAAGCGTTGGTGCAGGCCGAGAGGGCCAGGGCGCCGACGGCCAGGACGGCTGCCGTCTTAAGCATGGAGTTGCTCAGGAGCGAACGGGAGATCTGCATTTTCTTACCTTTTGTTGCCGGAGGGATGGTAACGAGGCCGGTTATAGTGTAGCGCCGAACATGAGATGTGCGTCACAGAAAACTAAGTTTCACTATTGGATAACTAAACCAGACCCAAAAGCAAGATCTCCAACGGCGGAGCTGTCTGTAATCCCGGAATCACGTCATTGAGTCGGCGACGGTGCCGACGGCGGCGGCTAGCTGCTGATGCCCAGCGATTCGAGCATCGGGCGGAACTTCGCCCACGTCTCGGCGAGTTCGGTCTCGGGCACCGAGCCGTCCACCACGCCGCATCCCGCGTACAGCCGGACCGTCTGCGGGGACTCGATGACCGCGCCGCGCAGCGCGATGCCCCACTCGCCGTTGCCGGCGGCGTCGAGCCAGCCCACCGGTCCGGCGTACGGGCCGCGGTCCAGGTGCTCCAGCTTGCGGATCAGGGCTCCGGCCACGGTGGTGGGGGTGCCGCAGACCGCCGCCGTGGGGTGCAGCGCATTGATCAGCGCGAGGCACGTGGGGACGTGGCCCTCCACCTCGGCGAGCTCGGCCTTCACGTCGGAAGCCAGGTGCCACACATTGGGCAGTTCCAGGATGAACGGCTCGCTGTGGGCATTCATGGCTTCGGAGAAGGGGGCCAGCTGTGTGGTCAGGGATTGGATGGCGATGTCGTGCTCGTGTCGCTGCTTCTCGGACCCGGCAAGGACCCGCTCGGCGAACTCCAGCGGGGAACCGGCCATGCCGTCGGCGTCGCGGCGGTCCAGGGTGCCGGCCAGTACGCGGGCCTGGGCGGTGCGGCCCTCCACCTGGATCAGCATCTCCGGCGTCGCGCCCACCAACCCATCCACCCCGTACGTCCAGCATTCGCGGTAGCGGGCGGACAGTTCGCGCAGCACCCGGGCGGCGTTGACGCCGGCCGGGATGGTGGCCACGATATCCCGGGCCAGGACCAGTTTCTCGAGGGCACCGGTCCGGATTTCCTTCACCCCGGCGGCGACGGCGGACATCCAGTCTTCCTCGCTCAGCGAGCCGGTGTGGAGTGTTGCCTCCGTCGCCGGAGCCTCCGCCGCCAGCAGCGGGGGATCAGAGTCGGCGCTGGCACTGTCGCTGCGAAGCCAGCGGTCCAGGGCGGCGCGGGCGCCGGCTTCGGTGAGCTCGCCGTCGTCGAACGTGAGCTGGGTCAGCCAGGCCTGGCCGTCACGCAGGCCCACCACGATTTCCGGGACCAGCAGGCGCGACTCGTGGGCGGAAACTTTGGAGAAGGCGAACGAGCCGAACGCGACCGGCCCGGTGCCGGGGCAATCGACCGCGTCCTCGATGTCCGCTTCCAGGACCAGGTGGCGCCACCAGATGTCCGCCTCCAGGAACCGTTCGGGTCCGGTGGCGGTGAACCGGGCGATCTCGCCGAAGCCCACCAGCCCTGCCTCGCGGCGGGTCCAGCAGAGGATGTCATCCCGCACCAGAAACGACGGCAGGCCCCCGGGGAAAGATTCGGCATGGAGGGGAACTGTCAGTGTCTTGATAATGCCGGTGCGGAACGTGCTCGTCATGATGGCATAACACTACTACTGTGTTTCCCCGCCCCGGATTCGGCGGCGCACAGTGACTTTCCATGCCCGGACTCCCTGCTCAGGCCGCCCCGGGCCGTGGTTCGTGGGGGCGCCGATCATTTGAGACAATGTCATGGTGAACCGAGCATCCTTGGATAAGCGTCCGGACGAAGTAGCCACGATGTTTGACGACGTCGCCCCCAAATACGACGTCGTCAACGATGTTCTGTCGATGGGGCAGACGCGCCGCTGGCGCAAGGTAGTGGTAGAGGCCATGGGCGTTTCGGCCGGCCAGCGGGTGCTGGACCTGGCCGCCGGCACGGGGACCTCCAGCGAGCCCTACGCCGACGCCGGCATCAACGTCATTGCCTGCGACTTCTCCCTGGGCATGCTCAAGGTCGGCAAGCGCCGCCGCCCGGACATCGATTTCATCGCCGGGGACGCCACCCGCCTGCCGTTCGCCGACAACACGTTCGATGCCAGCACCATTTCCTTCGGCCTGCGCAACGTCAACGAGCCCAAGAAGGCCCTGGCCGAGATGCTGCGGGTGACCAAGCCCGGCGGCCGGCTGGTCATCGCAGAGTTCTCCCAGCCCGTGGTGCCGCTCTGGCGCACCATGTACACCGAATACCTCATGCGCGCCCTGCCGGCGATCGCCGTGAAGGTCTCCTCCAACCCGGATGCCTACGTCTACCTCGCCGAGTCCATCCGCGCGTGGCCGGACCAGGACCACCTGGCCGCCTGGCTGCAGGAAGCCGGCTGGGAGTCCGTCACATACCGCAACCTCAGCGGCGGCATTGTCGCTGTGCACCGCGCCCAGAAGCCGGCCGGTCCGGAAGCCGGCCCTGCCGCCGGCGCGGCGGCCATCGCCGCCCACACCGGGCCCGTGGCGAAGCTGCGCCGCAATATCGCCCGGCCCGGGCGTTAGGCCGATACCTGCTGTGAATGTACTGATCGTCGGGGCAGGGCCGGCCGGATCCACTGCCGCCTACTACCTCGCCAAGGCCGGCATTGATGTCACGGTGCTGGAGAAGACCAGTTTTCCCCGCGAGAAGGTCTGCGGCGACGGGCTGACCCCGCGCGCGGTCCGTGAAATCCAGAAGCTGGGGCTGCCGCATCCCGAAACCGGGGGCTGGCGGCGCAACAAGGGCCTGCGCCTGATCGCCGGCGGCCGCACCATCGAGCTGCCCTGGCCGGAGGTCTCCGATTTCCCGCAGTACGGGCTGATCCGGACCCGCCTCGGCTTCGACGAAGAGCTCGCCCGGCACGCCCGGTCCGCGGGCGCCGTCGTGCTCGAACGCCACAGTGTCACCGAGGCCCTGCGCGCCGAGGACGGCCGGGTCACCGGCGTCCGTGCCGCAGTGCTGGACGACGCCGGACGCAAGACGGGCGAGACGCGCGACTTCAGCGCCGACGTCGTGCTCGCCGCGGACGGCAACTCAACGCGCACCGCCGTCTCGCTGGGCATCCGGAAGCGGGACGACCGCCCGCTCGGAGTGGCGGTCCGGACCTACTTCACGTCCCCGCGGCACGACGACGACTGGATGGAAGGCTGGCTCGAACTTCCCGGCCGCGACGGCAAGCTGCTGCCCGGCTACGGCTGGGTGTTCGGTGTGGGCGACGGCACCTCCAACGTGGGCCTGGGCATCCTGAACTCCTCCAAGGACTTCGGCAAGCTGGACTACAAGCAGGTGCTGCGCGAATGGACCGCCGGCATGCCCGGCGAGTGGGGCTTCACCCCGGAGAACCAAGTGGGCGAGATCCGCGGCGCCGCCCTGCCCATGGGCTTCAACCGCACGCCGCACTACTCACCCGGCCTGCTGCTGCTCGGCGACGCCGGCGGCATGGTGTCCCCGTTCAACGGCGAAGGCATCTCCTACGCCATGGAGTCCGCCCGGTTCGCCGCCGAATTCATCGCCGACGCCGCCGCCCGGTCCGCTTCGACCGGCCTGACCGGTTCCGCTGTGACGGCCGACGCCGACGCGCACCTTGCGCGGTACGCGGACTATGTGCGGCAGCAGTGGGGCTCGCACTTCACTCTGGGCCGGGCCTTCGCCGCGCTGATCGGCAAACCGGCCGTGATGAAGCTCGCCCTCCGGACGGGCATGCCCATCCCCGTGCTCATGAGGTTCGTGGTCCGGATGCTGGCCAACCTCACCGATCCGGCCGCCAGGGGGTTCGAGGACAGGGTTATCCGGATCCTGGAATCACTGGTGCCCGCCACGTCCAACCAGGCCATGCCCGCCACGGACGGCGGTCCGCACTCCGGCGCCGACTCCGCGGTTTCCGCAACAAAAGTTAGGGTTAACCCGTGACCAACTCTGCAGACCAAAGCTGGGAGCACGCCGGACACGGCCTGCCGGGCTCTGAACCCAGCCTCAACACCACGGCGATCGCCACCGGACTCCAGCTGCCGGCAGGCTTCGCGGCGATCGCGGGCGACCCCGAGCTTGGCCCCGCCATCACCACCAACCTGGCGCGGGTCGAGAAGAAGCTGCGGGAAGCCATTGCCAACTCGGACCCGCTGGCCGACGCGACGTCGCGTCACCTCGTGGAAGCCGGCGGCAAGCGCATCCGCCCGCTCCTGACCCTGCTGTGCGCGCACCTCGGCGATGCCTCGCTGCCCGCCGTGGTGCAGGCCGCCGTCGTCGTTGAGCTGACGCACCTGGCCACCCTGTACCACGACGACGTCATGGACTCGGCCCCGTTCCGTCGCGGTGCTCCCACGGCCCACGAGGTCTGGGGCAACTCCGTCGCCGTCCTGACCGGCGACCTCATCTTTGCCCGCGCCTCCATCCTGGTCTCCGAGCTCGGTTCCCGTGCCCTGGGCATCCAGGCCCGGACCTTTGAGCGGCTCTGCCTCGGCCAGCTGCACGAGACCGTGGGTCCCCGCCCCGACGAAGACCCGCTGGCGCACTACCTGTCCGTGATTGCGGACAAGACAGGTTCGCTGGTGGCGGCCTCCGGCCAGCTCGGTGCGATCTTCTCGGGCGCCGACGAGGCCTACGAGGCCCACCTGGTGGAGTACGGCGAGAAGGTGGGCGTCGCGTTCCAGCTGGCCGACGACGTCATTGACGTCACCGGCATCAAGGTCAAGTCCGGCAAGTCCCCGGGAACCGACCTGCGCGAAGGCGTCCCGACGCTGCCAGTGCTGCTGCTGCGCAGCGCCGCCCGCGAAGGCGACCAGTCCGCCGTCGACCTCCTGAAGCTGATCGACGGCGACCTCAGCTCGGACGAGGCCCTCGCGGCGGCCGTGGCCGGGC
This sequence comes from Arthrobacter sp. PM3, assembly GCF_003352915.1. Taxonomy (NCBI): domain Bacteria; kingdom Bacillati; phylum Actinomycetota; class Actinomycetes; order Micrococcales; family Micrococcaceae; genus Arthrobacter; species Arthrobacter sp. PM3. The sequence continues at coordinate 257,705 of NZ_CP022314.1, read as the reverse complement.
TCCGCGAACACCCCGTCACCGCGGAGTCGTGGGTAGTGGCCCGCGCCTGGGCCGACGACGCCATCGCCGCCCTGGCCCCGCTGCCCGAAGGCGTCGTGAAGGCGTCGCTGACCAGCTTCGCCCGCGCCGTCGTCGACCGCAGCTCCTAGCCTGCTGAATAGTCGCGGCACGGCTGCCGCTGCCTGGGCGGATTCTTAAACGGAATGGCCCCGGTTCCTCACAACGTTCGAGTCATCCGTTGTGCCGAACCGGGGCCATTTCTCCGTTCGCATCAGGTCCACCGGAGGCATTTGGTGAACCCAAGAAAGAGACTATGACAGATTTGTCACGCTGTCCAGCATTTTTGTAAATGAACTTTTCACGCGTTTGCAGGCGGCCCGTGACGCCGTCCGGGGCGGCTTTGAGGGGCAGATCGGCTGGTACCGGGCCCTGGGACGGCGTGTCCGTGTCGAAGCGCCCCCGGACGGCGCGGGGTTGTCCACATGGACCAAGCCGGGTCCACCGGGGCAGCCGGCCGCAGGGCACTTTGGGAACATGAGACTCGAAGCTTTCCTTGCAGCGAACGGCGGGTCGGCCATTACCGCCGGCATCATCCGGGCCGGATTCGGCCGAAGTGACATCGACGCCGCGCTGAGGGCGGGCGCCATCGCCAGGATCCGCCGCGGCCACTACGGACTGCCGGAGGACGCGACGGCGTTCCGGGCTGCCCGGGAACTGCGCGGCCGGCTGACGTGTCTGTCCGCGGCACCCAGTTACGGGCTGTGGACCCTGGCTCCGGCGCAGGAACTGCACCTGTGCGTCGGGCACCGGGCTCATCCCGCCGGCGTCGTGCCGCACGGCCCGTGCCATTACCCGAAGCATCCGTGGTTGCCGGTCGCCGGACTGGCGGATGTGCTGATCCACGCTGTGCGCTGCCTGCCGGACCGGCAGGCGCTCGTGATGGTGCAATGCGCCGTCGGCCGTGGCGACATCAGCCTGGATTTCCTGCGCCGGAAGCTGGTGGGGAACCGGAACGCGCGGGCGAGGTCTGTTCTGGATCTCGTGATTCCGCGGGCCGACTCGGTCCTGGAGGTCCTGGCGAACATGGCTTTCCGCCGCGCCGGGCTGACCGTTCGCCGCCACGTGGAGATTCCCGCCGTGGGGGAGGTGGATTTCCTTGTGGAGGACTGCATCATCGTGGAGACCGACGGCGGCAGCCATCTGGAACCGCAGCAGGTCAAGAAGGACCGCCGCCGCAATAATGCGTCCGTGGTGGGCGGGTACCTCGTGTTGAGGTACGGATACGACGACGTCGTCCACCACCCCGAGCGCATGGTGGCCGAGGTGAAAACCGTGCTGGAGCTGTGGCGCCGGGGTGCGTTTCACCCCTGAGCGGTGCGGTGAAGCGCTCCGGGGCTACTTTGAAGGCTGGAATCGCCGGTTGAGGGGAAAAGCCCGGCGTGTCCGTGTCAAAGTGCCCCCGGACGGCGGCAAGGCGTCACGTTGGGGGAGTCCAGACCCTGGGCGAGCCCCGCCTAGTCCTCGTCCTCGAAGGCCCACTCGAACATGTCGAAGACGAACTCGGAGAAGGTCCCTTCCTCGCTCTTCCACTGGCCGCGGGCGTTGTTGCGGCGGTACACGATCGGGTCCGGCACACCGAGGTCGCCGATCCGGAAGCCCCAGGTGAACTGCTCTTCCTCGTCCTCGAGGAACATGAGGAAGCCTTCGTCATCGACTTCGAGCTCTTCGGGGTCCCAGAAGTAGTGGTAGGCCTCCATGAGGTCCTCGCAGCCCCCGAGCGCCAGGTAGAACTCGCGCAGGACCAAGGGGATCTGGAACTGGTGGTCGGCCAGGGCGGCGTCGAGTTCGTCCGCCGTGAGCCCGTCCTCTTCCTGCCATTCGTCTTCGAGATACTTCGGGACCAGCGCACGGAATTTCTCGAGGAACATGTCAGTCATGGTCTTATCCTAGCTAATCCTCAGCGGCCGTTTTCCGCAGGGCCCAGGCCCAGCCGGTGCCAGCCGCGCACGGCCAGGGGAACGTGCCAGTGCCGCCGCCAGGCCGTGACCCGGAAGGCGAAAACGACGGCGGTGACGGCCGTGGCGGTGACCGCGGTGAAGGTCCCGGTGAGGGACAGGACCGCGGTGGAGGCCGCCCCGGCGAACGCCGGCAAGGCGTAGAGGTCCCTGGGGTCGAACAACTGCGGGACCTCGTTGGCGGTGATGTCGCGCAGCAGGCCGCCGCCCACCGCCGTCGTGACTCCCAGCAGGACGGCGGCCACGGGATTCATCCCGGCCGCGAGGGCCTTGAGGGTGCCGGTAATGCAGAACAGGGCCAGGCCGCCGGCGTCGAACAGGACCAGCAAGGAGGTGTAGCGCTGGACGCTGGAGAAGAGGAAGTAGACCAGCACCGCGGCAAGCAAGGGAGGGGCCAGATAAGCCGGGTTCGTGAACGCCGCCGGCGGCCCGGTGTTGATGATGATGTCGCGGATGACGCCGCCGCCCAGGCTCACCACCGAGGCCAGCAGCACCGAGCCGACAATGTCGAACTGCTTCCGCGCCGCGAGCAGCGAACCGGAGACCGCGAAGAAGAAGACGCCGGCGAGGTCGAGCCAGACCAGGACAAGGTTGAAGGAGAAAGTCATGAAGCGTCCCGGTCGATAACAGGGGGCGGATAGGGCGGCTCCAAGGTTACGCTAACGGCTATGAATAGCCCCATCCTGATCGCCTGCGCCCACGGCACGTCCAGCCCGCTCGGAGCCACGGAAGTCAACGCGCTCCGCGACGGCATCGCCGCGCTCCGCCCCGGACTCGACGTCCGCGAGGCCTACGTCGACGTGCAGGATCCGGAGCTGCCGGCCGTCGTGTCCGGGCTCCCGGCGGGCGAAACCGCCGTCGTGGTTCCCCTGCTGCTCAGCGTCGGATACCACGTCAAGGTGGACATCGCCCGGGCCGTGAAGAGCCGGCCGGACACCCTGGCCGCCGCGCCGCTGGGGCCGGACCCGCGGCTCGCGGCGCTGCTGGACCAGCGCCTGCGCGAGGCCGGCGTGACGGACAACGACGCCGTGGTCCTCGCCGCCGCCGGGTCCTCCGACCCCGGCGCCTCGGGCAACGTCGAGGAACTCGCCGGACAGCTCGGCGCCCTGCGCTCCAACCGCATCGTCGCCGCCTACGGCGCCTCCGCCACCCCCTCGGTGCCCGACGCCGTCGCCATGCTTCGTGAGGAAGCCGCCGGGGGCGCCGGGGCAGGGGAATCGGCCGGGGGAGTGGACCTGGGCGGACGGGTGGTGATCGCCTCCTACCTCCTGGCGCCCGGTTTCTTCCACGACCAGCTGGCCAAGGCCGGCGCGGATCTCGTGACGGCGCCGCTGCTGCCCTCGCCGGTCCTCGCCGAGATCGCCCTGGAACGCTATGACGCCGCGCTGGCGGCGGCCGCCCTGCCCCCGGCCTGACCGGCCGCCGGGATGCACAGCCGGGCGGCTTGTTCAAGGTTTCCCGGCGGTTCGTGACGAATTGTTTCCCTAGGTGACTCTTCGTTTCCGACCCTTTGTGACGGCATTACGGCCACCCCTACAGTCGATGCATGACTGATACAGCTCTAGCCGGAGCGTCCACGGACGAGGCTGCCGCCGGCCGCACCAAGCGCCCCTCCCGCCCCGCCGCAAAACCGCACGGCCAGTGGAAAGTGGACGGCACCACGCCGCTGAACGCCAACGAAACCTGGAAGCAGGAAGACGACGGCCTCAACGTCCGGGAGCGTATCGAATCCGTCTATTCCAAGGAAGGCTTCGACTCCATCCCCGGCCAGGACCTGCACGGCCGTTTCCGCTGGTGGGGCCTCTACACCCAGCGCAAGCCCGGGATCGACGGCGGCAAGACGGCAACGCTGGAGCCGCATGAGCTCGAGGACAAGTACTTCATGCTGCGCGTGAGGATCGACGGCGGCGCACTCACCACCGAGCAGTTGCGCGTCATCGGCCAGATCTCCGTGGACTTCGCCCGCGACTCCGCCGACCTCACCGACCGCCAGAACATCCAGCTGCACTGGATCCGCGTGGAGGACATCCCGGAGATCTGGCGCCGGCTCGAGAGCAACGGCCTGTCCACCACCGAAGCCTGCGGCGACGTGCCCCGCGTCATCCTGGGCTCGCCCGTGGCCGGCATCGCCAAGGACGAAATCATCGACCCCACCCCGCTCATCGCCGAGCTGGGGGAGCGGTTCATCGGCAACCCGCTGCTGTCCAACCTGCCGCGCAAGTACAAGACCGCCATCACCGGCCACCCCAGCCAGGACGTCGTGCACGAGATCAACGACTTCGCCCTGGTCGGCGTGAAGCACCCCGAGCTCGGCGTCGGGTACGACCTCTGGGCCGGCGGCGCCCTGTCCACCAACCCGATGCTCGGCAAGCGCCTCGGCGCGTTCGTCACGCCGGAGCAGGCAGCCGACGTGTGGCTTGGCGTCACCAGCATCTTCCGTGACTACGGCTACCGGCGCATGCGCACCAAGGCCCGCCTGAAGTTCCTGATGGCCGACTGGGGCCCGGAGAAGTTCCGCCAGATCCTCGAGGACGAATACCTCGGCTACAAGCTGGCCGACGGCCCCGCCGCGCCCAAGCCGTCCACCCCGGGCGACCACGTCGGCGTGCACGAGCAGAAGGACGGCAAGTTCTTCATCGGCGCCACCCCGATTGCCGGCCGGCTCTCCGGCTCCCAGCTGGTGAAGCTCGCGGACACCCTGGAAGCCCGCGGCTCCTACCGTCTGCGCACCACGCCGCACCAGAAGCTGGTAGTGCTGGACGTGCCCAAGGACGCGGTCGAACCGCTGGTCGCCGAACTCGACGAACTGGGCCTGTCCGCCCGGCCGTCCGTATTCCGCCGCGGCACCATCGCCTGCACCGGCATCGAGTACTGCAAGCTGGCCATCGTGGAAACCAAGGTCACCGCGGCCACCGCCGTTGCCGAGCTGGAACGCCGCCTGGCGGACCTCGCCGGGAGCGGCCAGCTGCCGCAGGCACTGTCCCTTCACATCAACGGCTGCCCCAACTCCTGCGCCCGCATCCAGACCGCGGACATCGGGCTGAAGGGCATGATGCTGCCCACGCCCGGCGGCGACCCCACCCCCGGCTTCCAGGTCCACCTGGGCGGCGGGCTGGCGTCCAGCAGCCGGGAAGAGGCCGGCCTGGGCCGCACCGTCCGCGGCCTCAAGGTCTACGTCGCCGACCTCCCGGATTACGTCGAACGCGTGGTCCGCAGGTTCGTGGCGGACCGTGCCGAGGGCCAGACCTTCGCCGAATGGGCCCACGCCGCAGACGAGGAGGCGCTCCAGTGACAACGGCACTCCGGTCCAAGGAAGAGCTCAAGGCCCTGGCCGAGGCCGGCGCCGCCGAGCTCGGCTGGGATGCCCCGGCCCGCGACGTCATCGCCTGGGTGGCCCGCAACTTCGAGCTCCCCGCGGTCGCCGTCGCCTGCTCCATGGCCGACGCCGTCCTGCCGGCGCTCGTCGCGGACCAGTTCCCCGGCGTCGACGTCCTCTTCCTCGAAACCGGCTACCACTTCCCGGAGACCTACGCGACCCGTGACGAGGTCGCGGCGAACCTCCGCGTCAACATCGTGGACGTCCTGCCGGAAAACACCGTGGAGCAGCAGGACCGGCTCTTGGGCAAGGACCTCTTCGCCCGCGACGCCGCCCAGTGCTGCGCCCTGCGGAAGGTCGCGCCCCTGCGGCGCACCCTCGCCGGCTACGAACTCTGGTTCACCGGGGTCCGCCGCGACGAGGCCCCCACCCGGACCAACACCCCGCTGATCACCTGGGACGAAGCCAACGGGCTGGTCAAGGTCAACCCCGTCGCGGCGTGGACGTTCGACCAGCTGGTGCAGTACTCCGATGACAACCTCCTGCCCGTCAACCCGCTGCTTTCCCAGGGCTACCCGTCCATTGGCTGCCAGCCCTGCACCCGCAAGGTAGCGCCCGGCGAGGACCCCCGCGCCGGCCGCTGGGCAGGAACCGACAAGACAGAATGCGGACTACACGTATGAGCACTCAAATCACCAACGAGGACCTGGAGCTGGCTGTGCTGGATAACGACGCTGCTGCGACACCGGTTGCCGCCCCGGCCCGCCTTTCCAGCCTGGACACGCTTGAGTCCGAGGCCATCCACATCATCCGCGAGGTCGTCGCCGAGTTCGAGAAGCCCGCGCTGCTGTTCTCCGGCGGCAAGGACTCCGTGGTCATGCTCCACCTGGCCACGAAGGCGTTCTGGCCCGGCAAGGTGCCCTTCCCGGTGCTGCACGTCGACACCGGCCACAACTTCCCGGAGGTCATCGACTTCCGCGACCGCACGGTGGAACGGCTGGGCCTCAAACTCGTCGTCGGCTCCGTGCAGGAGTTCATCGACTCCGGCGAACTGGCCGAACGCGCCGACGGCACCCGGAACCCGCTGCAGACCGTGCCGCTGCTGGACGCGATCCAGCGCAACAAGTTCGACGCCGTCTTCGGCGGCGGCCGCCGCGACGAGGACAAGGCCCGGGCCAAGGAACGGATCCTGAGCCTGCGCGACGAATTCGGCCAGTGGGACCCGCGCAACCAGCGGCCCGAGCTGTGGAACCTCTACAACGGCCGGCACACCGTTGGCCAGCACGTCCGGGCCTTCCCGATCAGCAACTGGACCGAACTGGACGTGTGGCGCTACATCGAACGCGAGAACATCGAACTGCCGGGCCTGTACTACGCCCACGAGCGTGAAGTCTTCGCCCGCGACGGCATGTGGCGCGCGGTCGGCGAGGTCTCCCGGCCGCTCGAGCACGAGGAAGTCATCACCAAGACCGTCCGGTACCGGACCGTCGGGGACATGTCCTGCACCGGCGCCGTGGAATCGGCCGCCGCCACCGTGCGCGAGGTCGTCATTGAAGTTGCCGCCTCCACCATCACCGAACGCGGCGCCACCCGGGCCGATGACCGCATTTCCGAGGCCGCCATGGAAGACCGCAAGAAGGACGGCTATTTCTAATGAGCACCGAAATTTTCCTCCCCGACGCCGGACTGGACGCGCTGCCCACCACGCTGTTCCGCTTTGCCACCGCCGGCTCCGTCGACGACGGCAAGTCCACCCTGGTGGGCCGGCTCCTGCATGACTCGAAGGCGATCCTCGCCGACCAGCTCGACGCCGTCGCCCGGACGTCCGCGGACCGCGGCTTCGGTGGCGATAAAGGCGGGATCGACCTCGCCCTGCTGACCGACGGCCTGCGCGCCGAACGCGAGCAGGGCATCACCATCGACGTCGCCTACCGCTACTTCGCCACGGACCGCCGCAGCTTCATCCTCGCGGACTGCCCGGGCCACGTGCAGTACACCAAGAACACGGTGACCGGCGCGTCCACTGCGGATGCCGTCGTCGTCCTCATCGACGCCCGCAAGGGTGTCCTGGAACAGACCCGCCGTCACCTCTCGGTCCTGCAGCTGCTGCGCGTGGCGCACGTGATCGTTGCCGTGAACAAGATCGACCTCGTGAACTTCAGCGAGGACGTGTTCCGCGCCATTGAGGCCGACGTCCAGCAGGTGGGCCGCGAGCTCGGGCTGGGGTCCGACGGAATCAGCGACCTGCTGGTCATCCCGGTGTCGGCGCTCGACGGCGACAACGTCGTGGACCGCTCCGACCGCACCCCCTGGTACAGCGGCCCGGCACTGCTGGAAGTGCTGGAGACGCTGCCGGCAGCCGACGAACTCGAAAGCCACCTGGAGAGCTTCCGCTTCCCGGTCCAGCTGGTCATCCGGCCGCAGGGCGCGCTGGCGCCCGACGCCGTCGACGGCGGCCTGGATCCCGAGGCGTACCGCGACTACCGGGCCTACGCCGGCCAGATCACCGAAGGCTCCGTGAAGGTCGGGGACCACGTCAGCGTCCTGACGCCGGGCCAGGCACCGCGCACCACCACCGTCACCGGAATCGACTTCGCCGGCCGCGAGCTGGCCGAGGCGGCCGCCCCGCAGTCCGTGGCGCTGCGGCTGGCGGACGAGTTCGACGTCGCCCGCGGCGACACGATCGCCGCGGCGGGGCCCGCCGGGGGCACAATACCGGAGGCCTCGGCGGACCTCTATGCCGCGCTGTGCTGGCTCTCGCCCAAGCCGCTGCGGGAAGGCGCGAAGGTGCTGGTCAAGCACGGCACCCGCACGGTCCAGGCCCTGGTCCGGAACGTGACGGGCAAGCTGGACCTCGCGAGCTTCCAGCTCGGGCCCGCCAGCACCCTGGAACTGAACGACATTGGCCATGCCCAGCTCCGGCTGGCCGCGCCCCTGCCGCTGGAGAACTACCTGCACCACCGCCGCACCGGGGCGTTCCTGGTGATCGACCCGCTCGACGGCAACACGCTCGCCGCGGGCCTGGTCAACGACCACCCCGGCGACCACGAGGACGAGCGCTACTCGATCTAGGTTGCTGGACTGGTCCGCCGTTCGTTGATCGGCTACTTGATCGGCGCGGGAAGCCCCGGTCCGGAATGAACCGGACCGGGGCTTCCGGTATTTGGCCGGGTAATTGGCGGGGGCAGGAGCCGGGCAATGACCGTTAGGCTCCGGGAGGCCGGTACTTGATCTGCTCGGCCTGCCGCAGGGCCTCCAGTGTCTCGTCGACCGTCAGGAGCACCGTCGTCTCGAAGGAGCTCAGCGCCCCGCCTCCGCTGATCGCCAGTGCCACCGCCGCCATGGACACATTGTTCGGGGCCTCCCACAAATTGAAGCCGTCATGGGAGCCGAACGCGTACCAGAAGCCGTGCAGCTTCCCGCCGACCGCCTCGATGTACGCCTGCGCGGCCTTTCTGCGGTCCTCCGGGTTATGCATCAGTTTCGCCCAGGTCTCCGGCGTGTAGCTGAACTTCGACAGATAGAGCGGCATCGTCCCGTCCTTTCGTCAGTGCCGGCAGTGCCGGCGGGTCGATCCAGCCAGAATGGCAGTCCGGCGCCCGGCCGGCAACGGATCCCGGACCCTGTCCCGGCGGGAATGGCCTGAACCCATATGTCCCGAATATGACGCTGCATGAACTCGCGTGACCCCCGGTTTCCGGACCGTTGAACCGCGTTTATGCCACTCCCTATGGTTTAGGAATGAAGACGACGGAATGGATCCACGGCTTCCCCCGCAGGAACCTCCAGGGGCGATGCCGCCGGGGCTGACCACGCAGACCGGTATTTCCGCACCCACCCCAGAACAGGACCTCACCCCATGTCACGCACCCCCGAGAACCGCACGCCCGGTTCGCAGCCCGGCACGTCGGGGACGCCGGGCACCATCCGGATCGTTGCCGGTGAAACCGGCAAGCCCAAGCGCAAGCGCATCCTTGAGATCGCCCTGGCCGCCGCCCTGGTGCTCCTGATCGGCGGCGGTGCGGCGGTGGCGTCGACCTTGTCCCGCGGCCCGGAGGCCGCGCCGGTAGCCGCGGCGGATGGCAGCCCGGCGGCGGAGCTGAAGCTCGGCTACTTCGGCAACATCACCCACGGCCCGGCCCTGGTCGGGGTGAACCAGGGGTTCATCGCCAAGGAGCTGGGCCAGACGAAGCTGACCACGCAGGTGTTCAACGCCGGTCCGGCCGCGATCGAGGCGCTGAACGCCGGCGCGATCGACGCGACGTATATCGGCCCGAACCCGGCGATCAACTCGTTCGTGAAGAGCAAGGGCGAGTCGATCAGCATCATCGCCGGTGCCGCGTCCGGCGGGGCGCAGCTGGTGGTCAAGCCCGGAATCAACTCGGCGGCGGACCTGAAGGGCAAGACCCTCGCCTCGCCGCAGCTGGGTGGCACCCAGGATGTGGCGCTGCGGGCCTGGCTGGGGAAGCAGGGGTTCAAGACCTCCACGGACGGCGGCGGGGACGTGGCTATCAACCCGACCGAGAACGCCCAGACGCTGAAGCTGTTCCAGGACGGCAAGCTGGACGGGGCGTGGCTGCCGGAGCCGTGGGCGTCGCGGCTGGTGCTGCAGGCCGGGGCGAAGGTCCTGGTCGATGAGAAGGATTTGTGGGACAAGGGCGAATTCATCACTACCGTCCTGATTGTGAACAAGAAGTTCGCGGCCGAGCACCCGGCCACGGTGCAGGCGCTGCTGAAGGGCCATGTGGAGTCGGTGGACTGGCTCAACGCCGCCGCCCCGGCGGAGAAGGCCACGGTCCTGAACGCCGGACTGAAGGCCGCGGCCGGGTCCGCGCTCGCCGCGGACGTGATCGACCGGTCGCTGAAGAACATCGTCTTCACGGTCGACCCGCTCGCCGGGACGTACAAGAAGCTGCTCCAGGACGGGGTCGACGCCGGCACCACCAAGCAGGCCGACCTCACCGGCCTCTTCGACCTCACCGCCCTCAACACCGTCCTGCCCGAGAGCGCGGCAGGGAAAAAGATCTCCGCCGCAGGCCTCGGCAAGGACTAGCGACCCGGCCGCCGGCCATCCACCACCACAGTTCCGCTCCAACAGTAAGGACCCGACCATGCCAGTCGTACTGGAAAACCTGGGCAAGCGCTTCGGCGACGGTGCCCCGGTGCTGGACGACGTCAACGCCACCATCGGGCAGGGCGAGTTCGTCGCCCTGCTCGGTGCCTCCGGCTGCGGCAAGTCCACCCTGCTCAACATCATGGCGGGACTGGAGGCCCCGACGTCGGGCGCCCTGGAAGTGCCCAGCGACGGTGCCGCGTTCATGTTCCAGGACTCAGCCCTCTTCCCGTGGCTGACCGCCCGGGAAAACATCGAACTGGCCCTGAAACTGCGCGGCCTCGGGAAGGCCGAGCGCCGGGCCAAAGCCGGCGAGCTGCTGGATCTCGTGCACCTGGGCAGCGCGGGGGACAAGCGCCCGCACGAACTCTCCGGCGGGATGCGCCAGCGAGTGGCCCTGGCCCGCTCGCTGGCCCAGGACCGGCAGCTGCTCCTGATGGACGAGCCGTTCGCGGCCCTCGACGCCATCACCCGGGACCTGCTCCACGATGAGCTGGAACGGATCTGGAAGGAAACCGGCCGGACCATCGTCTTTGTCACCCACAATGTCCGCGAAGCCGTCCGGCTTGGCCAGCGCGTCCTCCTGCTCTCCTCCCGGCCAGGCCGCGTGGTGCAGGAGTGGCACGTCACCGAAGAACACCGCACCGATGCCGGCCTCGCCGGCCAGCTCACCGGCGTCATCACCGCCCGGCTACGCGAGGAGATCCGCCGCCATGCCAAGTAACCAACTCCCAGTGGCCGACGCCCCGGCCGAGACCCGCAAGGTTCACGCGGCCCTGACCCGCTCCTCCAGCGGCCAGGAAGACCTGCGCGAGCTGGAAGCGGGCCTCGACTCCCTCCAGTCCGACGCCGTCCGCAAAGCCCGCGTCGACTGGAGCCGGATCCTGCTGCCGGTCGCCGCGCTCGCCGTGCTGGTGATCCTGTGGCAGCTGTACGTGTCCCTCGGGTTCAAGCGGCGCGACATCGTGCCCGGCCCGCTCGACGTGCTCGCCCAGGTCGGAACCCTGTGGGCCGAGGGCAAGCTGCAGGAAGCGGTCTGGACCTCGCTGCAGCGCGGCGTCGTCGGCTTCCTGATCAGCGTGGTCATCGCGACGCCGGTGGGACTCCTGCTGGCCCAGGTGACACCCCTGCGCCGGGCCTTCGGCCCGCTGATCTCCGGCCTGCAGGTCCTGCCCTCCGTGGCCTGGGTGCCCGCGGCCATCCTCTGGTTCGGCCTCACCGACGCCACCGTGTATTTCGTGGTGTTCATGGGGGCCATTCCCTCGATCATCAACGGCCTGATCTCCGGCGTGGACCAGATTCCGCCGCAGTACCGCAGCGTCGGCAAGGTCCTGGGCGCCTCCCGGCTCCAGCTGGCCCTGCAGATCATCCTGCCCGCCGCCCTGCCCGGGTACCTCAGCGGCCTCAAGCAGGGCTGGGCGTTCTCGTGGCGCTCGCTGATGGCCGCGGAAATCATTGCCGTCGGCGGCACCATCGGCTTCGGCCTGGGCTCCATGCTGGACCAGGGCCGCGTCCTGTCCGACATGACGATCGTGATGTCCGCCATCCTGCTGATCCTCGCCGTCGGCATCCTGATCGAACTGCTCGTCTTCGCCCCGATCGAGAAGCGGCTCCTGCGCCGCCGCGGCCTCCTCGCCGGCAGCACCCGCTAGTTACAGCGCCACCCCGCCACAGCAACGCGGGGTCATCTACAGCCCATAATCCCCGGATTTATCGGCCGTAGATGACCCCGCGTTGCTCTTTGTGCGGGGCCTTGCCGGGGCCCGGGCACGGGCCTACACTCACGCCTAGAGGCCGGGCAACGGCCGGTTCCCGGTCCGAACCTGAGGAGATAGCTGTGGCACCAAAATTTGGCGTGCTGGCCCTGGTCGAGGCGAAGCCCGGGAAAGAACAGGATGTCTGGGCCTTCCTCAACGGGGGCCGCGAGATCGTGCTCACCGAGCCCGGAACCCGGACCTGGTACGCCTTCCGGGTCAACGAAAACACCTTCGGCATTTTCGACACCTTCGACTCCGAGGAAGACCGGCAGGCCCACCTCACCGGGGCCATCCCCGCCGCGCTCGGCGAACACGGGCCGGCCATGCTGGCCAAGGACCCGGACATCAAGCTGATCGAACTCATCGCCGTGAAATAACCCCCGGGTGCTCCCCCGCGGCGTGCCCGGCTGCCGGACGGGGGCACATTGACCGGGGACACGCCGTCGTTTGCGCCCAAAACGGCTCCGGCGGCCGTCAAAGTGCCCCCGGACCGCGTCCCGGACCGCGTCCCGGGCAGGGCCGGAGACGCTGCCAAGAATGTGACGCGGCGTTACCTTGCGTGAACTGGTGTTTCCGCACCGTTGTTCCGCAATGTGACGTCCCCCTATCGTCGATGCATGGCAATTCAGGACATTTACCCCACGGCGCTGCGCCTCCTCGGCCGGGCCGTGCTGGTTGTGGGCGGCGGACCCGTCGCTGCGCGCCGCGCCAAGGGCCTGCTCGACGCCGGCGCCCGCGTCACCGTCGTGGCGCCCGTTGCCTCTCCCGCGCTCGCCGAACTGGCCGCCGCCGGCCTCCTCACCTGGGAGGCCCGCCCGTACCGCTCCTCCGACGTCGACGCCGTCTGGTTCGTGCAGACCGCCACCGGCGACGCCGCCGTGGACGCCCGGGTTGCCGCCGACGCCGAAGCGCAGCGCATCTGGTGCGTCAACGCCTCCGACCACGAAGCCTCCGCCGCCTGGACGCCCGCGGTCGCCGTCGTCGATGACGTCAAGATTGCCGTCAACGCCGGCGGAGACCCGCGCCGCGCCATGGCCCTGCGCGACGCCGTCGCGACCGCCCTGGAAACCGGTGACCTGCCGCTGCGCCGGCGCCGCGCCTCGACCGGATCCGTTGCCCTGGTGGGCGGCGGTCCCGGTGACACCGGGCTCATCACGGTCCGCGGCCGGCGGCTGCTCGGCCAGGCCGACGTCGTGGTCGCCGACCGGCTCGGCCCGCGGGACCTCCTGGCCGAACTCGCCCCCGACGTCCGGGTGATCGAGGTCGGCAAGACCCCGGGCCACCACCCCGTGCCGCAATCCGAGATCAACCGGATCCTGGTTGACGAGGCGCTCCTGGGCCATCGCGTGGTCCGGCTCAAGGGCGGCGACCCCTACGTCCTGGGCCGCGGCGGCGAAGAAGCCGAATTCTGCCGCCAGCACGGCGTCGACGTCGAGGTGGTCCCCGGCGTCACGTCCGCCATTTCCGTCCCGGCCGCCGCCGGCATCCCCGTCACGCACCGCGGCCTGGCCAAGGGATTCAGCGTGGTCACCGGCCACGAGGAGCTCTCCGAAGTCCCGGCCCGCGCCGACCACACCGTGATCCTGCTCATGGGCGTGGGCCAGTTGCGGGAATCCGCGGCCTCCCTGGCCCGCGCCGGTTTGCCAGCCGGCACGCCGGTTGGCATCGTAGAGAATGGCTACCTGCCTGACCAGCGGGTGACCATCGGGACGCTCGGGACCATCGCGGACCAGGCCGAGGCCGCTGGCGTCGCGAATCCCGCCGTGATCGTGATCGGCGACGTCGTCCGCGTCAGCCCGTTCGCGCCGTCGCACTTCAAGACCGCGGACTACAGCACCACCACCCCGAACACCCCCCGCACCACCAAAGCCCGCGTACTGACCCCCTAAACCCCGTCGATTGCTCCACGACTGCCGTTATCAGGCCCGAAAAGGGCAGTTACGGAGCACCGGATGCAGAAGAACAAAGGAACACAGCCGTGTCATCTAGCACCACCGTAGGAACTGCCGCCCGCCCGCTGCGCGTCGCCGTCGTCGGCTCCGGCCCCGCCGGCGTCTACGCCGCTGACATCCTGACCAAGAGCGAGGCCGTCAAGAGCGGTGAACTCACCGTCAGCATCGACCTCTTCGACCGCTACCCGGCACCCTACGGCCTGATCCGCTACGGTGTGGCCCCCGACCACCCCCGCATCAAGGGCATCGTCAACGCCCTGCATAAGGTGCTGGACCGCGGCGACATCCGCTTCTTCGGCAACGTGGACTACGGCACGGACCTGTCCATCGAGGACCTCCGCACCCACTACGACGCCGTCATCTTCGCCACCGGCGCCATCAAGGACGCGGACCTGAACATCCCCGGCATCGAACTGGAGGGCTCCTACGGCGGCGCCGACTTCGTCTCCTGGTACGACGGCCACCCCGATGTGCCCCGCGAGTGGCCGCTCGAGGCCAAGGAAATCGCCGTGATCGGCAACGGCAACGTGGCCCTGGACGTCGCCCGCATGCTCTCCAAGCACGCCGACGACCTCCTGGTCTCTGAAATCCCGGACAACGTCTACGCCGGGCTGAAGGCCTCGCCCGTCACCGACGTCCACGTCTTCGGACGCCGCGGGCCCGCCCAGGTGAAGTTCACGCCGCTGGAGCTGCGCGAGCTCTCCCACTCCAAGGACGTGGACATCATCCTCTACGCCGAGGACTTCGAGTTCGACGCCGAATCCGACCGGCAGATCCAGACCAACAACCAGACCAAGACCATGGTGGGTACGCTCACCAACTGGATCGCCGAACAGCCGGAGGACCTCTCCGAGCTCAAGGCCTCCCGCCGGCTGCACCTGCACTTCCTGCACAGCCCGGTCGAGGTGTACGGGGACACTACCGGCGGAGCCGGGGACCCGGGCCGCGTCGCCGGCATCAAGTTCGAGCGCACCGAGCTCGACGGCACCGGCAACGCCCGCGGCACCGGCGAGATCGTCGACTACCCGGTCCAGGCCGTCTACCGCGCGATCGGCTACTTCGGCTCGGCGCTGCCCGAGGTCGAGTTCGACCACAGCAAGGGTGTGATCCCGAACGACGGCGGCCGCGTGCTGGACGCCTCCGGCACCCACGTGCCGGGCATCTACGCCACCGGCTGGATCAAGCGGGGACCGGTGGGGCTGATCGGCCACACCAAGGGCGACGCGCTCGAAACCGTCACCTACTTGCTCGAGGACCGGGAAAACCTGCCGCTGGCCGCGGCCCCGGCCCCGGACGCCGTCGTCGAGCTGTTGGAGCGCCGCGGTGTGGAGTACACCAGCTGGGAAGGCTGGCTGGCGCTCGACGCCCACGAACGTGCCCTGGGTGACGCCGCGACGGCGGCCGGCACCACGCACGGCGTGGAGGTCGCCCGCGAGCGCGTCAAGGTGGTCCCGCGCGAGGACATGGTGTCGATTTCCCGCGGCGGCGTGGCAGCCCACCTCTAACCCGCTACCTACTCACCTCCGAACGCGGGGTCATTCACAGCCCATTCCAGCGGGATTTATGGGCGCGGAGTGACCCCGCGTTGCTGTTTCGGGAGGAAAACCGCGGCGGTAGTCAGTAGGCTTACCGTCATGGATGAGCATGTCCCCCCTGGAGGCCTCCGGTGAGGCTCCGGCACAGCAACGCGTCCGGCCGCGGGTACCGCCGGGTCCCCGCCGGCACGGGCTTCAGCTACAAGGACCTGGACGGGTCCACGCTGCCGGCCGGCCCCGTCCGGGACCGGCTGGAGCATATCGGCATCCCCCCGGCCTGGACCGACGTCTGGATCGCGCCCTATGACAACGGGCATATCCAGGCGACCGGGCTCGACGCCGTCGGCCGGCGGCAGTACATCTACCACCCGAGCTGGCGCGAGAAAAAGGACCGGCTCAAGTTTGACCGCGCCCTCCAGCTGGCCGAGACGCTCCCGGCCGCACGCCGCCGCGTCACCATGGACCTGCGCTCGGAGGGACTCACCCGGGAGCGCGTGCTGGCGGCCGCGTTCCGGATGCTGGACAGCGGATCCCTCCGGGTGGGCTCCGAGCGGTACACGAACGAGAACGGCAGCCACGGCCTGGCCACCCTGCTGTGCGCCCACGTCCGCGTCCGCCAGGACGAACTCAGGCTCAGTTTTCCGGCCAAGAGCGGCAAGAACTGGGAGTCGCGGATTGACGACGCCGACCTCGCCGCCGTGGTGCGCCAGCTCAAGCGGCGCGGCGGCAACTCACGGCTGCTCGCCTACAAGGACGGCAGGCGCTGGCACCCGGTGTCCAGTGCGGACATCAATGAATACGTCAAGGAACGCACGGGGGAGGACTTCACCGCGAAGGACTTCCGCACCCTCCGCGGGACCGTGGCGGCGGCCGTCAGCCTGGCGCGGAGCGGGCCCCAGGCCAAGGTGTCCGCGCGCAAACGGGCGGTGAGCCGGGCCATGGTCGAGGCGTCGGAGGTGCTGGGCAACACGCCGTCGATTGCGCGGAAAAGCTACGTGGACCCCCGGCTCCTGGACCATTTCGCCTCCGGCGCGACCATTGACCCCAAACGCCTGGACTCCGCCGAATCCGAGGTCCGGGCGCTGCTCTACCAGCAGGGCGAAGTGGTGCCCTTGCGCGGCTAGCCCGGCCGGGTGCGGCCTGGCGGACAATTCCCGGCGAGCTGCTGCTCAGAACTGGCCGTTGATGAACCCGATGATGATGGCGGTCCACCAGCACAGCTGCGAGATCACGAGGCAGGACACCATGTGCACGCGCTGGCCCCTGGTCAGGTCCGTGAATGCCGCGTCGGCCGGCAGCCGGGCCAGCCGCCGCATGAGCGGGATGAGCAGGATCCCGTTCAGGCTCAGCACGAGGACGGCCGCGAGCTTGACGTCCGTCATCGGGTTGTACAGGTGCGGGCTCAGGAACACGCCCGTGGCCAGCAGGCCGCCGAGCCCGCCCCAGATCAGCGGTGTGGCCGCGCCGTCGAGGCGGATGATCTCGCCCAGTTCGCGCCTGCCGATGAGCCACAGGAAGCCGTGCCAGTCGACCAGGATGATGGCTCCGAAAGCCACCACCAGGGCCAGCACATGCATCACGACGGCGACGTTGAAGGCGAAGCTGTCCACGTGGACTTCGGTGGACAATACGACGGACAGCAGCCACGCCACCGCGGCCACGGCGCACAGGACGAACACGAGGCGCCGCGTGGAGCGCTCGGATTCGCGGTGCCTTCTGATGGTGCGTCTGCTGACGGGGATATAGCTCATGACATACCTCTGCGAGACCTGCCACCGATGACCGTCCCAGCCCGGCCCGAAGGTATATCCACGATAGTCCCGGGGCCTGGTGCCAACAAGGAAGCCGCGGCCCGACGCGGCGGGGACGAGGCCGCCAGGAGGGACTATCCCGCTGGTGATAAGTATGCTTACCTTAGCCCGGGCGTTGCGGCGCCCGGCGATTCCGGATTCGAAGACAGACGATAGGAAGCTCAACATGGCAGGAAATCTTGTGGCCCGCTCCATTCATGACCTCACCGCCGCCGCCTGGTTCGGGGGTTCGCTGATGGGTGCCATCGGACTCAACGGCGCCACGGCGGAAGCCAAGGACCCGGCGGAGCGCACCCGGTTGTCGAGCCTGGGGTGGAAGAAGTGGGCGCCGTACCAGGCTGCCGCATTCGGTGCGCATTTGATTTCCGGACTCGCCATCATGCGTGAAAACAAGGGGCGGCTTGCCGCGCAGGACGGCGTGGCCCGCCTGAGCGTGTACAAGTCGGTTGTCACCCTTGCCGGTGCGGCGGTCACCCTGTACGCCGGGCTGCAGGGCGCCAAGGTGGACAAGCTGGCCGCAGAGGGCGCCAAGGGCGCCACCGAACCGAAGCCTGAAGCTTCAGCCGAACTGCGGTCCGCGCAGCAGCAGTTGAAGATCCTGCAGTGGGCCATCCCTGTCTTTGCCGGCTGGGTGATCGTTCTCGGCGCCAAGCACGGCGAAATGCAGCGCCCCAGGAACGTCCTGAAGGGCCTCGTCCGCTAACGCGGGCCCGGGTCCCGGCTACGCCGGCACTGCCGGAGCCGCGCCCCTGGCGTGCGCTCCGGCATGCCGGAACCGCAGGATGAGTTTGAACAGTTCGCCGAGGAGCAGCAGCAGCACGGCCGGCACCAGGCAGGCCAGCCACTGTGCGCCGGTCAGCGGGACGGTGCCGAACAGGTCCTGCAGCACCCGGATCTGGGTGATCAGCATCGAACCGACAAAGGCCCACGCGAACGCCCAGAGCAGCTTCGGGTTGGAGATCGTGGAGGGGCCGAAGGCGCTCTCGGCGGGGTAGCGCAGGTTGAGGGCGACGGCGATGTTCATCAGCCCCAGCCCCACGATGGCCATGCTCTGGCCGATCTCGAGGGAGCCGTAGGAGGTTTTGCCAACCTGCACGAGGACCAGCGTCGCGGCCGCCATGAACAGCCCGACGACGAACAGGCGCACCATCATCGAACGGACAATGATCGGCTGGTTGAAGGGCCTCGGCTTGCGGTCCATGATGCCCGGTGTGGCGAGGTCCAGCCCCATGACCGCGCCGATCGGGGCGACGATCGCCATGTGGATCCACAGCACCTGGGCGGGGCTGAGCAGTGCCGTGCCGGCAATCGCGAAGGCGGACGATCCGATGAACGCCAGGATGAACATGAACAGGTTGGCGACCTGGATCCGGATGAACTTCTGCAGGTTGTCGTATACCAGCCGGCCTTCTTCGACGGCCGCCACGATGGTGGCAAAGTTGTCGTCGGCCAGGATCATCTTGGCCGCACCTTTGGCGACGTCGGTGCCCGTAATGCCCATCGCGATTCCGATGTCGGCCGCGGCGATGGCTGGCGCATCGTTCACGCCGTCGCCGGTCATGGCGACGACGTTGCCCTTGCGCTTGAGGACTTCGACCAGCCTGACTTTGTGTTCGGGCGCCACCCGGGCAATCACGCCGATTCCGTCCACCTGGCTGTCGGCCTCGTCGTCGCTCATTGCGGCGAACTCGGCACCCGTGACGGCACGGCCCCGGATGCCAAGTTCGCCGGCGATCGCCGCAGCGGTGACGGCATGGTCGCCAGTGATCATCCGGACCCGGATGCCGGCGTGCTTGGCCGTCGCGATGGCCGCCACCGCCTCGGCGCGCGGGGGGTCGACCTCGCCGATCAGCGCCGAGATCTCCAGATCCTGCATGAGCGCCATGAGGTCGCCGTCGGGGTCGAAGGTGGCCGGATCGAACTCCCGCTGGGCCAGGGCGAGCACCCGCCGGCCCTGGCCCGCGATGCGGTCGTTCTCGGCGAGGACTTTGCCGCGCATTTCCTCGGTGAGGGGCTCGGCGATCCCGCCGGGCATCCGCCCGAAGGATGACCGGCCCAGGACGACATCGGGGGCGCCCTTCACGTACGCCCGGACCACGGACCGGCCGTCGGCCCCGGGCATCAGGTGGAACGTGGCCATGAACTTGTAGTCGGAGTCGAAGGGCACCGACGCCACACGTGGGTTGTTCCTGCGGAATTCCTTGACGTCCACGCCGCCCTTCTGCGCCAGCACGTACAGGGCCGCCTCGGTCGGGTCGCCGACCACCTCGCCGTCGTTGATGTCAGAGTCATTGCACAGGGCACAGGGGAACATCACGTAGTCGAGGTCGCGTTCGGCATCCCCGGTGGTCCGCTGGACCTGGCCGTCGAAGCTGTAACCCTCACCGCTCACGGTGTAGTGGTGCTGCACCGTGCTGAACTCGCGCACCGTCATCTGGTTCAGGGTCAGGGTGCCGGTCTTGTCCGAATTGATCGCCGAGGTGGATCCCAGCGTCTCGACTGCCGGCAGGACCTTCATGATGGCGTTCTTCTTCGCCATGTTGACCGATCCCACGGACAGGATGGTGGTGACGACGGCGGGCAGCGCGTCAGGGATGGAGCCGACGGCCAGTGCCACGCCGATCCCGAAGAGCACCGCGAAGGAGTCGCCCGCTGCGAGGCCCATCACGACGATCGCGACGAAGGCGAAGAGGGCGGCGATGATGATGAAGATGGTGAGCCGGTCCACCTGCTTGGTGAGCGGGGTCTTCTCCACTTTCTGCCCGGACAGCATGTGGGCGATGTGGCCGACCTCCGAGCCCATGCCGGTGGTGGTGACGAGGATTTCGCCGTGACCGCGGGTCACGTTGGTGTTCATGAACGCCATGTTCAGGCGGTCGCCGATGCCGACGTCGTGCCCGCTGATGGCGCCGGTATCCTTCTCAACCGCGACGCTCTCGCCGGTCAGGGCGCCCTCCTCGATCTGCAGGGTCGCGGCCTGGATGATCCGGCCGTCGGCCGGGACGCGGTCGCCGGCGTCGACCACCACAATGTCCCCGGGCACGATTTCCTCGGCAGGGAGTTCCACCACGTCGCCGTCGCGCCGGACCTTGGCCATCGACTTCATCATCTGGCTGAGGGAAGCGGCGGCCGCTTCGGCCTTGCCCTCCTGGTGATAGCCCAGCCACGCGTTGAACAGCGTCAGCAGGGCGAGCCCGATTGCTGTCCCGTATTCCGCAATCACCAGGCTGACCAGGGCGGCGACCACGAGCACGATCTGCATATAGTCCCGGTAGTGCTTGAAGAACCGTTTCCAGACCGGCTCCTGCTTCGCGGCAGCCAGTGCGTTTGGGCCGTACTCCTGCAGCCGCTGCTGCGCCTCGGCTGCGCTCAGCCCGCTTGCCGGGTCCACCCCCAGCTCGGTTGCCACCTCCGCGGGTGCCAGGGCGTACCAGGCCGCGTCCGCTTCGGCCGGGGCCAGCCCCGCCGCTGCTCCGGGATTGTCGTTCATGACTTCCTCCTCATCGCCGGGGCACTGCTCAGAACGGAGTGGGGATGCGCCGCACTGCCAGGGTCGGCTCGCGGTAGTTGCCGGGCTTCTGGCGCTTGGGCAGTTCGACGTCGAGCCCCGGGAAGGGCTCGTAGGGCACCTGGCTGAGCAGGTGGCTGATGATGTTGAGCCGGCCGCGCTTCTTGACGTCGTTGTTGGCGACATACCACGGCGCCCACGCGGTGTCGGTGGCCTCAAACATGGCGTCCCTGGCCCGGGAGTAGTCATACCACCGGCTGTAGGACTTCAGGTCCATCGGCGACAGCTTCCACGTCTTGCGCGGATCGTCCTTGCGGCTCTCCAGCCGCCGGGTCTGCTCGTCGGGGCTGACTTCGAGCCAGTACTTGAGCAGGATGATCCCGGAGTCGACCATCGCCTTCTCCACCAGCGGTGTCATGTCCAGGAACCGCTGTGTCTGCTCCGGGGTGCAGAAGCCCATCACGCGCTCCACGCCCGCCCGGTTGTACCAGCTGCGGTCGAAGATGACCACTTCGCCGGCCGCCGGGAAATGCCCCATATAACGCTGCAGGTACATCTGCGACTTCTCCCGGTCGGTGGGAGTCGGCAGCGCCACTACCCGGAACACCCGGGGGCTGACCCGTTCGACGATCCGTTTGATCGTTCCGCCCTTGCCGGCCGTGTCGCGTCCCTCGAACACGATGCAGACCTTGGCTCCGGTGGCCTTCACCCATTCCTGCATCGCGACCAGTTCGCCTTGCAGGTTAGCCATCTCGGCTTCGTATTCCTTGCGGGGCATCTTTTTCCGGGACTGCCCGTCAGGGCCTGCCTGTTTGTCGGCGTTCTTCTTCTTTTTCTTGCCCACCGTCGACCTCCTCGCCGGGTGCTTGCCGGGGCGAATCAGGAAGCCGCGTTACGGGATCCGGCCTGCGCCCAAACCGCGTGCATGCGCGTGCAGCGTCCTGCAAGTCTCAGTGTTGACCCGGGGCAGTGTCCGGTCTACGGCACTAAGACCCTAATGAAGCGCCGAGCCCCTGCTGCTGGGCGCAGGGGCACGGCTGAGACTGAGCTTGGTACCGCGGCCTTGGAAAAACCCTAGGAAGCTACGCCCGGAGCCACTCGGCGCAGGTGTTGAGGTTCCGGGTGACGCTTTCGACGGCGGCGGCCTCGTCCCGCACGGCGATGGCCTCTACGAGTTCGTCATGGCCTTCGAGCGGCAGTCCGTTGAATCCTCCCCGCCGCTGCTGCCGGAGCAGGTCGTTGTGGAAGACCGCGCCGAAGCTGCTGTACAGCTCGTGCAGCAGCGGGTTGGCGGAGGCCTGGGCCACCCGCACATGGAAGTCCCAATCGGCGCGGGCCCAGCCGGCGTAGTCTCCGGCCAGCCACGCGTCGCGGCGTTCGGTGAGCAGCGCCCGCAGGGCCTCGACGTCGTCGTCCGTGGCGTGGCGGGCGGCGAGCCGGGCGGCCTGGGTGTCCAGCCCCACCCGGACTTCGAGGATGTGCTCCTGGGAATGGTCCTGCTGCATCCGCTGGGTGGCCCCGGCGATCTCGCTGGTGGCACGCACATACGTGCCGTCCCCGCGACGGACTTCCAGCATCCCGCAGTGGGCCAGTGCTTTGATGGCCTCGCGCAGTGTCCCGCGGGAGACGCCGAACGCCGCCATGAGCTCCGGTTCCGCCGGGATGCGCTGCTGCAGCGGCCATTCCCCCGAATGGATCAGCGCGCGCAGTTTGGCCGTGATTTCCTCCGCCAGCGGCGGGCGGTGTGAGGCAGTGAGGGTCATCGCCGGGTCCTTCCTGCCGGGGTGGCCGTCAGCAGGTGGCCGACGGCGATCTGGCCCAGGGCCACTGCCAGCAGGAGAACCAGCGGCGGGGTCCAGGAGCCGGTGGCGCTGTGCAGCAGGCCCATGCCGAACGGCCCGAGGGTTGCCAGCAGGTAGCCGGCCGACTGGGCCACGGTGGACAGCGCGGTGGTCTCGGCGGTGGTGCGGCCGCTGCGGCTGATCATCACCATGACCAGCGGGAAGATGCCGAGTCCGAAGCCCAGCAGGACCGCGGTCAGCGGCGCAAGGGCCGCCGGCAGGACAAGCATCGCCAGGACGCCAAGCGCCATCGTCACCGTGGCCAGGTAGAAGGAGGGCCGCAGCATCCGGGGCCGCGAACCGATGGCCACCAGCACCATCCCGGCGGGGACGGAGATGAGCTGCATGAGCCCGAACATCAGCCCGCTGTCCGAGGCGGTGAGCCCCATGGTGGCCAGCATGTAGGGGAACCAGCTCAGGACGGCGTAGGCCAGGAGCGCCTGCACCGTGAAGCCGAGCGTGATCAGCGCCCCGGTGCGGGTGCGCAGCAGCGGCCACGGGGACACGCGGGCGGCCTTGCCGGCGGTGGCGTTGCGGTGGGCGTGCACCGCAATCGGCAGGAAGCCCAGGCACGCGGACAGGGCCAGGAAGCCGATGGCGCCCACTCCGGCGGACGGTGAGCCCAGGGCCTGTGCCACCGGCACGATCAGCACGGCGGTGACCGTGGCCCCGGTGGTCATGGTCACGGTGTAGAGGGCGGTCATGAGGGATGTGCGGTCCGCGAAGTGAACCCGGATGAAGGCCGGCATGGCCACGTTGCAGACGGCCAGCCCGGACATTCCGGCCACCGTTCCGGCGAGCAGCATGCCGGTGGACGGGATGCCCCGCAGAAGCAGCCCTGCGGCGAGCATAACGAGGGAGAGCAGGATGGCCTTTTCCAGGCCGAGCCGGCGCGTGAGCCAGGCGGTGGCCGCGCCGGCGACCGCGAAGCACAGGGTCGGGATCGAGGGGAGCAGCGACGCGATCAGCGGGCCGTATCCGAGTACGGACTGCAGGTCATGGAAGAGCGCCGCGGACCCGGTGATGCCGGCGCGGAGGTTGAGGCCGATCAGCACGAGTGCCACGACGCCGGCGACGACCACGCCGCGCGGGCGTCCGGTACCGGGCGGAGCTGTCTGGGGGAGGGCGGAAACCGCGGTGCTGCTAGCCATGGTTAAAGGTTAGACGTTTGATGTTTGAGAGTCAGCCTTTAGTGGTGAACATCTCCCGTCCGGAGAACCTCCCAAAAGCAACGCGGGGTCAGATATCGCCCATGAAAGGCCCCGGGATGGGCGATATCTGACCCCGCGTTGCGGTGGCGCTGCAGTGGGAAGGGGGCTGTCAGCGCGGGTGGCGGGCGCCGAGCCGCTGGACAGCCAGCGCCAGCCAGAGCTGCACCCGGTCCGCCGTCTGGGCCGGGTCATAGCCGGTCAGGTCGGTGATCTGGGCCAGCCGGTAGCGGACCGTGTTGCGGTGCAGGGTGAGTTCCTCGGCGACGGCGGCCACCGAGCCGTTGTTGTTCAGGTAGCTCTCCAGCGTGGTCATGAGCTCGGCGCCGTGCGCCGCGTCGAAGGCCCGCAGGGGGTTCAGCGACTCGTTGGCCATGTCCGCCAACGGAACGTCCTCGCTGGCCAGCAGCAGCGAGGTCAGGCTCAGCCGCTCGGGTTCGTTGACCGGCAGGCCGTGGGTGGCCGCGTCGCGGGCCTCGAAGTAGCTCCAGCGCAGGCCGTTGGGCTTGGTGTAGGCCCCGCCGATGCCGATCGTGGCATGGATTCCGGCCTCGGCCAGGTGGTCGCTGAGGCCGCGGGCGAGGGTGCTGGCGCCGCTGCCGTCGTCGGGCGTCACCACCACGAGGTCTTTCCCGACGACGGCGCTGACCGCGTTCTCGAGCGGCTGGGGCAGGGAGGAGCTCCCGAGCTGCTTGTGGTGGGCGGCCGACTCGGCGAGCAGAACCACGTTTTTGCGGGTGCTGTTGATGCCGACGCCGGCAAGCCGCCGGGTGGCCTCGGACGTCTCCAGCGTTCCGTGAATGACGTCCTCGAGGACCTGGCCGGCCAGGGCGCGCTGGGCCTGGCGCTGCTTGACCATGTTGTTCAGCTCGACGCTGATCAGGTTCTGGGCGTAGCCGACAATGCCCGAGTCCTCGAAGGGCTGCTTCACCCACAGCGTGCAGGCGTCGCGGCGGCCCGTCGGGATGGGGTAGGAGGCCCAGCCCTCGGCGGTCGGGGCCGGATGGCCGGGCATGCTGTTGTACAGCTGCGCGGTGAACTGGGTCAGGATGATCTCGGTGCGCAGCATCGAGCCCAGGTGCTTGAGGAGCTCGGCCAGGCCGCCGCCGGTGAGCAGGGCCCGGGCCAGGATCTGGTGCCCGGCGATGAGCCGCTCGAGCTTGACGAAGTGGTCCGCCGATTGGGCATCGGCCACGAGCTTGCCGATCGCGATGAACGGGGTCTCGTAGGGCACCTCCACCACCGGCAGCCCCCAGCGGTTGGCCTCCGCGATGAGGGCCGGTGGCACGACGTCGTGCGTCAGGCCGACGCCGAAACCGATCCCCACGGCCCCGGCCCGCTGGACCTGGCGCACGAAGCGGCGCTGCTCCGCGGCACTCTTGAGCCGCATGCCCGTGGTCAGGATCAGTTCACCGCCGTTGAGGAAGCGCTGCGGATCCTCCTGCTCCGTGACCGCCACCCAGAGAATGTCTTGGTGCGACGTGGTCTCGGCGAGACCGGCCTTGGTGAGTTTGAGGGACGGAACCCCCAGCAGCGCGGCGAGTGAAATGGCCATGGATTCAGGATAGCCGGGTGCTGGGCAAGCGCACTAAAGCTTCGCGGAGATGGTGTGCAGGTGCCTATTCCCTGGCGTGCCGCGCTGGCATAGGCTCGTGACCAGCCCCACATCCGTCATTGGCAGTAAGAAAGAGGTTGCACATCGTGGTCCAAACCTTGCAGAACTTCATTAACGGCGAGTTCGTCACCCCCGCCGGCACAGGGTTGCTGCCCATTGTGAACCCCACCAACGGCGACGTGGTGGCCCAGGCGCCGGTCTCGGTGCAGGCTGACGTCGACGCCGCCATGACGGCGGCCAAGAACGCCTTCAAGACCTGGAAGCACACCACGCCGGGGCAGCGCCAGCTCATGCTGCTCAAGCTTGCCGACGCCGTTGAGGCCAACAGCGACGAGCTCGTGGAAGCCCAGCACCGCAACACCGGCCAGGTCCGGTCGCTGATCGCGTCCGAGGAAGTAGCCGCCGGCGCTGACCAGCTGCGCTTCTTTGCCGGCGCCGCCCGGATCATGGAAGGCAAGTCCGCCGGCGAATACTTCGAAGGCCACACCTCCTATGTCCGGCGCGAGCCGATCGGCGTCGTGGCCCAGGTCGCCCCGTGGAACTACCCGTTCCTCATGGCCATCTGGAAGATCGGCCCCGCTCTGGCCGCCGGCAACACCGTGGTCCTCAAGCCGTCGGACACCACGCCGGAGTCCACCCTGGTCCTGGCCCGGCTCGCCGGCGAGATCTTCCCGGCCGGCGTGCTGAACGTGGTCCTGGGCACCGGCGAGACCGGCGCCATGATGGTCGATCACAAGGTCCCTGGCCTGGTGTCCATCACCGGGTCCGTTCGCGCCGGCATCGCGGTCGCCTCGGGTGCCGCCAAGGGGCTCAAGCGCGCCCACCTGGAGCTCGGGGGCAAGGCCCCCGCGGTGGTGTTCGCCGACGCCGACATCAAGAAGAGCGCCGCGGCCATCGCCGAGTTCGCGTTCTTCAACGCCGGCCAGGACTGCACAGCGATCGCCCGCGTCCTCGTGGAGGATGCCGCGTACGATGACCTCGTCGCCGCCCTCGTCGAGCACACCAAGACGCTGCGCACCGGTTCGCAGAACGACGAAGACAACTACTTCGGCCCGCTGAACAACGTCAACCACTTCAACGCCGTCAAGTCCCTGGTGGAGTCCCTGCCGGAGAACTGCAGGATCGAGACCGGCGGGCACCAGGCCGGGGACAAGGGCTTCTTCTTCGAGCCCACGATCGTCACCGGCGCCCGGCAAAGCGATGACATCGTGCAGAAGGAAGCGTTCGGCCCGGTCATTACGGTGCAGAAGTTCAGCACCGAGGAAGAGGCTGTGGAACTGGCGAACGACGTCGACTACGCCCTCGCCTCGAGCGTCTGGACCACCAACCACGGCACCGCGATGCGCCTGAGCCGCGACCTCGACTTCGGCGCCGTCTGGATCAACACCCACATCCTCCTCACCGCCGAAATGCCGCACGGAGGTTTCAAGCAGTCCGGCTACGGCAAGGACCTGTCCATGTACGGCGTGGAGGACTACACCCGCATCAAGCACGTGATGAGCGCGCTGGACGCCTGACGCGCCGGGCGCTCAAACGTCCCGCACAACTGCCGCAGCCGCCGGCGCAAGACTGAACTGACGCAATAACCCGCGCGCATCAACCGCACGCTTAGAAAGGCCTTCCCATGACCACCACCGCACACGAAATCACCTACCGGCTCGAGCAGAAGCGCCGCGTCCAGGCAGACTTCCCGGGCCCCAAGTCCGTCGCCCTGACCGAGCGCCGCAAGTCGGTTGTGGCCGCCGGCGTCGCGTCCAGCGTCCCGGTGTACGTGGCCGACGCCGACGGCGGGATCATCCATGACGTCGACGGCAACTCCTTCATCGACCTCGGCTCCGGCATCGCCGTGACGAGCGTCGGCGCCTCGGACCCCGCCGTCGTCGGCGCCGTGAAGGAGGCCGTGGAGCACTTCACCCACACCTGCTTCATGGTCACGCCCTACGAAGGCTATGTCGCCGTCGCCGAGCAGCTGAACCGGCTCACCCCGGGCGACCACGAGAAGCGCACCGTCCTGTTCAACTCCGGCGCCGAGGCCGTCGAAAACGCCATCAAGGTGGCCCGCCTGGCCACCGGCCGGGACGCCGTCGTCGCGTTCGACCACGCCTACCACGGCCGCACCAACCTGACCATGGCGCTGACCGCCAAGGCCATGCCGTACAAGACCAACTTCGGGCCGTTCGCGCCCGAGGTCTACCGCATGCCGATGAGCTACCCGTACCGCGAGGAGAACCCGGAGATCACCGGTGCCGAGGCCGCCAAGCGCGCCATCACCATGATCGAGAAGCAGATCGGCGGCGACCAGGTGGCCGCGATCATCATCGAACCCATCCAGGGCGAGGGCGGCTTCATCGTCCCGGCCGAGGGCTTTCTGCCGGCCCTGGCCGCATGGGCCAAGGACAAGGGCATCGTCTTCATCGCCGATGAGGTCCAGTCCGGCTTCTGCCGCACCGGCGAATGGTTCGCCGTGAACCACGAAGGAGTCGTCCCGGACATCCTGACCATGGCCAAGGGCATCGCCGGCGGCATGCCGCTCTCCGCCATCACCGGCCGTGCGGACCTCCTCGACGCCGTCCACCCGGGCGGTCTCGGCGGGACCTACGGCGGCAACCCGGTGGCGTGCGCCGCGGCGCTCGCGTCGATCGGTTCGATGGAGCAGTACGGCCTCAACGCCCGCGCCAAGCACATCGAAGAGCTTGCCCTCGGCAAGCTGCGCGCCCTCGCGGCTGAGCAGCCGGTGATCGGCGATGTCCGCGGCCGCGGCGCCATGCTGGCGATCGAGCTCGTCCAGGCCGGTTCCAAGGAGCCGAACCCGGAGCTGACCAAGGCCGTCGCCGCCGCCTGCCTCAAGGAGGGTGTCATCATCCTCACCTGCGGCACCTACGGCAACGTCATCCGGCTGCTGCCGCCGCTGGTCATCAGCGACGAACTGCTGCTGGACGGCCTGGAGGTCCTGGCCGCGGCCATCAAGGCCCACGCCTAGGCACCCACCCAACAAGCTGCCGGGAAGGCAATCCCTTCCCGGGGACCGGTCCAACCGGAACAACGGACGAGCCGCGGAGACCATCCGCGGCTCGTCTGCTTTGTCCGGCACTTCTGGGCCGGCCTACTTCCAGTTGGTCGCGTCCAGCTGGACCGCCACCACGTACAGGTGCTGGCCCTGTTCGATTTTCTCCACCTCAAAGACCCGGACCCTGGTCTCCGGGACCGTCTCCATCGGACGGCCCACGCCGATCCCGTAACTGAGCACCCCCTCGAAGTCCCCGGCCGGCGCGTAGCTCGTGAGCGCCTTGTACCCGATCGCCGGCGCCGGGGCACTCGTCACGGTGCTGGCCGTGCCGTCGGCGGTGTGCGCCTGGGCGCCGTGGAACGTCACTTCGAGGATCGAACCGGTGCCGGGCATGTCGATGGGCTGTCCGCTGCCGTCGGCGACGAGTTCGTCAACAGTCTCGACGTCGTAACTGGGAAACCCGCCGGTGAACCGGAAGCTCAGCTGGTCATAGGGCGGGGCGTCGGAGGGATGCTGGCCCGCCCCGATGGCATGGAGAGCGGGCAAGGGAGGCGCCGGCGGCGGCGCGACCGGCACGGGGTTCTGGTGGTCCGTGCGGAACGGCGCATTGGGCCCTGGAACGGCCCAGTCGTGCGTGATCGTGGAGGAAATCACCTTGTCGCCGGGCTGCGGCGGGGCGGTTTCGTCAGCATCGCCGCTCAACGACGGCGCCGGGCTCGCCGACGGTGTCGCTGTCTGTGTCGCCGACGTCGTGGCGGCCGTCGCCGTGGCGGAGGGGGACGCCGGCTGGCTGCCGGCGGAGGGCTGCGGGGCCGGCGGCGTGCAGCCGGCCAGGAGCAGCGCGAGCGTCAGGGCTCCGAGTCCGGCGGCCCGTGCTCCGGCCCGTGCCCCGGCCCGGCTCACTGCGGCCTGCCCCGACCCCACGTTGGCCCTGCGGCTGCTGCTGGTGTTCATGGCCGCCTCCCCTCGACCATCCCAGCGTAGGCGCGGAAGATTCTGCAGCTCAGGGCCATTAGTCACCACCTTTTCCGGGGCCGCTGGACTAGAGTCGTTCCTACCACTGCAGGCACGCAGACCGGCCGACGACGCCCGGAACCCCCGGGGCGCAGCTGGCATCTGCCACAGACCCATAAGGGGTTCATTCATGCGATACGTAGTCGGCTACACACCCACCGAGCGCGGCGCGGATGCCGTTGCCCTGGCGTCAGCCATGGCCCGGGCCCAGGGAGCGCATCTCGACCTAGTTTTTGTGGTGGACCGGCACACGCCTTACGGGGCCACAAATCCGGAGGGAAGCCGGGCCAGCGCCGCGGAGCAGCAGATCCACTCGGCCGAGAGCCAGGGGATGGCGCTGGTGCCGGAAGGCCTGGAGGCACAGTTCCATGTCCGCCAGGCGGACTCCTTCGCGGCGGGCCTCATCGATGCGGCAATCGAGTACCGGGCCGGCCTGATCGTGGTCGGCGCCGCGAGCAGCGGCCTCTTCAAACGGCACACCGTGGGCAGCGTGGCCAACGCCCTCCTGCACGCCGCACCTGTCCCGGTGGCACTGGCGCCGCGCGGCTACCGCCGGACCGAGGCGGTCTCGCGCCTGACCCTCGCTGTGGGCCAGCGCCCCGGCGCGGAGGCGGCCATTGACGTCGCGATTGAATCTGCCGAGCGCCGCGGTGTTCCACTGCGCCTGGTGTCCCTCGTGGAGCTGGACGCCGAGGGCGACGGCGGCGAAAACGTCAATGCCGCCCATATCCACGCCAATACGGTCCTCGCCGCCGCCGCGCACCGCTTGCCGGAAGGCCACCAGGTCAGTGTGGAGGTGGCCCACGGCCGCACCATCGAGGAAGCGATTGATGACCTGGAGTGGGACGACGGCGAGGTCCTGATCGTGGGCTCCTCGCGCCTGGCGGAGAAGTACAAGCTGTTCATCGGCAGCACGGCCAATAAGGTGCTGCGGGCCCTCCCGGTGCCGATGGTGGTGGTCCCGCGTGACTACCAGCGGGTGGACACGATGCCCGAGGTCTAGGCGGCGCCGCCGCCCCCCGCTATCCGGGGAGGCGGTACTCCTCGGCCGTGAGATGCCAGAGCGTGCCGGTAGTGCTGACGATCAGTGTGTAGGTCCCCGGGTCGAGCGCGACGCCGATCGCCCCGGCGCTGGCTTTGACCAGGGACAGCACGGTGAGCGCCGGTCCTTTCGCGGGTTGGAGGTAGGCGACGGCCGGCCCGGTAAAGGTGTACTCGATGTGGAGCTTGCCAGTGAGGGTCAGGACCGGCCCGGAGGGATTCGTCGCGGAAGCCTCCGCGACGGTGACCCATTCCTTCACCGGCGGTGGTGGGCCCGGGTTCAGCACTGCGTTGACGGCGGTGACGGTGGCGGTGACAGTGCCGGTGACGGGAGCCGCGCTGACGCAGATCACCGTACCTACGAGGACGACGGTCAGGACGGTCGAGGCCAGGCGCAGGCCGCGGCGCAGGGTGTTGGTCCCGGCCAACGGCATGGACGCGCCGTCGGCAGCGTACTCTTTGGTGATTCGGAACAGGTCAATGAGCCACCAGATGCCGGCGCCGCCGAGTGTCAGCAGTTTCAGGGCGCCGGTGCCGGGCCTGCGCAGGTAGAACCGGTCCGCGCCGGTAAAGCCCAGACACAGGGATAGCAGCCAGGCAGTGCGCAGGGAGCGCATCGGCAGGAGGTCACCTTCGAAGGAAAGCCCGTACGGCTCAGTCGGGGGCACAATCCGATTCTCGGACAACCCCGTGGGGATGTCCACGGTGTTCCGAGCCAGCGTCCCGGCCCGACGATTCGTTCGGGGCCGGACGCCCAGGACCGCCCAGTACGCGGGGATGCTCCCGGGCGACCCGCCGGCCGCCATGGGCACCGTTTCCAGGACGGCAGGACCTTCCGCGATGAGCGTCCAGTGCCGCGCCGGGAACGCCAGCGAGCGTTGCCGGGCACCGAAGTGGCCCGGCTTCGGGAGGGCGGAGATGGCCTGGCGGAGCGGTCCCGGGATGTGGCTGCCGGTGGCCCCGAGGCCCCGGAGATAGTTCAGCGCGCCGCCGCCGACGTTCGTTTCCACTAGGTACACCCGCCCCGTGGTGCCGAGGAGCGCGGCGACCGACTCCGCCAGGCGTGCCTGCCGGCGCCGGCTCAGGACGTGGAAGACGCCGCGGACAAACACGTTGGCGTCGCCCAGGCCGCGGGCGAGCCTGGCCGCGGCCGCGGGGTCGGTGGCGTCCAGGCTCTTGAAGGCAAGGCCGGGGACCCGCGGGTGGGCTGATTCTGCGGCGGCCACGGCCTCCGGTGAGATGTCGACGCCCAGCACGGTGGGGAAGATTTCGGTGAGCTGCCGTGACATGGTGCCGTGGCCGCAGCCAAGGTCCACCACGGGAAGGCTGGTGTCCATGAGGTCCGCCATGCTCTGCAGGTGATGCCGGATCTCGGCGCCGTCCGTGCCGGGGGCGTCCCAGATGATCGGTTCGGTCAGGGACCCTCGCGACACGCCGCGCCAGAAGTCATTCCAGCGCCGGTCCGGGTGCCGCGGGCGGTGAAACGACAGCGTCACGACCCGGGCCACCAGCCGGACTGTGTCGGCGGCCCCGCGCAGGCCGGCGGCGCTCATGCGGCGGCGCCGTTGCTGTGAGCCAGCAGTTCCGTCATGTCCGCGACGGACAGCGGCCGGCTGAAGAAGTACCCCTGGCCGAATTCGCAGTCCAGCTGCCGCAGCCTGTCCGCCTGCTCCCGGTCCTCGATGCCCTCGGCGACGGCGCCCAGCCCGGCAGAGTGGATCAGCTGCAGGATGGCTGCGACGAACTTCTCCTGCTGGCGGTCCGTGGTCAGGCCCTGCAGCAGCGACTTGTCGATTTTCGCGCGCGCGGCGGGCAGGGAGCGCAGGTAGCTGATGGACGAATAGCCGGTCCCGAAGTCGTCGATCTCGATCCGGACGCCGAGGTCATTGAGCGACTGCATGGTGGCGGCCACTTCCGGGCCGCTGCGCATGACCGCGGTCTCGGTGATTTCAATCGAGACGTGGCAAGGGTCGACACCGTAGCGGGCCAGCAGGCTTTCGACAAAGGGCGCCAGCTCGATGTGGTGCAGGTCCGCCGGGGAGAGGTTGATGTGGGTGCTGAAGCCTGCCGGGAGCCCAGGATCGGCTTGCCAGCGGCCGGTCTGCGCGATGGCGTTCCGGAGCACCCAGTGGCCGATTTCCACCGTGAGTCCGGCTTCGTCGGCGGCGTCGAGGAAGCTGCCCGGCGCCAGCAGGCCCAGGTCCGGGTGGCGCCAGCGGATCAGGGCCTCCGCGCCGGCAATCGTGCCGGTGCGCAGATCCATGATGGGCTGGTATTCGAGCTCGAGCTCGTCCGTAGCCAGCGCCGTCCGCAGCTCGGCGACCAGGTGGACGCGTTGCTTGGCGGCCTCGTGCATGGCCGCGGAAAACACCAGGAGCGCGTCCCGGCCGCGTTTCTTCGCCTCGTGCATGGCGATGTTGGCATCGCGGATCAGCTCCTCGCTGCGGAGGCCCGGTTCGCCGATCCGGACGCCGGTTCCGGCCGTGAGGGCCACCGTGACGCCGCCGGCTACGATCTTCTCTTTCAGGGACTCGCCGAGCCGGGACGCAATCTGCAGCACGGTGTCGGTGTCCTGGTCCAGTACCAGAACGGCGAACTCATCGGCGCTGAGACGGGCGAGCAGGTGGCCGGGCCCGGCCGCGGCGCCCAGCCGGAGGGCCGCCTCCCGCAGGACGGCGTCCCCCGCGGCATGGCCGAGGCTGTCATTGATGAGCTGGAAGGAATCGAGGTCCAGCAGGATGAGGGCCGGCTGGCGGTCCCCGCCGGCCCGGGCGACGGCTTCGGCGGCTTTTTCCTGCAGGAGTGAGCGGCTGGCCAGGCCGGTCAGTTCGTCGGTGTTGATGACGCGGCGGAGTTCCGCCTTGGCGTCCTCCAGAAGCGCGGTCCGCTCGGCGACCCGGACTTCCAGGTCTTCGTACATGCTTTGGAGTTCCTCGGCGAGCAGGTTGATGCCGGTGGTGACGGCGTCGATGCCGTCGCGCGCCGGAGAGACCTGCAGACGGTTGGAGAGATCGCCCGAGGACAGGATGACGATGCCGTCCACGAGTTGCTCGAGGCGGCGGCTGTCGTCAGGCCCCGTCATGGCCCTGGGCGGTCAGCCATCTGACCGCCTCGTCGCTGTCGGTGAAAAAGCGTGTTGGAACCGGCGCCGAATTGACGCCGAGGAAGAAGTTGGCGAGGACACGGTCAACGGCGGAGGCACCGAGCAGCGCGATGGCGGAGGCGTCGCAGCGCTTGGCGAACACCGCCCGGGCGGCCCGGCTGACGGACTCTGTGGTGGCCATGTCGATCAGCAGCGGCGTGGGCCGGCCGCCGCACAAGGCATTGACCCGGTCCATGGCCATTTGGGCGTTGGGGGCATCGATCACGACACCCCTGGCCCATTCCAGGCGCAGGATGCCGCTGCTGTCGAAGCCCAGGGACGAGATATCCTGCGAATCCGGGGCCCCAAGGTCCTTTTCTGGCACCAGCAATCCTCAATTCCGCCGCAACGTGTCCATTCAAGATGACACTAACGCACGGAAGCCCCCCGGCGCAGTCGGCGGGCGGGCACGTCAGGCGGTGGCGCGGGCCCGCTTCCGGGTCGCGGAGGACTTGCCGGCGGCCAGCAGCATATCCAGGGTCAACACGAGCAGTGCCAGCCAGACGACGCCGAACCCGATCCAGCGGTCCAGGGTCATGGTTTCCTGGAACACGACCAGGGCCACAATGAACTGCAGGACGGGCGCGAAATACTGCAACAGGCCGATTGTGGTCATCGGCAGCCGGCGTGCGGAAGCCCCGAAGAACAGCAGCGGAACGGCGGTGATGACGCCCGACGCCGCCAACAGCCAGAAGTGTCCGGCACCGTTAGTGGTCAGCGTCGCTGCCCCGCTGACCGCGAGGACAATCATGGTGGCCGCCGCCAGCGGCGCCAGCACGATCGTTTCCACCGACAGGCTGGTGACCGCGTCCGCCCGCGGGCCCACCCGCTTCTTGACGAAGCCGTACAGCCCGAAGCTGAACGCCAGCGTGAGGGCAATCCACGGGAGCTTTCCGTAGGAGACCGTCAGCACGCCCACCGCAATGAAGCCGATCCCGACGGCGGCCCACTGCAGCGGCCGCAGCTTCTCCTTTAGGACGAAGACGCCCAGCAGTACCGAGACCAGCGGGTTGATGAAGTAACCCAGGGCCGCCTCGACGGCCTGGCCCGTGGTCACGCCATACGTGTAAGTCAGCCAGTTCACCGCGATCAGGGCCGCAGCGATGGACAGCGGGCCGATCACCGCACGGTTCCGGAACGCGTCGGTCAGCACCCGCCAGGACCGCGTGACCGTGACCAGCAGGATGCAGAACACCAGGGACCAGACCACCCGGTTGGCCACGATCTCGACCGCGCCGGCCGGGTGGAGCACGAAGAAGTAGAGGGGAAGAAGGCCCCACAGCCCGTAGGCGCCGATCCCGAACAGGATTCCCGCCGTCGTGTCCTTGTCGACCGGCTTTAGGCCGGCCGGCGGCACGGAGGCCGGGCGGGTCGCCGGTGCTGGAGGTGTGGCCGGCGGGGCGGGGGAGAAGGATCCTTCGGGTTTGGGCACAAGACCAATAACACCACCCGGGCCTCGCCTATTCCTACCCGCCGGAGCGCGAGCGGCGCTGCGACATTTAGAATAAGGGCCTGTGCGCTGTTCTACTGGCGCTGTCCTCAGACTCAGAAGGGCTCCCGGTGTCCAACTCGGCCGAATCCACATCCACTCGTCCACTGCGTGTCGCGATTGTCGGCGCCGGTCCGGCCGGCGTCTACGCCGCGGACATCCTGACGAAGTCCAATGAGGTCAAAGGCGGCGACGTCGAGGTCAGCATCGACCTCTTCGAGGCGTATCCGGCGCCGTACGGCCTGATCCGCTACGGGGTGGCGCCGGACCACCCGCGGATCAAGGGAATCGTCAATGCCCTGCACAAAGTCCTGGATCGCGGCGACATCCGCTTCCTCGGCAACGTCACCTACGGCCGGGACCTGACGCTGCACGACTTCCGGGCCTTCTACGACGCCGTCATCTTCTCCACCGGGGCCATCAAGGACGCCGACCTGGACATCCCCGGGATCGGGCTCGAGGGCTCCTTCGGCGGCGCCGATTTTGTTTCCTGGTACGACGGCCACCCCGACGTGCCGCGGGACTGGCCGCTGGAGGCCAAGGAGATCGCGGTGATCGGCAACGGCAACGTGGCCCTCGACGTGGCCCGCATGCTGGTCAAACACGCCGACGAACTCCTGGTCACCGAAATCCCGGACAACGTCTACCGGGCACTGAAGGATTCGCCGGTCACCGACGTCCATGTCTTTGGCCGCCGCGGCCCGGCCCAGGTGAAATTCACCCCGCTTGAGCTGCGCGAACTCAGCCACGCCAAGGACGTGGACATCGTCCTGTACCCCGAGGACTTCGAGTTCGACGAAGCCTCCGATGAGGCCATCCGCAGCAACAACCAGATCCGCACCATGGTCAACACCCTGACCAACTGGCTCGTCGAGGAGCACACCGAGGCCGAGGAACCGTCCTCGCGCAGGCTGCACCTGCACTTCCTGCACAGCCCCGTCGAAGTCCATGACGACGCCGCGCACCCCGGCAAAGTCACCGGCATCAAGTTTGAACGCATGCAGCTGGACGGCACCGGCAACGTCAAGGGCACCGGCGAGTTCCTGGACTACCCGGTCCAGGCCGTCTACCGTGCCATCGGCTACCACGGTTCGCCGCTGGACGAGCTGGAATACGACGCACGCCGCGGCATCGTGCCCAACGTGGGCGGCCGCGTCCTGGACGCCGAGGGAAATCCTGTCCCGGGGATCTACGCCACGGGCTGGATCAAACGCGGACCGGTCGGACTGATCGGCCACACCAAGGGCGACGCCCTGGAGACCATCGGGTTCCTGCTGGAGGACCGGCTCACGTTGCCGCCGGCCCAAAACCCGGACCCGCAAGCCATCATCGACCTGCTGCACGAGCGGGGGATCCAGTACACAACTTGGGAAGGCTGGATCAAACTCGATGCCCATGAGCTCGCCCTCGGCGCGGAGTGGTCCGCGGCGGAGTCCGCCAACGGGATCGAACGGGAACGCATCAAGGTGGTGCCGCGCGAGGACATGATCGAGATTTCGCGCAGCTAAGCTCACGCGGCGCTGATCTTTCAGTGTGGTGCGGATTCTTTTGCGCTGCGCGGATTCTTTCGGGCTGCGCAGCGGACCTGGCGCGCGGGGTATTCCAGCCGCGGAGGAATATTTGCGCGTCGGGGAGGCGCTGGCGCGTCGCTGCCCTGTCCTGACGCGGCGCCCGGACGTAGAATTTCCACGCACAAGGACCGCCGCAACGGGCCCATAACGGCTGGCTTCCGCGCGTCAGTTCCGGTGCTGCGTTTCCCTTCAATGCTTGCCGCTCTCCAGTTCCCGCGTTTCATTTCCCCCGTTTAAATTCCCTCGTTTCAGTTCCCGCGTTTCATTTCCCTCCGGGAGGGTGCCGTGGACGAACAACTCCGCTGGATGGATGCCACGGAGCAGGCCGAACTGGTCCGCTCCGGCCAGGTTGCGGCCGCCGAACTCGTCAGCGAGGCGCGGGACCGGATCAGGGCACTGAACCCGGCCGTCAATGCCGTGATCAGCGAGTTCGACCCCGACCCGAATGCCCAGGATGCTGCCCTGGCCGATGACAGCCCGTTTCCCGGGGTGCCGTTCCTCGTCAAAGACCTCGCACTGGAAATCGCCGGCACGCCGTTCTCCGAGGGCTCACGCTGGCTCGCCGGAAACGTCTCCCGCCACGACCAGGACCTCGCACTGCGCTTCCGCCGGGCCGGGCTGACCGTCATCGGCAAAACCAACACCTGTGAGTTCGGCCTGAGCCCGCACTGCGAACCGGCGCTTTACGGGGCCACGCACAACCCCTGGGACCTGTCCCGGTCCACGAGCGGATCAAGCGGCGGCTCCGCCGCGGCCGTCGCCGCCGGAATCGTCCCGATGGCCCACGGCAACGACCTCGGCGGCTCGCTGCGCTATCCGGCGGCGTGGTGCGGACTCATCGGCCTCAAACCCACCCGGGGCCGGGTCCCGCTGGGCCCCGAATACGGCGACGTCGTCGGGGGCCTCGCCGCCGAATTCGCCCTGACCCGCACGGTCCGCGACGCCGCGGCGCTGCTGGACGCCGTCGCCGGCCCGGCCCCGGGGGACCCCTACCGTGCACCGCCGCAGCTGCGCCCCTACACAGCCGAGACCCGGACGCCGCCCGGGCGGCTCAGGATCGCCGCGACGGCCACCCCCAACCGCGGCCAGACGGTCCATCCTGACTACCTGCGGGCCTTCGAAACCACCGTCCAGCTGCTGGGCAGCCTGGGCCACGACGTCGTGGAAGCGCACCCCGAACCGCTGGACCGGGCCGGGCACCGGGCCATCCGGGCCGTGTACGCCGCCGCGGCGGCCTGGATTGAGGGCTATTGGACACGTCGGACGGGCCGCGGGCCGGAAGCAGGCGAGCTGGAACCGTATACCGAGGTGCTGTTCGGGCGCGGCCGGACCGTCAGCGCCGGCGCCTACCTGCAGGGCGTCGAGGAGCTGCAGCGGTTCAGCCGCCGCGTGGCCGGCTTCTTCCAGTCCTACGACCTGTGGCTGACACCGACCGTCGGCTGGCCGCCGCTGCCGCTGGGCACGCTGACCGGGACGGCGGAGGACCCCGTTCGCGGGGAACGCGAGGCTGGCCGTTTCCTGATGTTCGACGGCGAGTACGCCAATATCACGGGCAACCCGGCCATGTCCGTGCCGCTGGGCACCGATTCGGCCGGGCTGCCGGTCGGAATGTCCTTCCTCGCGGACTTCGGCGCCGAAGCAATCCTCTTCCGGCTGGCCGCCCAGCTGGAGGACGCCAGCCCCTGGGCCGGGCGGCGGCCCGCACTCCACCCCTCGACGTGAAGGAGACCCGCCATGTATTTGGGAATGTACAGCTTCCGCGGCGACCCGGCGGAGCTTCTCGCCGGGCATGACCGCATGCTCGCCCTCCTGCCCGAGGGGCAGCTGGAACTGCACGTGTGCGTGCAGACGGACGAGGGCATCGCCGTGCTGGACACGTGCCCGAGCCGGGAAGTCTTTGACCGGTTCAGCAGCAGCAGCCAATTCCGGGAGCTGGTGGCCGCCGCCGGCCTGCCCGGCCCCGAGATCCGGCACCTGGGGGACGTCAGGAGCTATGTCCTGCCGCCGGGGGCCGACACCGGCTGAGCCGGTCGGGGCCGCTGCCGGGTGCGTTTCCAAACTCCCCGCACGGAACTAGACTTGGCCGGACGAGGCGGCCTCCGGCACGCCGTCGAGCCCGTCCGGTGGGAGTTCAATGAGGAATCTGGTCCATCCGGCAGCACTGCTCCCGCCAGCAGGCGGAGTCACCGCAGCGCTGCGGCAAAAGCATGCCCGCGCGGGGCACGAGGAACTGGACTCCCACGGACCGGTCTTCCCCGAGGACCTGCACCTGCCCGGACTGAGCACCCTGATCCGGGAATCGTGGCGGCGGTCCGCGGAACTGCACGCCAACCCGGACATCCCCGAAGCGCCGCTGGCCATGGACCGCGAGGAACTTGAAGACTACCGCCGCCGGCATCCTCTGGCAGCGATCATGCCCGTGATCCACAAGCTCCTGGTCCTGCCCAGCCATGACAGCGGGATGCTGGTGGCCGTGGGCGACGAGGTCGGCCGGCTGCTCTGGGTCGAAGGCGACACCGCCCTGCAGCGGCGGGCCGAAGGCATGATGTTCGTCCCGGGCGCCGACTGGTCCGAGGCGACGGTGGGCACCTCTGCCCCGGGCACCGCGCTGGCCCTGGGCCGGGGCATCCAGATTTCCGGTGCCGAACACTACAAGCGCTCGGTCCACCCGTGGAGCTGCACGGCCGTGCCGTTCCACGACCCCGACTCCGGGGCCCTGCTGGGGGTCGTGGACATCACCGGCACGGAATCGGCCGTGGCCCCGCACACGCTGTCCCTCGTTGAGGCCACGGTGGCCGCGGCCCAGGCGCATCTGCGGGTGGAACGGCTGCAGCTGGCCGCCGCCCGCCAGTCCGCGCCGTCCCGCCGGCGGGGACCGGCCGCGCCGACGCCGGCCGGGCCGCCGCCGGCCGGAAGCCTGTACCGTAACAGCCTGCAGCTGCTCGGCCGTGATCAGGCACTGCTGAGCATTGACGGGCGCACCGTCGCCCTGTCCGCCCGGCACAGCGAGATCCTGGCCCTGCTCAGCACCCACCCCGCAGGGCTCAACGCCGAGGAACTGTGCACCCTGCTCTACCCCGGTGAGGCCTCCACCATGACGCTGCGCGCCGAAATGGTGCGCCTGCGCAAGGTCCTGCAGCAGCTCAACCCCGACGCCGTCCCGGAATCGCGCCCCTACCGGCTGCCGCTGGACCTGGTTCCGGACTCCGGGCAGGTGCTGAACTGCCTGCAGCGCGGCGCCCACCGGATAGCGCTGGAAATTTACCGCGGCGCCGTGCTGCCGCGCTCGGAGGCTCCCGGCATCGTGGAACTGCGCGGCAGGGTCTCCGCGCTGATGCGTGAGGCCCTCCTGACGGA
This sequence comes from Arthrobacter sp. PM3, assembly GCF_003352915.1. Taxonomy (NCBI): domain Bacteria; kingdom Bacillati; phylum Actinomycetota; class Actinomycetes; order Micrococcales; family Micrococcaceae; genus Arthrobacter; species Arthrobacter sp. PM3. Next base: position 217,413 of record NZ_CP022314.1, on the reverse strand, counting down.
CGGCAGCGCCGAGTCGCTGCTCAAGTACGCCGAGCTTCCTGAAGCCAAAGACGACGTCGAGGTCCGCACCGCCGCGCTGAAGCTGCTGGCGCCCCGCTCGCCCAAGCGTGCCGCCGTCGTCGCCGACCTCGAACGGCTGGACCGGGAACTGGGCGCCTGACCCGCGCCTGCGCCGCGCCTGCCCCGGGCGCCCCGGCGGCCGCCCCCTGCCCGGGTGGTGACCTGGCTCACAGTGTTGCAACCTGACTGCAACCTTTATGCTCCTACGCTGGGTGCAACGGGGGCCGGAAGCGCCTTGCTGCCCCCATCTTGCACAGCAAAGGAGCTAGCAATGACTGTTTACGCCCAGCCCGGCACCGAGGGCTCGAAGGTCACTTTCAAGGACCGCTACGAGAACTGGATCGGCGGCGAGTGGGTGGCCCCGGTCAAGGGCCAGTACTTCGAGAACATCACCCCGGTGACCGGCAAGGCCTTCTGCGAGGTGGCCCGCGGCACTGCCGAGGACATCGAGCTGGCCCTGGACGCCGCGCACAAGGCGGCGCCGTCCTGGGGCAAAACCTCCGTGACCGAGCGCGCCGCGATCCTGAACAAGATCGCCGACCGCATCGACGCGAACACCGAGATGCTCGCCGTCGCCGAATCCTGGGACAACGGCAAGCCGATCCGTGAAACACTCAACGCCGACATTCCGCTCGCCGCGGACCACTTCCGCTACTTTGCCTCTGCCGTCCGCGCCCAGGAGGGCCGGCTGTCCCAGCTCGATGACGACACCACCGCCTACCACTACCACGAACCCCTCGGCGTCGTCGGACAGATCATTCCCTGGAATTTCCCGATCCTCATGGCCGTCTGGAAGCTCGCCCCCGCCCTCGCCGCCGGCAACGCCGTCGTCCTCAAGCCGGCCGAGCAGACCCCGTCCTCGATCATGGTGCTGATGGAACTGATCAGCGACCTCCTGCCGGCCGGCGTCGTCAACGTGGTCAACGGCTTCGGCGTGGAGGCCGGCAAGCCGCTGGCCTCCAGCCCGCGGATCCGCAAGATCGCGTTCACCGGCGAAACCACCACGGGCCGCCTGATCAGCCAGTACGCCAGCCAGAACCTCATCCCGGTCACCCTGGAACTCGGCGGCAAGAGCCCCAACATCTTCTTCAACGACGTCGCCGACACCAACGACGCCTTCTACGACAAGGCCCTCGAGGGGTTCACGCTCTTCGCCTTCAACCAAGGCGAAGTCTGCACCTGCCCGTCCCGCGCCCTGGTCCAGGAGGGCATCTACGACTCCTTTATGGCCGACGCGCTGGCCCGCACCCAGAAGATCATCCAGGGCAACCCGCTGGACACCGCGACGCAGCTGGGCGCGCAGGCCTCCAACGACCAGCTCGAGAAGATCCTGTCCTACATCGACATCGGAAAGCAGGAAGGCGCCAAGGCCCTCACCGGCGGTGCCCGCGCCGAGCTCGCCGGGGACCTCGCCGGCGGCTACTACGTCCAGCCCACCATCTTCGAAGGCCACAACAAGATGCGGATCTTCCAGGAGGAGATCTTCGGCCCGGTGGTGTCCGTGACGCGCTTCAGCGATTACAACGACGCCATGGGAATCGCCAACGACACCCTCTACGGCCTCGGCGCCGGCGTCTGGTCCCGCAACGGCAACGTCGCCTACCGTGCCGGCCGCGAGATCCAGGCCGGCCGCGTGTGGGTCAACAACTACCACGCCTACCCGGCCGGTGCCGCGTTCGGCGGGTACAAGTCGTCCGGCATCGGGCGCGAGAACCACGCGATGATGCTGGACCACTACCAGCAGACCAAGAACCTCCTGGTCAGCTACAACGAGAACAAGCTCGGCTTCTTCTAAGCCGCATTGACCCGGACGGGGCGGATCGGCAGCGATCCGCCCCGTCCGCACCATTTCCGCCACCGTCCCCAAGGAGCGATTTCCATGTCCCAGAGCAGGCTCGAGGCCGCCGTCACCCGCGACGGCGAGGACTTTTCCCGGGTGGCGCTCACCCCCGCGGCCGCAGAGCTTCTGCGCAAGCTGTGGACCCAGCACGGGCCGCTGATGTTCCACCAGTCCGGCGGCTGCTGTGACGGGTCCTCGCCCATGTGCTACCCGGCAGGGGAGTTCCTGACGGGAGGCTCGGACGTCCTGCTGGGCCTGTTCGACATCTCCGAGGGGCTTCAGCCCCAGCCGCTGGAATTCTGGATGTCCCGGGAGCAGTTCAACTACTGGAGCCACACGCACCTGACCGTCGACGTCGTCCCCGGCCGGGGGAGCGGATTCTCGGTGGAAGCCCCCGAGGGGAAGCGCTTTCTGATCCGTTCGACGCTGATGGAAAACTGGCCCGTCTAACCCGGACCGTCTCACGATGTGGGATAAATCGGGCCGTCCAGTGGATGGACACTACACTAGATAGGTCTGTTTCCATCAAGCTATCGAGATTGCGGACCTTTCTATGAACCTTTTCCGGACCAAAACCATCGAGCAGTCCATGGCCGACGCCGATGAACCCGGACGCAAGCTGAAGCGCTCCCTCAGCACCTGGGACCTGATGATCATGGGCGTCGCCGTTGCCGTCGGCGCCGGCATCTTCTCGGTCGGTGCCAAGGCCGCTGCGAACTTCGCCGGCCCCGCCGTGACCATCTCCTTCGCGATTGCCGCCGTCACCTGCGCGCTGGCCATCATGTGCTACGCCGAGTTCGCCACCGCCATCCCGGTCGCGGGCTCTGCCTACGTGTTCACGTACGCGACCATGGGTGAGATCCTGGCGTGGATCATCGGCTGGAACCTGATCCTCGAACTCTTCACGGCCGGCGCCGTGATCGCGAAGTACTGGGGCATCTACCTCAGCAAGGTCTTCGCGCTCATGGGTGTGGACCTGCCGCCGTCGATCTCCATAGCCGGGGTGGACCTGTACTGGGGCGCCTTCCTCATCGTGGCCATCTTCACTGTTCTGCTGGTCCTTGGCACCAAGCTCTCCGCCCGTGTCGGCAACATCTTCACGCTCATCAAGATCGCCGTCGTCCTCTTCGTGATCGTGGTCGGCTTCACGTACGTCAAGTTCGAGAACTACACGCCGTTCGTCCCGACGTCCGAGCCCACCGGCGGCACCGGCACTGCGGACGTCCTCAAACAGTCCTTCTTCGGCTTCCTCACCGGTGCGGCCCCGGCCCAGTACGGGACGCTCGGCATCTTCGCCGGCGCCGCCCTGGTGTTCTTCGCCTTCATCGGTTTCGACGTCGTCGCCACCTCGGCCGAAGAAGTCAAGAACCCGCAAAAGACTCTGCCGCGCGGCATCTTCGGGGGCCTCGCCATCGTCACGGTGCTGTACATTCTGGTGTCCCTGGCCCTGACCGGCATGGTGTCATACACCACGCTGGCCGAGGCCAAGAACCCGACGCTCACCACCGCTTTCGAGGCCGTCGGCAACAACGACGCCGCCAAGATCATCGCGTTCGGCTCGCTCGTGGGCCTCACCACCGTCATCATGGTGCTCCTCATGGGCCTCTCCCGCGTGGTCCTGGCGATGAGCCGCGACGGCCTCCTGCCGCGCGCCCTGTCCCGTACCAGCACCATCCGTGCGACGCCGGCCCGCCTCCAGATCATCTGCGGCGCTGCCGTGGCCCTCGTCGCCGGACTCACCAACGTGGACCTGCTGGAGGAAATGATCAACATCGGCACCCTGTCAGCGTTCGTGATGGTGAGCCTGGGCATCCTGGTGCTGCGCAAGAAGCGCCCCGACCTGAAGCCGAGCTTCCGCGTCCCGTTCGGAAAGGTGCTCCCGGTAGTCTCCGCGGTGCTGTGCCTTTACCTCATGACCAACCTTGCCGTGGAAACCTGGATCTTCTTCGCAATCTGGCTCGTGATCGGCATCGCGATCTACTTCGCCTACGGCCAGCGCCACTCCCGGCTGAATGAGAAGTTCGCGGAAGCCAAGGCCGCTGTCAACGGCCCCCGCGCGGACGTCGCCGGCAACGCCACCCGGGCTGTCGAACCGGCGGCCGAACCCGCGTCGGTGCCCGACGAGGATGCTTCCCGGCGCAACTGACGGCCACGCGGGGTCGCCTCCGGTCCGAAGCGCCCCCGGCGCCGGATCGTAGGTGGCCCCGCGTTGTGTTCGGCTTGCGGGCCGGCGGGCGCAGCCGGGGTTGCGGGATCCCTAAGATGGAGGCATGGCCCGCCCCGCAAGACCGGAACGCAAATCAGAGCTGTTGTCGGCGATTCTCGACTACCTCATGGACAAGACGCTGGCGGAACTCACCTTCCGGAGCCTTGCCGAGGGGCTGGGGGTCAGCAGCTACGTCCTGGTGTACCACTTCGGCCACCGCGACCAGTTGGTCAATGAGATCATCGGCGGCATCGAGTCCCGGCTGGACAGCATCCGCGCCACCGACGTCCGCGATATCGACCGGGAGGCGTGGGGGGCTTTCCTGCTGGAGTCCTGGCGCTGGACCATGGCGCAGCGCAACCGCCACCTGGCCCGGCTGGAGTTTGAGGCGACGGCGCAGGACGTGGTGGCGGCGGTTCCGCGGGGCACCGCCCAGGAACACTTCCGCATGCTGCACGAGAAGGCCCGGGACTGGCTTGTCATCCAAGGCATCCTGCCGGAATTTGCCGACACCGACGCCCGTCTTTTCACCGCGGCGTTCTACGGCCTGCAGTTCGACTTCGTCGTTAACAACCAGCCCGAGGAAGCCACCCAGGCCTTCGAGCTGATGATGCTGGTGTTCTTCAACAACCTGGACAGGCGCCTCGCCACGGACGGCCAGCACATCTGAGCCGGGCTGCAGGAACCCCGGAGATCAGGGGGCGGCGTATTTGCCGACCCACTCGACGAGGGGACGCAGGTCCTCCCACCGCCTTGCCACTTCCTCCACCGCCCCGGGCCCGGCCAGCCAATCCGGCCGGCCCACGTTGACGCCCGCCGTGAGGGACTTGTGTTTGAGCAGTTCCGCCCGCGGGTGCTCCTTGGCGTAGCCGCGCGGCACGGTCTTCAGGCTCTCGCCCTCCACCGCGAACCCGGCCTCCTTGACGTTGCGCACGATGTCCCGCAGGGCCTCGCCGCTGGCGGGATCGTCCACGGCGGCGCGGAAGCGCGCCAGCTGCGCCGGAGTGCTGGTGTGGCACCCGCCGCCGATGAGGAGGCCGTCGGCGCTGAGCTGGACGTAGAACCCGACGCCCTCCGCCAGGGCCGCGAAGGCCCCCTGCGCTGTCTTGTAGGGCGACTTGTCCGGCGAGAAACGGACATCCCTGTTGGGGCGAAAGAGTTTCGCGGGGCCGAAACGGGGTTCCAGTTCGTCCAGCAGCGCGGTCAGCGGCTCCTTCACGGCGGTGTCGTAGACAGGTTTGTGCTTCAGCCACCAGTCCCGGTTGTTGTTCTCTTCGAGATCGGCGTAGAACCGGAAGGCGTCATCCGGAATGCCTGCGAATGCGGTCATACCCCTGATCCTAGGGATGTGCATCCTGTGGTGGCGAGCGGAGCACGCCCGTATGTGGACAACGGCAAAACGCCCCGCCGCGGAACTCCGCGGCGGGGCGTTTCATCGGATCCGGCCCTGCCGGAAAAGACTGGCAGAAGCGGCCGTGCCGGCTCCGGCTGTGGGATCAGACCTTGTTGGCGGCTTCGGCGTCCGACTCAGCCTGGCCGGCACCCAGGTTGGCGCGCAGCTTGGCGCCGAACTCGGCGTCGACGTTGGTCCAGTACGCGATGGCGCGTTCCTTGATGTCGGCGTTCTTGACGCCGCTCACGGCACCCGTGACGGTGTCCAGCAGGCGGGCCTTCTCGCCGTCGTTGAACACCTCGCGGTACAGCGTGCCGGCCTGGCCGAAGTCGCTGTCCTCAGCGTGCAGGGTGTGAGCGGCGAGGGTCAGCTCGCCGTCGTTTTCCCAGCCTCCGCCGGCAACGGCCGGCTCCACGGCGGCGGGGCCGCCGACGGAGTTGGGTGCATACACCGGAACGGACGGGGCGTTGAAGAGGTAACGTCCGGCGCCGTCCTGGCTGTAGTTGTTCACCTGGTTCTTCGGCTGGTTGACCGGGATCTGGGCGTGGTTGGTGCCCACACGGTAGCGGTGTGCGTCCGCGTAGGAGAAGATGCGGGCCTGCAGCATCTTGTCCGGCGAGGCGGCGATGCCCGGCACGAAGTTCGACGGCGCGAAGGTGGCCTGCTCGATCTGCGCGAAGTAGTTCTCCGGGTTCTTGTTCAGCTCCATGGTGCCGACCTTGATCAGCGGGTAGTCCGCGTGCGGCCAGACCTTGGTGAGGTCGAAGGGGTTGAAGCGGTACGTCTTGGCGTCCTCGTACGGCATCACCTGGACGTGCAGGTCCCAGGACGGGAAGTTGCCGGCGGCGATGTTCTCGGACAGGTCGCGGATGTAGAAGTCGGCATCCGATCCGGCCAGGGCCTCGGCCTCGTCGCCGGTGAGGGACTTGACGCCCTGGTTGGACTTGAAGTGGTACTTGACCCAGAAGCGCTCGCCCTCGGCGTTGATCCACTGGTAGGTGTGCGAGCCGTAGCCCTGCATTTCACGCCAGGAGGCCGGCAGGCCGCGGTCGCCCATGAGCCAGGTGACCTGGTGGGCGGACTCGGGCGAGAGGGTCCAGAAGTCCCACTGCATGTCGGCGTCGCGCAGGTGGGTGCCCGGGAGGCGCTTCTGGGAGTGGATGAAGTCCGGGAACTTGATGCCGTCGCGGATGAAGAACACCGGCGTGTTGTTGCCGACGAGGTCGTAGTTGCCCTCGGTGGTGTAGAACTTCACGGCGAAGCCGCGGGGGTCGCGCCAGGTGTCGGGGGAGCCGTTTTCGCCGGCGACGGAGGAGAAGCGGATGAGCATGTCCGTCTCGACGCCCGGCTGCAGGAAGGCGGCCTTGGTGTACTTCGAGACGTCCTCGGAGGTCTTGAAGGTACCGAACGCGCCGCCGCCCTTGGCGTGGACCACGCGCTCGGGCACGCGCTCGCGGTTGAACTGCGCGAGCTTCTCGACCAGGTAGTGGTCGGTCAGGATGATCGCGCCGTCGGCGCCGACGGACTTCGAGTGGGCGTCGGAAGTGACGGGAGCGCCGGACTGTGTCGTGGACACGGCGGGCACAGTGATGTTCTCAGTCATCATTCTCCTTGGGTTGGGGTTGTTAGTTTCGTTCGGAGGGAAGCTGTTGGGTGCGCTGGCAGTCCTGGCAAATGCCCTGGTACAGCACGTCGGCGATCTGGATGGTCATCGGCTTGGCGTCTGCATCCCAGTGCGGGGTCAGGCAGGGCGCGTGGCCGACGGCGCATTCGACGTCCTCCACCCGGCCGCAACTGATGCAGACGGCGTGGTGATGGTTGTCGCCCACCCGGGTCTCGTACAGGGCGGGGGAGTGCGGGGGCTCGAACCGGCGCAGCATGTGCAGATCCGTCAGGTCGCCCAGGACCACGTAGACGGACTGGGCAGTCAGGTCCGGCAGTTCCTGCCGGGCCGCGGCCAGAATGGCCTCCGCCGGGGAGTGCGGGTGATGTTCGACGGCGGCCAGCACGGCCAGCCGCTGTTTGGTCACCCGGCGGCCGTGGGCACGCAGGGCGGCTGCCCATGTCTCGTGGGTGCCCCGGGAATCCGTCATGCACTCATTCAAGCACTTATTATGACTGGCTCACAATAAGGCAAGGCTAACCGTGTCCCGCCCGCGTCACATGCCACTTCCGGAACGCCGCTAGAGTTGCCGGGTGGGGAAATTCTTGGCGGACATGACGCCGTTGCGCGAAAGTCCGGCGTTCCGCCGCCTGTGGCTGGGGTCCGCCGTTTCCGCGCTGGGCAGCCAGCTGACGCTGGTGGCGGTGAGCCTGGAGGTATACCGGCTGACCCAGGACAGCCTCTACGTGGGCCTGCTCAGCATCTTCGCCCTGGTCCCGCTCGTCTTCGGCGGCCTGCTGGGCGGCTCGATCGCAGACGCCCACGACCGCCGCACCGTCGCCCTCCTGGCGTCCGCCGTCTTGTGGCTGACCACCGCGGCGCTCGCCGTCCAGGCGTGGCTCGAACTGGGCAACGTGTGGCTGCTCTACGCGCTTGTGGCGGTGCAGAGCGGCGCCCAGGCCATCAACCAGCCCGCCCGCAGCGCCATCATCCCGGTCCTGGTCCGCAAGGAACTGCTGCCGGCGGCCAACGCCCTGAGCATGATGGTGTTCGGCCTGACCATGACCGCGGGCCCGCTGCTGGCCGGGGTGCTCGTGGCAACGATCGGCTTCGGATGGACCTACACGATCGACGTCATCAGCTTCGTCTTCGCGTTCTGGGCGCTCCTGAAACTGCCCGCCATGCCGCCGGGGGAGCATGCCCGCCCGGCCGGGCTGCGGTCCGTCGTCGAGGGCTTCCGCTTCCTCGGCACCCGGCCCAACCTCCGCATGACGTTCATCATCGACCTCGTGGCCATGATTTTCGCCCAGCCCCGCGCGCTGCTGCCCGCCATCGGTGCGATCATGATCGGCGGCGGCGAGGCCACGGTGGGCATCCTGCTGGCCTCCACGGCCGTCGGAGCGTTCCTGGCCGGGCTGTTTTCGGGGCCGCTGGGCACGGTCTGCCGGCAGGGGGCCGCCGTTGTGTGGTCGGTGATGGGCTGGGGCGCCTCGATCGCGGCCTTCGGCCTGGTCGTTGTCCTCGCCGGAACGTCCGGGACCGGCGGCGTGACCGCCTGGCTGCTGCCGGCCGCCGTGTGCTGCGCGCTCGCCGGAATCGCGGACTCCGTCAGCGCCGTCTTCCGGACCACCATCCTGCAGGCATCCACCCCGGACCATCTGCGCGGGCGCCTGCAGGGCGTGTTCGTGGTGGTGGTGGCCGGCGGACCCAGGATCGGGGACATGATGGCCGGCGGCGCGACTAAACTTTTGAGCGAGGGATGGGTCCTGCTCCTCGGCGGCGTGCTGTGCATCGCGGTGGCTTGGACGGTGGCCCGGCTGCAGTCCGGAACCGGCCCGCTGACGGCAGGGCGGGTGCGCAGCGGATTCCTGCACTACGACGCGCGGAACCCGGTGCCGTAGCGGTTCGTTTTTCCGGGTAGGTCATTGACGCAAGGGCATCAGGAGGAACAGTGCATCGGCATCACAACGGTCTGAAGACCGCGGCGCTTTTCGGGGTCCTGTGGGCGGTGCTGCTCGGACTCGGGGCGTTCATCGCGGCCGGAACCCGCAGCACCGCGCCGATCTGGATCATGGCGCTGATCGGCGTCGGCACCACGGCCTACGGGTACTGGAACAGCGACAAGCTGGCCATCCGCGCCATGCAGGCGTACCCCGTAACGGAGGCCGACGCGCCCCAGCTGTACCAGATCGTCCGCGAGCTGTCCGGCCGGGCCAAGCAGCCGATGCCGCGCATCTACGTCTCGCCCGCCATGGCGCCAAACGCCTTCGCCACCGGGCGGAACCCGCAGAACGCGGCAGTGTGCTGCACCGAGGGCATCATGAGGCTGCTGGACGCCCGCGAACTGCGCGGCGTCCTGGGCCACGAACTGATGCACGTCTACAACCGCGACATCCTGACGGCCTCGGTGGCCGCCGCCGTCGCCGGCGTCATCACCTCGGTAGCGCAGATGATGCTGCTCTTCGGCGGCGGGGACCGGCGCAACGCCAATCCGTTCGCCGCGATCGCCATGGCGCTGCTGGCCCCGTTTGCGGCGTCGCTGATCCAGATGGCCATCTCCCGTACGCGGGAGTACGACGCCGACGAGGACGGATCCGCGCTCACCGGCGATCCGCTGGCGCTCGCCTCCGCCCTGCGCAAGATCGAACAGGGCGTTCAGCTGGCGCCGCTGCCGCAGGACCAGCGGCTGGTCAACGCCTCCCACATGATGATCGCCAACCCGTTCAAGGGCGGAGGCGTGGCCAAGATGTTCTCCACCCACCCGCCCATGGCCGAGCGGATCGGCCGGCTCGAACGGATGGCGGGCCGCCCGCTCAGCTAGCCTGCCGGCTGTGGTCCGGCGTCGCGCAGTCGCCTGACGACACGCGAACTGATTGCCGACACGCAAATGGGCCCGCGACACCTGAATACAGGTGTCGCGGGCCCGTTTGCGCGTCGCGGCGGAAATCGCGCCGCGGGAAGTGCCGTTAGCTGCGGAAGTTCACAAACTGCAGGTCGGCTTCCTCGAAGTTCTTCAGCAGGGCCATGGTCTCCTGCAGATCGTCGCGGGACTTCGACGTCACCCGGAGCTCGTCGCCCTGGATCTGGGACTTGACCGACTTGGGGGCTTCGTCCCGGATCAGCTTGTTGATCTTCTTGGCCAGGTCCTGGGCAATGCCTTCCTTGATCGAGGCCTCGAGCCGGAATTCCTTGCCCGAGGCGAAAGGCTCACCCGTGTCCAAGGACTTCAGCGAGATGCCGCGGCGGATGAGCTTGGACTGCAGCACGTCCAGGACTGCCAGGACCCGTTCCTCGGAGTTGGCCTTCATCAGGATCTTCTCACCGCTGAAATCAACCTCGGCGCCGACGCCCTTGAAATCGTAGCGCTGGGCAATTTCCTTCTGCGCCTGGTTCAGCGCGTTGGCCACTTCCTGCTTGTCGACCTTGCTGACGACGTCGAACGTGGATTCGCCTGCCATGACTGTCCTCCTGATGGTTGCCGGGTGCCTCGTTTGAGGCCGGGATGTCTGCATTCCAGCCTAGTACGGATGCCCGCGATCCGGGGCCGGGCGGGCAGCTCCACGATTCACAGTTTGCTCATAGCTCAATCATTGCGGGAACGAAGCAGGGCTGGGCAGAGTTGCAAGTGTTGGAACCGCTGCTGAAAGGCCAGAACATGCACCACAAAGCCGTCCGCTACGTCACCCGCACCACCGCCGCCGCTGCCAGCAGCCTGGCCACAACCGCCAGCGCGGTTGCCGCCGCCGCACTGGCGGCCTCGATTGTCCTGAGCCCGGCCGCGGAGGCGTCGACACGGATGGACGGTGTCCACGCGGATCTGGCCCGTGCCGTCCAGCTGAACCAGGTCACAGCGGAGCAGGCGGCACGCTTTGAAGCGCGGCTGGCCGGACGCATTCTGGGGGAGGCCTGAATTTCCGGGCTTGTTGGCCCTTTTCCGGCCCTTTTTCGACCTTCCTAAGCGCCGATTCGATTCTTCGGCAGAAGTTCTGTAAAGTTGTCTTGCCCGCGGGTACTGGAAGCGGAACGGACTGGAAACAGGCGTTCGGGGACCGGGAACCGCGAGTGATCTTCTTTTGAAGTTCGGCAGATTACCCGAGCGGCCAAAGGGGGCTGACTGTAAATCAGCTGGCAACGCCTACGGGGGTTCGAATCCCTCATCTGCCACCCTTGGAAAGCCTCCGGAACCGTCAGGTTCCGGAGGCTTTTTCTTTTTCCTCCGCATTCTGCGGGCGCGGGTGCGTGGGCTTCTTCCTTGGCCGAGCCTTCCAGGCAGACCTCCGCTTCGCCCCGTGGGCCGGGCGGGACTCACCCGGCCGGGGCATCCGGAATGGTGATTACGGTCCCGGCGGGCGGGATCCATTCGCCGCCGTTCAGCAGGTCCAGGTTGGCCATCCGCAGTGCGGAGAGCGGCACGCCGTACCGGCTCGCGATGCCCGCAGGCGTGTCCCCGGAACGTGTCCTGTACAGAAGCCGTCCTCGCCCGTCGAATCCGGTCACCTGGCCTGCAGCCCCGAGCTGCGGCACAGACACGCCCCTTAGATCGATTTCCTGACCGGCGGCAACGGACGCCGGTTCGTTGAAGCTTTTCAGGATCTCGGGAGTCATCCGGAAGTAGGATGCGATGCTCTCCCAGGTGTCGCCGTCGGCGGCCGTGTAGCGCATCGGCAGGTGGTACCCGTTCAACTCGGTCGCCCCCCGCAGGCCCGCGGGTGCCGCCGCGGTTGCCGTTTCCGTGGCCGGTGCAGCGCCGGATTCGTCCGGGCCGGACACGCACCCTGCGAGCACGCAGACCAAGGCCGAGGCCCAACACATGACCAGAACCGCTGCTGGCGGACGCGGGCGCTCTGCGCCGGAACCGTGACTCACGTTGGATGTCCTGTCGCTCGGGGCCTCCCCCCGAGGCCCGCCGCACCTGATTATTCCATACGTTGGATGAAATGCCGTTCGTCCGGGCTGCATCTCCCGGTGTTGGGTATAGTGCCCGTCATGGACGATAAGGCGACATTGCACCGTTACCTGCGCACACGGCGTGCGGACCTGCTTGCGAAGCTTGACGGCCTCAGCGAGTACGACGCACGCCGGCCGCTCACGCCGACAGGTACCAATCTGCTCGGCCTGGTCAAGCATGTGGCCAGCGTCGAAGCCGGCTACTTCGGCGAGGTCTTCGGCCGGCCCGCGGGCTTGGACCTGCCATGGTTTGCCGAGGACGCGGAACCGGACGCCGACCTGTGGGCTGCCCCCGGCGAAACCCGGGAACAGATCGTGGAACTGCACCGGAGCGCTGCCGCGCACAGCGATGCCACGATCGAAGAGCTCGCCCTCGACGAGCCCGGGGTGGTGTCCTGGTGGCCGGAGGAGCGCAGGCACGTGACCCTGCACCAGATCCTCGTGCACATGTGCGTGGAGACGGCGCACCACCTCGGCCATGCGGACATCCTGCGCGAACTGATTGACGGGAGCGCCGGGCAGCGCCCGGGCGACGCGAATCTCTCGGACCGCAGCCCCGAGGGGTGGGCCGTCCACCGGGCCCGCATCGAAGCGGCCGCGGTCGCCGCCGAAGCGCTGTCCGCCGGCCGCTAAGGGCCTGCCGGCGGCGGCGTATCGGGGCCCATGATGCCCTTCCGGCCGGTGGCGCCGCGGGCTAGCATGGCGGCATGCGTCGATTGGGTCGAAGCGGTCTGCTGATTGTTGCCACGTTGGTTGCCGGCATTGCCCTGCTGGCACTCACCGGGTGCTCGGGCCCGGCCCTGAAATCGTTCACGGGAAGCTGGGGGCAGAGCGCCCAAGGCCAGCCCAACCTCACGATCACGGACGACGGCTCCTTCCAGGGAACGGACGGCTGCAATCGTCTGACGGGCAAGGGATCGGTTTCGGGCGATTCCTTCAACTTCGGCCCGATCGCCTCCACCATGATGGCCTGCAGCGACGTCGACACGTGGCTGTCGCAGGCGCACACCGCCAAAGTGGACGGAACCGTGCTCGTTGTCTACGGCAACAGCGGCGACAAAATTGGAACCCTCGCCAAACAGTGACCCGGACTTCGGTCCCCGACGACCCCGGCAACACTCCTGCTTTCTGCGAGCTAAATCTCAGCTATCGGCGCGGGGCGTCGTAGGGTGGTCGGGTTTGCTGTCGAAGAACGAAGGAGCCAACGTGAAGTCGTTTGCCTGTGGTGATGTGGTTCCCGGCTGTGACGCCCGCTGGGTGTGCAGCACGGATGATGAGATTCTGGTCAATGTGGCGGCCCATGCAGCGTCCGCACACGGGCTGACGGAGTTGCCGGCCGACGTCGTGCGGTCCGTCCGCAGCGCCATCATTCCTGCCCGTTGAGCCACGCGGCAGGCGGCCGTCCCGGCACCGGCGCGGACCCGGGGCCGGCCTGGGACGAGCACCTGGCGGCCGCCTGCCGCGGCGAAGGCCTGTCCGCGGCCTACCAGCCCATTGTTGACACAGCCCGCGGCACGGTGGTGGGCTACGAGGCCCTGGCCCGGTTTCCCGGCTTCGCCGAAAGGAACCCCGAAGTGTGGTTTGCCGCCGCGCGCGCCCGCGGGCAGGCGGCCGGGCTCGAGGCGGCGGCCTTGCGGGCGGCGCTCGCCGTCCGCCCTTCCTTGCCGGCCAACTGCTTCCTGACCCTCAACGTCTCGCCCGGTCTGCTGCCGACGGAGGGCATCCGGGAGATCTGGCGCAGCCAGGGAAACCTTGGCGGCCTCGTCATCGAACTGACAGAGCAAACGCCCATCGACTCCTACCTGGAGCTGGAACCGGACCTGAACCAGTTGCGCGCGGCGGGTGCCCTGATCGCCGTCGACGACGCCGGAGCCGGCTACGCGGGGCTCCGCCACCTGCTTGCGCTGCGCCCCTCGCTCATCAAGATTGATCGCGAGCTGGTCCAGGACGTTGACCGTGACGAGGCCAAGCGCGCCCTGATCTCCATGCTCGGCACCTTCGCCAGCCGGGTCGACGCCTGGATCCTGGCCGAAGGCGTGGAGCGGGTGGAGGAGCTGGACGCGCTCGTAACCCTTGGCGTTCCGCTGGTCCAGGGGTATTGCCTGGCCCGGCCGGGACCACCGTGGGAACAGCTCGACCCGGACGTTGCCCACCGCCTGGCATCGAGGGCGCCCGTGACCGGCAAGAACATTGTCCGGGACATCCTGGAACCGGCGGCGGCGGCCACCAGCGCCGCTGCGGCGGCGGCGGCGTTTGCCGGCAATCCGGCGCTGCAGAACGTTGTGCTGATGGGGGAGCACCAGCGCCCGGTGGCCGTGCTCGATCCCTCCACCGCCGCGCTGGGGCTGGTCAGCCCGGGGATGCGGGTCAACCTGGACACCCCGCTCAGCGAGGCGCTGGCACGGTCCATGACGCGGGCTGAGGGAAGCCGCTTTGACCCGCTCCTGGTGACGGACAATGCCGGCCGCTATGCCGGCGTCGCCCGGATGGAACGGATGATCACGGCGCTGGCCACGGCCCGCAACTAACCGTGCCGGCCGCCGAGCAGGCGGTCGGTCGCGGGATCCGGCATCCCGTCGAAGAACCGGTCCAGGACGGCGCGGAACACGGGATCGTCCGGGGCGGCCCGCAGGAACAGTGTCATGGACGACTGCAGCTTCCGGGCATCGATGCCGCCCAGGATCTGCACCGCCGACAGCCCTTCCGCCCCGGCGACGGCGGCGGCAGCCTCGCGGAGGCGGGAACCGAGGACTGCATGCCGCACGTAAGCCCGCGCCTCATCAAGCGACATGATTGCGTACCTGCGGGCAGTCTCGCTGTGACCGAGCCCCGCAAGCTGGGGGAACACGAACCACATCCAGTGGCTCCTCTTCAGGCCCGCGCCCAGCTCGGCAAGAGCCCGGCTGTACGTTTGGCCGGCGTCCTGGGCGGCCACGAACCGTTCAAGATCGTAAGGGTCTTCCATGACCGCTAGGCTACGACGCCGGTGCCCGCCGCGACAGTCCGGGGATCCGGCCGGAGAGGTCCTTAGGCCGGGGCTAAATTGGCGGTCCCCGGCGTATCGTGTCCCCTATGGCGAGCGTCGTGGAGATGGCCGGGGTGGTGAAGCGATTCGGGACGGTCACTGCCCTGAACGGGCTGGACTTTTCCGTCGACGCAGGAGAGGTCCACGGCTTCCTGGGCCCGAACGGCTCCGGGAAATCGACCACCATCCGCCTGCTCCTGGGGATGCTCCGGGCCAACGCGGGGTCCATCCGGGTCCTGGGCCTTGACCCGTGGCACGACGTCGCCAGCCTCCACCGGCGCCTGGCCTACGTCCCCGGCGATGTCGCGCTGTGGCCCAACCTGACCGGCGGTGAAGTGATCGACCTCCTCGGACGGCTTCAGGGCGGCCAGGACGCGGGCCGCCGGGACCGGCTGCTACAGATATTCGACCTCGACCCGACCAAGAAGTCCCGCACCTATTCCAAAGGCAACCGCCAGAAAGTCGCCCTGATCGCCGCGTTGGCCACCGATGCCGAGCTGTTCCTGCTCGATGAGCCCACCAGCGGCCTGGATCCGCTCATGGAGGAAGCCTTCCGCGGCTGTGTCCGGGACCTCCGGGACCAGGGCCGCACGGTGCTGCTCAGCAGCCACATCCTCAGCGAGGCCGAGGCCCTCTCGGACCGGGTCAGCATCATCCGCGAGGGCCAGGTGGTGGACACCGGGCGGCTGGACGAGCTCAGGCACCTCACCCGGACGTCCGTCACTGCCGACGTCGCGGCGATGCCGGCAGGGCTGGACGCCCTGCCCGGCGTCCACGACGTCGTCATCACGAACCACCGCGTCAGCGCCCAGGTGGAACCCTCCGGGCTGGCCCCGCTGATGCGGGCGCTGACTGACGCCGGTCTGCTCGCACTGACCAGCCAGCCGCCGACCCTCGAGGACCTGTTCCTGCGCCACTACGGCGCAACGGTGCCGGCCGCCGGGGACGGGCAGCGGGCGGCCCGGTGATGCGTGACACGCTGGCGGGAACGGGGATCCTGATCCGGCTCGGGCTGCGCCGGGACAGGTGGCTGCTGCCGGCCTGGATCGCAGGATTCGCCGTGACGGCCTATTCAACGGCTGTAGCCGGCGCAGAGCTCTACCCCGACGTCGCGAGCCGGGTCAGCGCCGCAACGGCCTTGAATGCCACGGCCTCGCTGGTGGCGATGTTCGGCAGGGTCTACGACCCCACGTCGCTCGGGGCGCTGTCCCTGATCAAGTACACGGCATTCATGGCGGCCATCCTCGCGGTGCTCATGGTGGTCATCACCATCCGGCATACCCGCAGCGACGAAGAGTCCGGGCGGCTGGAACTCCTCGGCGGCGGCCGGCTGGGGCGCGACGCCCCGCTCGCGGCCGCCCTCAGCATCAGTTTCGGGGCGAGCCTCATCCTGGGGCTGGTCACTGCCGTGGCGCTGGCCGCCGGCGGCCTTCCGGCCGCCGGATCCCTCGCCTTCGGACTGGGCTGGGCAGCCACCGGCATGGCGTTCAGCGCCGTCGCCGGGGTGACCGCCCAACTGACCGCCAGCGCGCGGGCCGCCACGGGGCTGGGTGTCGGCATCGTCGCCGTGACCTACGCGCTGCGGGCCGTGGGTGACCTCGCCGAACCCGGCCCGTCCGCGTGGTCATGGCTTTCGCCCATCGGCTGGAACCAGCAGATCCGCGCCTTCGCCGGGGACCACTGGTGGGTGCTCGTCCTGCCGATGGCACTCTGCGCCGCCCTCGTGCCCGTGGCTCTGGCCCTCCGGGCCGGGCGGGACCTCGGCGCCGGGCTGCGGGAGGACCGTCCCGGGCCCCCGCGGGGGGCACTTCGCGGCGTCGGCGGCCTTGCCGTGCGCCTGCAGCTGCGCCTGCTGGCGGCATGGTCGGTGGCCTTCGTGGTGTTCGGCGTGGTGATCGGCTCGCTCGTAGGAAACGTCACGGACCTGTTGAGTTCCCCCAACGCGCAGGATCTGATCAGGATGCTCGGCGGAACCCAGGCCATGACGGATGCGTTCATTGCCGCGGAGGTCAGCGTCATGGGACTGCTGGCTGCTGCCTACGGATTGTCCGCGGCCAGCCGCCTTCGTGACGAGGAGACGGCCGGCCACGTGGAGGCACTGCTGGGCACCGCCACCACCCGGCCGCAGTGGGCGACGAGCCATTTCGCCCTCGCACTGGCCGGCGTCGTCCTTCTCATGCTGCTGGCCGGGCTGTCGATCGGCGCCGGCGCCGCCGGGGTCCTGAACGACGGAAACCAGCTGTGGCGGGTGACGGCGGCCGCCGCCGCCCAGATCCCCGCGGCGTGGGTTATGACCGCAGTCGTACTGGCCGTCTTCGGTTGGGCGCCCCGGCTCACCGGGACGGTCTGGGGTTTGCTGCTGCTTTTCGTCGCGCTGGGAGAGTTCGGCGTGCTGTGGAACGCCCCGGAATGGCTCATGGACCTCTCGCCGTTCCGGCATTCGCCGCTGCTCCCGCTGGATTCCGGCGCCGTCGGGCCTCTGCTGGGCCTGACGGTGGCTGCAGCTGCGCTCGCTGCCCTCGGTTACGCCGGGTGGCGCCGCCGGGATCTCGCCGCCTGAGCCCGGCCGGCGCGGGCCCTCCCGCCCTGTTCCCGGTCCGGGGGCGGCGGTAGTATCAACCTCGAGAGCCGTTGTCGCTCTCCGGGATTGGCCGGGGAGCCGCTCTCGGGCCGAGTCGGAGGCACCATGGACGACGCATATGGGCTGTTCACCAAGACAACACTGGTGGAAATCTGGCTCCTGCTGTCGACCTTTGTCCTTTGCTCCCTGATAGGTACCGAGCGCCAGGTCCGGCAGAAAGTTGCCGGGTACCGCACCCATGTCCTGGTCGGACTCGGATCGTGCACGTTCACGCTGATCTCCGCCTACGGGTTTTCCGCCGCGCTGCCGCCCGGGGCCACCATGGACCCGTCCCGCATTGCGGCCCAGATTGTCAGCGGCATCGGCTTCCTCGGCGCCGGCGTGATCTTCAAGGGCAGGAATGCTGTCCGGGGCCTGACGACGGCGGCGAGCATCTGGGTGTCGGCCGCGGTCGGCATGGCGTGCGGCGCCGGGATGCTTTCACTGGCCCTTTCGCTGACCGCATTCCACCTCATCACCTTGTACGTGGTTTCTCCCGCGGTCCGCAGAATCCCCACCCAGGACACCAACCGCGTCCTGCATCTGGGCTACGCCGACAACCAGGGCGTGCTCAGAAAGGTTCTGGAGATCGCCACCAACATGGGCTTCAGCTCATCGATCCTGAGCACCAAGAAATCGGGCACCGAACAAAAACCGATAGTCCTGATGGACATCCGCTTCCACGGGCATCTTCCGTTACGGGAACTCGTCCCCTACCTGCTGGACGTGCCGGGCGTGACGAGCGTCACCGTTCACGGTGCCGACCCGAATGAGGACGACGACGAAGCCACGGCTTGAGGGCCCTGATTGAACGTGCGCGGAATGACCGTTAGAGTCTCCGGGTGACCGGGACCAGTACCGCCTTGACAGCGAGAGTGCGCGTGCGGGTGTTGCACAGGTCCGACGCCGGCCCGCTCGCCGCGGCCTACCTCCGCAACCGCGAACACCTGGCGCCGTGGGAGCCTGTGCGGGCGGAGGAATTCTTCACGGCGGAGGGACAGTCCGCCAGCATCGAAGCCAAGCTCCGGCTGTTCGTTGCCGGATCGGACGTGCCGTGGGTCCTTCTGGACGGTCCCCGGGTGGTCGGGGTCATGAACCTCAGCGGCATCGTCCGGGGGCCGTTCCTCAGTGCCCACGTCGGGTACTGGGTGGACAAGGACCTGACCGGGCAGGGGATCGGCTCGGCCGCGCTGGGATTCGCCGTCGAGGCCGCCCGGACGGAGCTGGGGCTGCACCGGCTGCAGGCCGCTACCCTCCCGCACAACGCGGCATCACAGCGAATCCTGAAACGCGCCGGCTTCGAGGAAATCGGCCGCGCGCCCGCCTACCTCCGGATCGCCGGCACCTGGCAGGACCACATCCTCCTTCAGCGGATCCTGTTCTGATGGCAGCTGAACCCTGATGCCAGCTGAATGGGGTGCCCCCGTGACCTTCGGCGGCCTGCACCACGTAGAACTCTGGGTGCCGGACCTGCCGCGGGCCAAGCGCCAGTGGGGCTGGCTGCTGGGCCGGCTCGGCTACGAGCCCTACCAGGACTGGGCCCACGGATGCAGCTGGCGTCGCGGCCCGACCTACATTGTGGTCGAGCAATCGCGCGACTTGACCGGTGCGGTGCACGAACGCACCGCGCCGGGGCTGAACCATCTAGCATTCAGTGCAGGAACGCCGGAGCAGGTCGATGCCCTGGCGGCCGAAAGCCTCAACCATGGCTGGCGTGCATTGTTTCCGGAGAAATACCCGCACGCGGGCGGACCCGGCCACTTCGCGGCCTACCTTGAGAATTCGGACGGCTACGAGGTTGAACTGATTGCCACGCACTGACGGCCGCGGCGTGGCGGATCAAAGCCGCCGGCCGCGGCCGTCGTGGCCTGGGGATTCAGTGCCCGGAGATTCGGTGCCCTAGGACGCCGGCGGTGCGTTTTCGGCCTTGAGTTCCTCGCCGTGGGCGATGATCGCATAGATGATGAGGACGTCGACGGCGATGACGATGACGGACCACCATGGCTGCGACGGAATCAGCATCAATTGAACCACCGCGCTGAGGCCGGCCAGGATGACCGCCGTGATCCGGGCCCAAGTGGCACCGGCGAACAGCGCGACGGCGGTGAGAATCAGGCCTGCACCGATGGCAATATTCCACCAGCCCCAGCCCTTCGCATCGAAGAGGAACAACGTGCCCGGCGTCGCCAGATAGTACGTGTCGGGCCCGGTCAGCGCGACGAGTCCCTGGAGACCGCTGAAGACGCCGTTGATAATCAGAATGACCCCCGCAAAACGGGCCCAACCGGTCCAGCCGGTTACAGTGACAGGGTGATGGGCAGTACTCATGATTCCGACCGCTTTCCGTTGAACGCTCTGCCGTCGGCCTCATGGTCGGCGCAGTCGTGGATGAAGGTAGTACTGATTCCGATTATGTTCCCGCACGGCGGCACGGTCAATCGGTCCAAAGGTCCCTTATTCCCGCCCTTGGCAGCATTGTTACCCACCGGTAACATTGCCCCATGCACCTCTTGCTTCGTACCCTCCTGCTGCTGTTCACGTCCTCGCGCCGCCCGCCCCTGAGTATCTGGGACAGCTCGTCCCTGCCGTTGCGGGTCCTGCCGACCGACATTGACATCGCCATGCACGTCAACAACGGCATGTATTTCTCGCTGATGGACCTCGGCCGCTTCGACCTCATGGCCCGCAGCGGAACCTGGAAGAAGATGCGCCGGAAGGGCTGGACCCCGGTGGCGGCCGGTGAAACCATCGCCTTCCGCCGGTCGCTGCAGCTCTGGCAGCGGTACACGGTCGAAACCCGGATCATCGGCCTGGACGCGAAGGCCATCTACTTCGAACAGCGGATGGTGGTGGACGGCGAGATCTATGCCCGCGCCTACATCGCCACCCGGCTGGTACGAAAGGGCAAACCGGTCAGCCAGGACGAGATTCTCCGCGAATTCGGCGCCCCGCCGGCGGGTCTGGAACTGCCGGAGTGGATCCATGACTGGCGCGAAACCAACGGGCTGCCCGGTGCCCGGCGTCCGGCCCCGCATGCCTGGGCCTGAGCAGCGCCCGCGCCTGCGGGGTGTGCCAACAGCGAAATGCCGGGGACAATCACCGCAGGCTCCCGTACCGTTGACTCATGGCTACCGTAGACATCACAGGTGAACAGTTCGCATCGACCGTCGAGGACAACGACATCGTCCTTGTCGATTTCTGGGCCGAATGGTGCGGTCCGTGCAAGCAGTTTGGCCCCACGTACTCAGCAGTCTCCGAGAAGCACCCGGACGTCGTTTTCTCCAAGGTGGACACCGAGGCCGAGCAGCAGCTCGCCGCCGAGGCCGGCATCACCTCGATCCCCACACTGATGGCATTCCGCGAAAAGGTCCTGGTGTTCTCGCAGCCGGGCGCCCTGAACGCCCAGCAACTGGAACAGGTGGTGGACGCCGTCAAGGCCCTGGACATGGAGGAAGTCCACGCCCATGTGGCCCGCTCCCAGGCCGAAGCCGCTGCCGCGGCGGCCAAGCAGGACGGCACCCAGATCCCCGAAGCCTAAACCCCTACAGGCACAAGCAACGCGGGGTCACTCCGCGCCCATAAATCCTTCCTGGACGGGCGCGGAGTGACCCCGCGTTGCTGTTGGGGGCCTCAGGCTGTTGGGTGTCCCCAGGGCCGGGGGCCGTGGAGGGGTTGGTCAGACTTTCTCGACCTTGACCGGCTCGGCCAGCAGCGCGCTGAGGGATTCGTTCAGATCCTGGAGGGCGGTGCCCTTGGCATGCTTGTCGAGGTCGTCCTGGCTGGCCCACCGTTCGGTCAGCACGAGCTTGTCCTCGTTGGCTTCGGTGAGCTCGTAGCGGATGCAGCCGGGCTCGTTGACCACCTCGTCAATGGCGATTTCCAGGGCGAGCTTCACGCGGAAGAATTCGCCGTCGTTGGGGATGAAAGTGGCCAGCAGGTCGATGGGTTCGCTCATGCCAAATACCCTACCGGGCGTCCGCGCCGGCGCCGGCAGATGACCTCAAGATTTCATAGGACTTCCAAGCTTTGCTCTTCTTTTGCCCCCGCGCAGTTGGTAGCGTCACACCATGCTTGCTTATACAGGCGGGGACACTGACGTCCCGCTGCTCGAGGAAACCATCGGCGCGAACTTCGAACGGATCGCGGCGCAGTTCCCGTACCACGACGCGCTGATCGAGGCGGCTGCGGTGCCCGGCGAGGAAGCCCGGCGCTGGAGCTATGCCAAGTTGAACGACGACGTCGACCGCCTGGCGCGTGCGCTGCTCGCCCTGGGCGTTGCCAAAGGTGAGCGGATCGGCATCTGGAGCCCGAACTGCGCCGAATGGACCATCCTGCAGTACGCCACCGCGAAGACCGGGGCAATCCTGGTCAACGTTAACCCGGCCTACCGCAGCCACGAACTCGAGTTCGTCGTCCGGCAGAATGGCATGCGCATGCTGGTCACGGCGCCCTCGGACCGGAACAGCGACTACACCGCGATGGCGCGCCAGGCGCTTGCGGCGTGCCCGGACCTGCGCGAGCTCATCTTCCTTCCGGCGGGCGGTGTCGACGGGCTCAGCGCCGGCGAACCGGAAAGGGAAGCGGAGCGGACCTACGCCGAGCTGCTGCGGCGGGCCGACGACGTCGGACATTCCGCGCTGCAGGCGCGCATGGCGGACCTGGACGCGCACGATCCCATCAACCTGCAGTACACCTCCGGCACCACGGGATTCCCGAAAGGTGCCACGCTGACCCACCACAACATCCTCAACAACGGGTACTCGATCGGCGAGCAGCTGGGTTACACCGAACACGACCGCGTGGTGATTCCGGTGCCGTTCTATCACTGTTTCGGCATGGTGATCGGGAACCTGGCGGCACTCAGCCACGGGGCCGCGACGATCATTCCCGGCCGGTCGTTCTCCCCGGCGGCGGCGCTGGAAGCCGTGCAGGATTTCGGCGGAACCTCCCTCTACGGGGTGCCCACCATGTTCATCGCCGAGCTCGCACTGCCGGACTTCGCCTCTTACGACCTCTCCACACTGCGCACGGGCGTCATGGCCGGATCCCTCTGCCCGATCGAGGTGATGAACCGGGTCATCGGCGAAATGAACATGCGCGACGTCGCCATCTGCTACGGCATGACGGAGACCTCGCCGGTATCCACGATGACCCGGAGCGTGGACACCATGGCCCAGCGCACCGAGACCGTGGGCCGGACGATGCCCAACCTGGAGAGCCGGATCGTGGACCCGGTCACGGGGGAGGTGCTCGAGCGCGGCGGGATCGGCGAACTGTGCACCCGCGGGTACGCCGTGATGCAGGGGTACTGGAACCAGCCGGACAAGACCGCCGAGGCGATCGACGCCGAGGGATGGATGCACACCGGAGACCTCGCCCGGATGGACGCCGACGGCTATATCGTGATCGAGGGCCGGATCAAGGACATGGTGATCCGCGGCGGGGAGAACGTGTATCCGCGCGAAATCGAGGAGTTTCTCTACACCCACCCGGACATCCAGGACGTGCAGGTGATCGGCGTGCCGGACGCCAAGTACGGCGAGGAACTGATGGCGTGCGTCATCATGAAACCCGGCGCCGCGCCGCTGGATGCCGCCGGCCTGGCCGAGTTCTGCCGCGGCAAGCTGGCACACTACAAGATCCCGCGCTACGTCGATGTCCGGGAGAGCTTCCCGATGACCGTTTCCGGCAAGATCCGCAAGGTGGACATGCGCCAGGAGGCCGCGGCCCGGCTGGGCCTGTAGCACCCCGGGCGGGCTGGCTGCCGCGCATAGGGCGCGGTGCTCCGTCCGGGGGCACTTTGGCCACTGTGTTCGAGGCCGGTGCCCTTGTTGTCGGCGTGTCGCGCCTCAAAGTGCCCCCGGACCGCCGCCGGATCCGGGCGGGAAGGGGGTCAGTGGCCGCGGTGGTCCTGGATGGTCATCCGGGGGCCGAAGACGGGTTTGCGGAAGCCGCTCAGGCCGATCATCCGGACCACCCGCTGCCGGTGCCCGGCCCAGGGGGCCAGCAGCCGGAGCATGCCGGCGTCGTCGGTCCGGCGGCCGGTCAAGGCCGCGCCCACGTAGGCCGCGAGGTGGTAGTCGCCCACCGCGATCGAGTCCGGGCAGCCGTGCGTGCGCTGCACCACCTCGGCCGCCGTCCAGACGCCGACCCCGGGAATGGTCTGCAGCTTGGCGCTAGCCTCGGCCGCCGGCACGGCAGCGAGTCGTTCCAGCGCGGCGGCGGAGCGGAGCGCCCGCATCACCGTCGCGGAGCGCTGCGGGCCCACCCCGGCCTTGTGCCACTCCCAGGACGGAATGCGCAGCCACGCTTCGGGCGTGGGCTGGAGCATAAGGTTCGCCGGGGCCACCGTCCCGGCGCCCGGCGCGGTCGCCCCGAACCGGTACGTCAGGTAGCGATAGCCGCGGCGGGCCTCAATGACGGTCACCTTTTGTTCCAGGATAGTCGGGACGAGCGAGTCGATCATGCGGCCGGTTGCCGGCATCCGCACGGCGGGGTTCCGGCGCCGGGCCTCGATGACCATTCGGGGGAGTGTGGCGTGGAATGCCGGCTCATCAAACGCCGTCCAGTCGTCGTCGCGGCCCAGCAGGCGCGGCACGGAGCCAACGGCGTCCGCCGCCCCGGGGCCCCAGCCCTGGACGTCCACGGCGGGATCCGTCCGGGGTCCGCTTGACGTGAGCCGCAGCGACGCGGGGCCGGCCGGCGTCGTGAATGCCAGCCACACAGCGCCCGGGACCTGGCGGATGGACGGGTCCCCGTGCCCCCGCTGCAGCGGGCTGATCGTCTGCAGCAGGTCGAAGGGCCGGCCGGGATGCCACCGCAGGGAGGCGTCCGCCGCGGCGGCCAGGCCGGCGGGAACGTCTGCAAGGGTCATCCGAACATGTTCCCACGCCGGGCCGCCGGGAACGCACCGGAGGACCCGGCAAGTGAGCCGAACGGCCCTAAAGGTCCGCGGGTCCCGGGGCTAGACTCCGGCTGGGGCGCCGGTCCGGCGTGCCTGCCGTTGGTCCGGGCGCCGGGGCCGCGAGGAGCACATCATGGCCGGTGGAGTGGTGCATTTCGAGATTCCCGCGGACGACGAGGACCGGGCACGGCAGTTCTACAGTTCGGTCTTCGGCTGGGGCTTCCAAGTCATGCCGGAGATGGAATACAGCCTGGCCATGACGACGCCGATGGACGAGACAGGCCGGCCCGCCGTCGCCGGATCCATCAACGGCGGCCTGTTCCGGCGCGGGGAGCTGACGGCTCCGGTGGTCACCATCGACGTCGATGACATCGACGCCGCCCTGGCGGAAATCGCCGCGCGGGGCGGTTCCGTGTTCCGCGCGAAAATGGAGGTCCCGGGCATGGGCTGGAACGCCTACTTCAAGGACAGCGAAGGCAACGTCGTCGGCCTCTGGCAGAACGCGGCTCCGGAGGGCGGCGCCGCGGCGGCGGACTCCGGAAACGACATCGGCGCCTGAGGGTACGGCCCGGAATCTTGGTTCCTCGGCTCAGTGCATCCGGGTGGTGAGCCACAGCGCCACAACTGCCAGCGGGACGGTCACGACGACGGCGGCGGCGCCGGCCACCGCGAAGCCGCCCCAGCGGACATCGACGTTCAGCGACAGGAGCCGCTCGTGCCACAGCAATGTGGCCAGGGAAGCCCACGGCGTCACCAGCGGGCCCAGGTTCACCCCGATCAGCAGGGCCGCCAGCCGCGCCGGGGAGCTGCCCACCGGCTCGAGGGCCAGATAGGCCGGGAGGTTGTTGACTGCGTTGGCCGTCCCGGTGCCCAGCGCGGCGATTTGCAGGAGCACCGGCAGGCTGTCGCCGCTGCCGGGGATCCCGGTCAGGAACCGGGTGAGGCCGTTGGCGTGCAGGGTCTCCACCACCATGAACAGGCCGGACGTGAGCATGAGCGGACGCCAGGGGATCATGGACCAGCGCAGGGCGGAGCGGCGGCGCCAGAGGAAGAGCAGCAGCAGGACCGCGGCGGCGGCGATCGCCGAATACTGCACCGGAATGCCGGACACGAGCGCCGGCAGCAGGACGGCCAGGACACCGGACGCCGCGTACAGCAGCACCCGGTCCCGGACCTTGTGGACCGGCTGCGGGCCGTAGCGGCCGCGAAGATCCTTGCGGAACGCCAGCCACAGCAGCACCAGCGGAACCACGATGCCCACGAGCGCCGGGGCCCACACCAGGGCGGCGAACGCGGCCGGACTGAGCCGGAGCCGGTCCTGCGCCAGCAGGTTGGTCAGGTTGGACACCGGCAGCAGCAGGGAGGCCGTGTTCGCCAGCCAGATCGTGGTCAGCGCGAACGGCAGCGGCGGGATGCGGGCGTGCACAGCCAGCAGCACGACGACGGGAGTCACCAGGACCGCCGTCGTATCCAGCGACAGGAACACCGTGGACACGGTGGCCAGGGCGATGACGAGGAACCACAGCAGCAGGACCCGGCCGCGGCCCAGCGTCGCCAGCCGCTCCGTCACCACCCGGAAGAGCCCGGCGTCGTCCACCAGCTCCGTCACCAGGGACATCGCCACCACGAACGCCAGCACCGGCACGGTCCGTGCCGCCAGCTCCTCGAAGGCCGGGACCGGCAGCAGCCCGGTCGCCAGCGCCGCGCACCCGGCCAGCAGCATGCCCGCGGGCAGCGCATAGCTCTTGAACCTCTTCAGCCCGGCAATCCTCGTCACCGCCCAATCCTCGCACTTCAGGGCGCCGCCGCCGCTCCGACGTGCCCGTGCGCCGGAGGCGGTACCTTGGTACCTATGAAGTACGCCCAGTCCGTTCTGGACCTCATCGGCCACACGCCGCTCGTCAAGCTCAACCACGTCACCGACGGCATCGCAGCCACTGTCCTGGTGAAACTGGAGTACCTGAACCCCGGCGGTTCGATCAAGGACCGGATCGCGGCCAAGATGATCGACGAGGCCGAGCGGACCGGCAAGCTCCAGCCCGGCGGAACCATTGTGGAACCCACCTCGGGCAACACCGGCGTCGGGCTGGCGCTCGTGGCACAGCAGAAGGGCTACCGCTGCATCTTCGTGGTCCCGGACAAGGTCGGCGAGGACAAGCGGGCCGTGCTCCAGGCATACGGCGCCGAAGTGGTGGTCACCCCCACCGCCGTCCCGCCCGACAGCCCGCAAAGCTACTACGGCGTCTCCGACCGGCTTGTCACCGAAATCCCCGGCGCCTACAAACCCGACCAGTTCTCCAACCCGGCCGCCCCGGCCAGCCACTACGAATCCACCGGGCCCGAGATCTGGAACGACACCGACGGCCGGGTCACGCACTGCGTGATCGGCGCCGGCACCGGCGGCACGATCACCGGCACCGGCCGGTACCTCAAGGAAGCCTCCGCCGGACGGTCCGCGGCCGACGGCGGCGTCGTCAAGATCATCGGCGCGGATCCCGCCGGCTCGGTGTACTCCGGCGGCACCGGCCGCCCGTATTTCGTCGAGGGCGTCGGGGAGGACATGTGGCCGGCGAACTACGACAAGTCCGTCCCGGACGACGTCATTGCCGTCAGCGACGCTGACTCCTTCGCGATGACGCGCCGGCTCGCCCGCGAGGAAGGCCTGCTGGTGGGCGGTTCCTCGGGCATGGCCGTCGTGGCCGCGCTGGAGGTCGCCAAGGACCTCCCGGCCGAGGCCGTAGTGGTGGTCATCCTGCCGGACTCGGGCCGCGGCTACCTGGCGAAGATCTTCAACGACCAGTGGATGCGCTCCTACGGCTTCCTGGCCAGCGGGGACGAAGCCTCCGTGGGCGAGGTCCTCAAGGCCAAGACCGGCGAACTCCCGGACCTGGTCCACATCCACCCGAACGAGAGCGTCCGCGACGTCATCAACATCATGAACGAGTTCGGCGTCTCGCACATCCCGGTCCTGTCCCAGGAACCGCCCGTGGTGATGGGCGAGGTCCTCGGCGCGGTGGACGAGCGCACGCTCACGGCCAAGCTCTTCCGCGGCGAGGCCAAGCTCTCGGACAAGATCTCCGAACACATGGAGGCCCGCCTGCCCGTGATCGGTTCGCTCGAATCGATCTCCACTGCCCGCGAACTCCTCTCCGACGCCGACACCCTCATGGTGACGTTCGTCGGCGCTCCGGTGGGGATCCTGACCCGCCACGACCTCCTCGCCTACCTCAGCAACTGACCAGTCCAAGGAGTCCCATGTCCCTGCCAGAAAGCTCTTCCGAGAAGACCACCGGCTTCAACACCCGCGCCGTCCACGCCGGCCAGGCCTTCGAACCGCGCACCGGGGCCGTGGTGCCCCCGGTGCACTTCTCCTCCACCTACGCCCAGGACGGCATCGGCGGCCTGCGGGCCGGCTACGAGTACGGCCGCGGCACCAACCCCACCCGCGACGCGCTGCAGGAACAGCTCGCCGCACTGGAAGGCGGCACGGCCGCGTTCTCCTTCGGTTCGGGCCTGGCCGCCGAGGACTCCATGATCCGCGCCCTGACCCGGCCCGGCGACCACATCGTGCTCGGCAACGACGCCTACGGCGGCACGTACCGGCTCATCAGCAGGGTCCTGGGGGAGTGGGGCATCGGCAACACCCCGGTGGACATGTCCGACCTCGACGCCGTGGCCAAGGCCGTGGCGGCCGGGGGATCGGCCGGCGGCGGCGGCAAGACCCGCCTGGTGTGGGTGGAGACGCCGTCGAACCCGATGATGAAGATTACGGACATCGCGGCCCTGGCCACGGTGGCGCACGACGCCGGCGCCCTCCTGGTCGTGGACAACACCTTCGCCTCCCCGTACCTGCAGAACCCGCTCGCCCTCGGCGCCGACGTGGTGGTGCACTCCACCACCAAGTACATCGGCGGCCACTCCGACGTCGTCGGCGGCGCGATCATCGTCAACGACCCGGAACTGGCCGAGAAGATCGGCTTCGTCCAGTTCGCCGTCGGCGCCGTGTCCGGACCGATGGACGCCTTCCTCACCACCCGCGGCCTGAAAACCCTCGGCGTGCGGATGGACCGGCACAGCGACAACGCCCAGGCTGTGGCCGAATGGCTGCTGCAGCGCCCCGAGGTGGAGGCCGTGCTTTACCCGGGCCTGCCCTCCCACCCGGGCCACGAGCTGGCGAAGAAGCAGATGAAGAAGTTCGGCGGGATGATCTCCGTGCAGTTCAAGGGCGGCGAGGCCGCGGCCCGGAAGGTGGCAGAATCCACCACCGTGTTCACCCTCGCCGAGTCCCTCGGCGGGATCGAATCGCTCATGAACTACCCGTCCGAGATGACGCACGCCTCGGTCAAGGGCACCGAGCTGGCCGTCCCGGTCAACCTGATCCGGCTCTCCTGCGGCATCGAGGACGTCGAGGACCTCATCGCCGACCTCGACGCGGCGCTGTCCTCCCTGACCTGAGGCGTCGCCCACCTCGGCGTTCCGGCAAAATGGCTGGCTTTCTTTAAGAGAGTCAGCTAGGGTGGCCTGCATGGCACTTCGATCCGACTGGTCCGCGCGGACCTGCAGCATGGCCCGCGGCCTGGACATCCTTGGCGACCCGTGGAGCATGCTCGTCCTGCGGGAAGTCTTCTTCGGCAACGGCCGTTTCGAGGCCATGAAACAGCGGCTGGGGGCGGCGGACTCGGTCCTCACCAAGCGGCTCGCCGGGCTCGTCGACGCCGGGCTCCTCACCCGCCGGCCCTACGACGACGGCGGCCGCACCCGCCAGGAGTACGTCCTCACGGCCAAGGGCGAGGACGCCCTGCCCGTGCTCAACGCGGTGGTGATCTGGTCCGAGAAGCACCTCCCGGCCCCGTCCGCCCAGGCGCACATGTTCGTGATCCACAGCGGCTGCGGGCAGCGGACCTCGTCCGCGGACACCTGCACGGCCTGCGGGGAACGGCTGAGCGCCGGAAACACCAGCTGGCACAGCCTCACCCGCACCCCGGACCCCGTCCCGCTGGCCTCGGCCGGCCGGCACAGCCCCGACCCGGCCCATCCCGAGAACGGAACCGCCGCATGAGCGCCCCCGAAACCACTCTGGCCCCCTCTCCGGTCCGCCGCCGGATCCACCCGGCGTGGACCGTCGCCGCCGTCGCCTTCCTGGCCCTCGTCGGCGCCGCGGGGTTCCGCGCGGCGCCGGGTGTGCTCATGGTGCCGCTGCAGAACGAGTTCGGCTGGTCCACCACCGTGCTGTCCGCCGCGGTCAGCATCAACCTGGTTCTGTTCGGGCTCACGGCGCCGTTCGCGGCGGCCCTGATGGAGCGTTTCGGCATCCGCGCCGTCACGGCCGTGGCCCTCGTGCTGATCGGTGCCGGCAGCGCGCTGACGGTCCTTGTGAACCAGTCCTGGCAGATCCTGCTGACGTGGGGGCTGCTGATCGGGCTCGGCACCGGGTCCATGGCCCTGGTCTTCGCCGCCACGATCGCCAACACCTGGTTCGTCAAGAGACGCGGCCTGGTGATCGGGATCCTCACCGCCGGCAGCGCCGCCGGGCAGCTGCTTTTCCTGCCCTTCATCGCGCTCCTGGCCCAGGACCCGGGCTGGCGGCAGGCCTCGCTGCTGATCGCCGCCGGTGCGCTCGCCGTGGTGCCGCTCGTGCTGAAATTCCTGAAGAACTCACCGGCCGACGTCGGGGTGCTGCCGTACGGGGCCGAGGCACCCGCGGCCGGGGAGACCGAGGACGGCGCGGCGCCGCCGGCTCCGGATACGGCGCCGGCTCCGGCCGCTGCGGAACCGCGCCGCAACGCCGCGGTCCGCGCTTTGCAGGTCCTCAGGCGCGCCAGCAGGGTCCGGACCTTCTGGGCCCTCGTGGCCGGGTTCGCGATCTGCGGTGCCACCACCAACGGGCTGATCGGCACCCACTTCATCCCCTCCGCCCATGACCACGGCATGCCCGAGACCACCGCGGCGGGTCTGCTCGCCGTCGTCGGCCTTTTCGACATCGTCGGAACCATCGCCTCCGGGTGGCTGACGGACCGGTACAACCCCCGGATCCTGCTGGCCGTGTACTACCAGTTCCGCGGGATCGGGCTGCTGGTGCTGCCGCTGCTGCTCAGCTCCACGGTCCACCCCAGCATGATCGTGTTCGTGGTGATCTACGGTCTGGACTGGGTGGCCACCGTGCCGCCGACCGCCGCGATCTGCCGCCAGGTGTTCGGCGCCGACGGCAGTGTCGTGTTCGGCTGGGTGTTCGCGGCCCACCAGCTCGGCGCGGCCGCGGCGGCCCTGGCCGCCGGCGCAATCCGCGACGCCACCGGCCAGTACACGTACGCCTGGTTCGCCGCCGCCGCGATGTGCACAATCGCCGCCGTCATCAGCGCCACCATCTGCAAGGACGCCCGGGCGGCTGAGGCGGCCCCGGTGCCGGCGTAGCTGTTCTGTAGACTGGGCCGACAGCGAGGGCGCGTTTCGGCCGCCCGGACGGAACCGACCATTCGGCCAGCGTCTATACCAGCAGCCCGATGGGGGAAATCATGTCAGTGCCCGATTCCAAGGTGAGCCCCGTGCCGTCCACCGGCAACCTGCCCGCGAAGCTGCTCTGGTTTTCCGCCGCCCTGGCGATCGCCGCGGCCGGCTGGTTCATCTGGGTCTCGCTCGGCGCCTGGGCCAAAGAGGGCTTGGATTTCAGCGTCTACTGGTACGGCGGGAAGATCCTCAACGACGCCGGCGCGGCGCCGTCGGACCTGTACGCCGGCAACGTGGACTGGGCCGGCGGGCCGGCGCTGAAGTTCACCTATCCGCCGTTCGCCGCCGTGGTCTTCAGCTTCCTGGCCCGGCTGCCCCAGGCGGCCGCGCTGACCCTGTTCAACGCCGCCGGCGCCGCCGTGGCGATCCTGGCCGCCGTCCGCACCGTCCGTTACTGGAACGCCAAGAGCAACTGGCGGGCCACGTTCCGGTCGCCGGGCAACTGCTGGGCCGCCGCGGTGCTGGTCCTGGCGGTACTCAACCTCGGCCCGTGGCGCGAAACCCTGGTGTTCGGCCAGATCAACGTCCTCCTCATGGGGCTGATGGCCGCCGACCTGCTCTCCCGCAATCCGCGCTGGACCCGCGGCGTTCCCGGCAGCGGCCTGCTGGTCGGCGTCGCCGCCGGCATCAAGCTGACGCCGCTGGTGTTCGGGCTGTACTACCTGGTCCGCAAGGACTGGCGGGGTCTGCTTAACATGGCCGCCGGCTTCACCGCGACCGTGCTGCTGGGCTGGGTGCTGCGCCCCGCCGAATCCCTGCAGTTCTGGTTCCAGATGCTGCAGGACACCTCCCGGGTGGGCGGGGCGGGCTACGTGGACAATCTGTCCCTCAAGGGCGCGCTGCTGCACTTCGGCGTCCCGGAGGCGACCGTGACCGTGCCGTGGCTGGTCCTGAGCCTGGCCGTGGTGGCGCTGGGCGCGGGCGTGATCAAGGCTGCCAGCGACCAGGGCGCGCGGGTCGTCGCCGTCTCGGCGACGGCACTGACCATGCTGCTGATCAGCCCGGTTTCGTGGTCCCACCACTGGGTGTGGGTCGCGGCGGTCTTCCCGGCCTTCGCCTGGACCCTGCGGGAAACCCCGCGCCGCTACGCCGCGATGCGCTGGACCATGGGCGGGGTGCTGGGCCTCTCGATCCTGGTGTTCCTGTTCTCACCCAAGACCATCGGCAAGGCCCTCGGCGCGGCCAACCTCGACATCCAGACGCCGGGCCTGTGGATCATGGCATCCAGCGCCGGGGTGTTCTGCGCCGTCGCCCTCCTGGCGTGCTGGTTCGTGGCGCTGCGCCGGGACGCGCTGGCACCGGATCTCGACCTCGCCGCCGTCCCTGCGGCCGAACGGGGCGTCCGGACCCCCGCCTGACGCTCATGAGCGGTTGCTCCCGGCGACGCGGCTAGGCTGTTCGGCATGAGTTCCCCGACACCCCGCAAGACCGCCCTCGTGACCGGCGTCGGCCGGCTCGCCGGAATCGGCGCCGGCATCGCCCGCCGGCTCGCCGCGGACGGCTGGGACCTCGTCCTGAGCTGCTGGCAGGACTACGACGCCCGGATGCCGTGGGGCGTCCAGCCGGACGACGTCGAACGCCTCACCGCCGAACTGCAGGCGACCGGCGCCGCCGTCGTGGTCCTGCCGGCGGACTTTGAAGACCCCGAGGCCGCGGAGCGGCTGATGGCCGCGGCGGCGGAGGAAGCCGGCACCCTGCACGGACTGGTGCTCAGCCACGCCGAATCCGTGGACTCCGGCATCCTGGACACCTCCCTGGCGAGCTTTGACCGGCACTTCGCAGTCAACACCCGGGCCAGCTGGCAGCTGATTGCGGCCTTCGCCCGGCAGGCCGGTCCCGACGGCGGGGCGGTCGTGGCGCTGACCAGCGACCACACCGCCTTCAACCTGCCCTACGGGGCGTCCAAGGGCGCGCTGGACCGGATCGTGATTGCGGCGGCCCGGGAGCTCGGACCGCTGGGGATCAGCGCCAACGTCCTCAACCCGGGGCCGGTGGACACCGGCTGGATGGATGACGCGCTCCGCGGCGAACTGGCCGCCCGGCAGCCCGGCGGCCGGCTGGGCACCCCTGCGGACGTGGCCGGCACGGTGGCGTTCCTGCTCTCGCCCGAGGGCCGCTGGATGTCCGGGCAGCTGGTCAAGGCCGACGGCGGCTTCTCCGCCCGACGTCCGGGCCCTCGCGGCTACCGGAACGCGGGCAAGCCCGTGATGTGCTGGCCCAGGACCAGGGTGTGGACCTCGTCGGTGCCCTCGTAGGTGCGGACGGATTCAAGGTTGGCGGCGTGCCGCAGCGGGGAGTAGTCCAGCGTGATGCCGTTGCCGCCCAGGATCGTGCGGGCCTCCCGGGCCACGGTGAGGGCCTCGCGCACATTGTTGAGCTTGGCGAGCGAGATCTGCTCCGGCCGCAGCCGCCCGGCGTCCTTGAGCCGGCCCAGGTGCAGGGCCAGCAGGGTGCCTTTCTGGATTTCCACGAGCATGTTCACGAGTTTCTCCTGCGTCAGCTGGTAGCCGGCCAGCGGCTTGCCGAACTGCAGCCGCTCCCCGGCATAGGCCAGGGCCGCCTCGTAGGAATCCCGGGCGGCGCCCATCGCGCCCCACGCGATGCCGTACCGGGCCTCGTTGAGGCAGGAGAACGGCCCGCGCAGCCCCCGCGCCGCCGGCAGCAGCGCCTCCGGGCCCAGCCGGACGGCGTCGAACGCGATGTCGCACTGGATCGACGCGCGCATGGAGAGCTTCTGCCCGATCGGCGTCGCGGTAACCCCCGGCGTGCCGCGGGGGACCAGGAAGCCGCGCACGCCGTCGTCCGTCATGGCCCACACCACCAGCACGTCGGCCACGGACGCGAGCCCGATCCAGCGCTTGGCGCCGTCCAGGACCCAGCCGGCGTCCTCGCCCGTGCCGTCGCGGCGGGCAACGGTCTTCATCGACGCCGGGTCGGAACCGGCCGTGGGCTCCGTCAGGGCAAACGCGCCGATCAGCTCCCCGGCGGCCATCCGGGGGAGCCACTCCTGCTTCTGGTCCTCGGAGCCCCATTTGTGGATGGCCGTCATGGCGAGGGAGCCCTGCACGGAGACAAACGTGCGGATACCGGAATCGCCGGCCTCGAGTTCCATAGCGGCCAGGCCGTATTCGACGGCGGACCGGCCGGGGCAGCCGTAGCCCTCCAGGTGCATGCCGAGCACGCCGAGTTCGCCCAGTTCCGGGGCAAGGTCCAGGGGGAACACGGCGTCGTCGTACCAGGCGGCGATCTCCGGACGGATCCGCTGGTTCGTGAAGTCGCGGACGCGCTCCCGCACGGCCAGCTCCGCGGCGCTCAGGAGCGAATCAATCGCCAGGACGTCGGAAACATCGGAAAGATCGGAAAGGCCAGCCTCGTTGCTCATGCCAGCATCCTACGGCGGCCCCGGCCGTGGTGGTCGCGGCGGCCGCAACTGCGCCGGTGCGCGCGCTGAATCCGGTGCCCGGGCGGGCCTACACTGGTGCCATGGAAACCGCATCTGTGCTTGCCGTCTGCCGGGTTCACCAGCTGCTAGAAGACCCGGGCAGCGTGGGCGTCACCGCGATCGATAAGCGCCCCGTGGACGGTCCGGTGCGGGTCCACAAGCTTGGCCTGCACGGTGACATCCAGGCCAGCAGGATCCACCACGGCGGCGAGGACCAGGCGCTCTACGCGTATTCACAGAACGACGCCGACTACTGGGCCGGGGAGCTCGGGCGGGAGCTGCCGCCGGGCATCTTTGGTGAAAACCTGCGGATCGCGGGCCTCGACGCCTCCGGCGCCGTGATCGGCGAACGCTGGAAGATCGGACTGGACGTCGAGGTGGAAGTCACCTCGCCGCGCGTTCCCTGTGCCACGTTCCAGCGCCGCATGGCCGAGCCGCACTGGGTCAAGCGGTTCACCGAGGCCGGCAGGGTGGGCGCCTACCTCCGCGTGGTCCGGACCGGCAACATCGAAGCCGGGAACCACATCCACCGCCTTTTCGTCCCCGTCCACGGCGTCACCATTGCCAAGTGGTTCACCGATCCCACCGCAGAGGACATGGAAGCCCTGCGCGACGCCGACGCCGACGGCGAGATCCGCCTGCAGCCCGAGTACCACCAGGAATTCGAGAAGCTGCAGCGCCGGCTTGGCGTGTAGGGCAGGCGCCGTCTTAGCGTGTAGGTCACGGCCCTGCAGGGGGCACGGTCCGGGCGTACTTGCCGGTGCCGGTGTGCGCAAGCTCACCGGCCGCCGTCGGGCCTCCGGTTACCGCGGCGCCGGTCCATGCCCTACAATTGAACTATCCCCCACTCCGGAAATCCCTTATTCCTGCCCAATTCTTGAGGCAGGACTGGTAAGTGTTGGGGCCCGCAAATTGTGATGCGGGCATTTTCATAGGGAGAGCCGGCAAAAGAAAACGCTGTACAGACTGCTGGGATAGCAGCCAAGAGATGCAGCGGGAGGTCCTGCCACGGGATTGCGAAAGCGCCGGACTTCCATGTGACCCGCCGGTCAACGTACGCCCGGCATCTCGTGTCACGCGTACTGCGGCTCCGCTCACCTCGGGTTGTGCCGCTTGGCCCCTATGGATGAGGAAGAAATCCCCTATGCCCGAAAACCAGAACAACTCCGTCGACACCGCGGCTGCCGCCGAGACCAGCCAGGCCGACGTCGAGACTTCTGCCCCCGCCGCCCCGGAATTCACCGAGGCTCCTGCCGCCGCACCGGCGAAGAACGACGACGCCGAGGACGAGGGCGTCAAGTTCGTTGACCTTGGCATCGACGGCCGCGTCCTCGCCGCCCTGCAGGACGTCGGTTACGAGAAACCGTCTCCGATCCAGGCGGCCACCATCCCGCTGCTGCTCGAAGGCCGCGACGTCGTCGGCCTGGCCCAGACCGGTACGGGCAAGACCGCAGCATTCGCAGTGCCCGCGCTGTCCCGCCTGGCCGAGCTCCACGACCTCAACGGCCCGTCCCGCAAGACCCAGGCCCTGGTCCTGGCGCCGACCCGTGAGCTCGCGCTCCAGGTGGCCGAGGCGTTCACCTCCTACGCCAAGCACATCGATGACTTCACCGTGCTGCCCGTCTACGGCGGTTCCGCCTACGGCCCGCAGCTGGCCGGCCTGCGCCGCGGCGCCCAGGTGGTCGTCGGTACCCCCGGCCGCGTGATTGACCACATCGCCAAGGGCTCCCTGGACCTGTCCGAACTCCAGTACCTGGTGCTGGACGAGGCCGACGAGATGCTGCGCATGGGCTTCGCCGATGACGTCGAGCAGATCTTCCAGCAGACCCCGGAGAGCCGCCAGGTGGCGCTCTTCTCGGCCACGATGCCCGGCCAAATCCGCCGCATGTCCAAGCAGTACCTGAACGACCCCGCCGAGATCTCCGTGAAGTCCAAGACCTCCACGGGCACCAATATCCGGCAGCGCTACTTGCAGGTCATGGGCCCGCACAAGCTCGACGCCATGACCCGCATCCTCGAGGTCGAAGAGTTCGACGGCGTCATCGCCTTCGTGCGCACCAAGATGGCCACCGAGGACCTCGCCGACAAGCTGAAGTCCCGCGGCTTCCAGGCGGCCGCCATCAACGGCGATATCCCGCAGCAGCAGCGTGAACGGACCGTTGACGCGCTGAAGGAAGGCCGCATTGACATCCTGGTGGCCACCGACGTCGCCGCCCGCGGCCTCGACGTCGAGCGCATCAGCCACGTGGTCAACTACGACATCCCGCACGACACCGAGTCCTACGTGCACCGCATCGGCCGCACCGGACGTGCAGGCCGGACCGGCGACGCCATCCTGTTCATGACGCCGCGGGAGAAGTACCTGCTGCGCGCCATCGAGAAGGCCACCCGCCAGTCGGTCGAACAGATGCACCTGCCGACCGCCGAAACCGTCAACTCGCTGCGCCTGGGCAAGTTCGCTGAACGCATCACGGAGACCCTCGAGTCCGAGGACGTCGCCATGTTCCGCGACCTCATCGCCTCCTACGAGGAAGAGCACAAGGTGCCGGCCGCCGAGATCGCCGCGGCGCTGGCCGTCATGGCCCAGGGCGGGCAGCCACTGCTGGTCAAGGACCTGCCGGCCGCTCCGGACTTCCAGAAGCGCGAGCGCTCCAAGGACGGCTTCGGCTCCCGCGGCCCGACCCGCCAGCTCACCGAAGGCAACGCCACCTACCGGATCGCCGTCGGACGCCGCCAGCGCGTCATGCCCGGCTCGATCGTGGGCGCCATTGCCAACGAGGGCGGCATCTCCTCGTCGCAGATCGGCGGCATCGACATCCGCTCGGACCACTCCCTCGTAGAGCTCCCCGCGGACCTGAGCCCCGAGCAGCTGCGCGCCCTGTCCCGCACCCGGATCGGCGGCGAGCTGATCCACCTCGAGCTGGACAACGGCCGCCGGCCCTCCGGTGACCGCGGCACCTACCAGGGCAACCGTGGCGGGGACCGCGGAGACCGCGGCGGTTACTCCGGCGGCAGCGGCAACTTCAAGGGCAACGGAGGCTTCAAGCGCGAGTTCCGCAAGAACGACGGCGAGCGGTCCTCCGCGGACCGCGGCGGCCGCTCGTACAGCGAGCGTTCCGAGCGCGGCTTCGGCGGCGACTCCCGCAAGCCGCGCCACGAGGGCGGCTTCAAGCCCCGCAACAAGTGGTAACCATTAGCACCGTCTGAGAACGGGCCGGCTCCCGAGCCGGCCCGTTCCTCTTTAAGCGTTCCGCTCCCGTGTTCGCTTCGTCACACCCGCCCCGCAGGGGGTATCCGGAGCGGCGGTTTTTGCTCCTGGAACCCCCGCGGGAGCCCGGATTTCCGTACTTTTCGTCAGCGCCGCCGTCGTCCGGGCGCCGATTTGTTGGTGGGCGAATCTTCCGGTAGAGTATTTACTCGTTGCCCCCCTAGCTCAGTGGTAGAGCGCGTTCTTGGTAAGAACGAGGTCACCGGATCGATTCCGGTGGGGGGCTCTGAATGAGGGCCTGTGTCAAGGCGGTTTTTGACCGGCTTAGCGCAGGTTTTCCTCATTTATGGCGGTGTAGCTCAGTTGGTTAGAGCGCACGACTCATAATCGTGAGGTCGGGAGATCGAGCCTCCCCACCGCTACCAGATACGACCCCCGGAATCCTTGAGATTCCGGGGGTCTTTCTGTTGCCCTTGGAGGAACAGGATCGCCCTGGCCGAAAGGACTCCGGCTCAGTCGACGCGATCCGGGGGCACTTTGACACGGACACGCCGCGGATTTCGGGCTTAGGCGCCGAAATCATGGCCAAAGTCGCCCCGGACGGCGGACGGCGTCGTCCGGACTCGTGACAAGTTCCCCGAATCACCGTAGCTTTGCAGCACGCGGCGAAAGGGGGGGGTCGGTGGACGTCTTGGCGACAATCATGGCCCCGTTCAAATGGCTGGTCTCCGCCATCATGGTGGGCTTCCATGACGGGCTCAGCGCCATCGGCCTGCCGGCGGCCAGCGGCTGGACCTGGACCCTGGCCATTATTGGACTGGTGCTGGTCATCCGGACGGCCCTCATCCCGGTGTTCCTCAAGCAGGTGAAGGCCCAACGCCAAATGCGGCTCCTGCAGCCGGAGCTGAAGGAGCTGCAGGAGAAGTACCAGGGCAAGACCGACCAGCTGTCCCGCCAAGCGATGGCGCGGGAGCAGATGGCCCTGTACAGGAAGCACGGCACCAACCCGTTCTCGGCCTGCCTGCCCATGCTGATCCAGCTGCCGTTCTTCCTTGCGCTGTTCCAGGTCCTCGCCGGCATCGGCACTGCCGCCGGCCAGGGCGAAGGAGTCGGTGCCATGAGTGCCGGGCAGGTCAGGCAGTTCGACGAGGCCGCAATCTTCGGGGTCCCGCTGTCCGCGTCGCTGCTCCACGGCGGCGGCACCAGCCAGGTCGCCCTATGGGTACTTTCCATCGCGATGATCCTCGCCATGACGGCTGCGCAGCTCATCACGCAGCGGCGGATCATGGCCAGGAACGCGGCCGAAAATGCCGTGGCGAGCCCGATCGTCTCCCAGCAGAAGGTGCTTCTGTACAGCCTCCCGGTGGTCTTCGGCGTGGGCGGCATCCTTTTCCCGATCGGGGTCCTGATCTACTGGACCACCACCAACCTGTGGACCATGGGGCAGCAGTTCTTCGTCCGGTGGGACAGAATGGCACCATGACGCGAATTGCAATCATCGGCGGCCACGGCAAAGTGGCTTTGGAACTGTCCAGAATCCTCGCAGCGGACGGGCAGGAGGTCACGTCCTTCATCCGCAACCCGGACCAAATGGCCGACGTCGCCGCGACCGGCGCCACGCCGGCGCTCCTGGATGTGGAGCACGCGACGACGGCGGAGATCGCCGCAGCGCTGCGAAACCACGACGCCGTCGTGTGGTCCGCCGGGGCCGGCGGCGGCAACCCGGAACGGACCTACGCCGTTGACCGGGACGCCGCTATTCGCTCCATGGACGCCGCAGCGGAGGTCGGCGTCGGCCGATACGTCATGGTCTCCTATTTCGGTGCAGGCCCGGACCACGGCGTCCCGGCGGACAACGGCTTCTTCGCCTACGCCGAGGCCAAGGCGGCCGCGGATGCCTACCTCCGGGGGACTCGCCTGGACTGGACGGTCCTGGGCCCCGGCACGCTGACGGACGGGCCCGGCAACGGGATGATCGACGTCGACCCCGCCGACACATCGGACGGCACCGGGACCGCCCGGGCCAACGTCGCCCTGGTGGCGGCCGCGGTCCTCGGCCTGCCGGGTACGATCCGGCGCACCATCGAGTTCCGGGACGGCACCCTGCCCCTCGCCGCCGCCCTGGACCCGCTGGGCTGACCCGCTCCCGGCTCGCCTGGCCCGCGGGCAGCCCGTCAGGCGGGCGCGGGCAGCACCAGTTCCAGCGCATTCGCCTCGACGTAGTCCAGCGCGTGCCGGACCGCGCCGACCGTGACGATCGCGTCGCCCAGCGGCGAGACGGTCACGCGGGGCGGCGTGGCGGTGAAACGGGGGAGCAGGTCCGTGATCGCCGGCAGCAGGGCCCCGGCGGACTCCGCGACGGCGCCGCCGATCACCACCTGCTCGGGGTTGATCAGGCTTGCGATCGAGGCGATGACACGCGCCATGCGCTCCGCAATCCTGGCCAGGATGGCCAGCGCCGCCGGATCCGACGCCGCCGCGTCCTCAAACACCCGCCGTGCGCTTGCCGCGCCGCCGGCGGACGGCCCGCCGGCCTCCGCGGACCACTGCCGCGCCAGGGCCGCGATGCCGTGACTCGACCCGACGCCCTCCACCATGTCCAGGTAGCCCATCTCGCCGGCCGCGCCGCCGCGGCCGTGGAGCAACCGGCCCGACTCCATGACCCCGGCACCCAGTCGCTCGCCCGCGAGGAGCACCACGAGGTCATCCACGCCCGCGCCCGATCCGCGCCAGCGTTCACCGAGGGCGGCGAGGTTGGCGTCGTTCTCCAGCAGCACCGTCCAGCCGTGGAGGTCCTTCAGCGCGGAGCGGAGCCCGACGTCGAACAGGCTCCAGAACCGCTGCGTCACCAGGACGTTCCCGTCCCGGTCCACCGGTGCGGCGATCCCGGCGCCGACGGCCAGGACCCTGTCCGGAGCGGTCCCCGCGGCCGCCAACGCCTGTCGGCAGGCGAGATCGACGATGCCGATCCGTTCCTGCGCGGGGATGTCCTCGGCGCGGAAGCTCTCGCTGGACCGGCCGACGACGTTTCCATGGAGGTCCGCCACGGCTGCGGTGGTGGTGGCTGCGCCGATGTCGAGGCCCAGGACGAAGCCGGCCTCGCGGTTGAAGGAAAACCGCCGGGCGGGCCGGCCCTTGCGCGGATTCGCCGGGTCCGCGGGCTGATCGAGCTCGACGATCCAGCCCCTGGTGATCAGGTCTTCGCAGACGGCGATCACCGAGGCCCGGGTCAGCCCGGTGAGGGCCATCAGGTCGGTCCCGGTCGCCGTGCCGGCGTTCCGGATGTGGCGCAGCACGGCCTGGGCATTGACGCGGCGCAGCAGTTGCGGTGTGGCGGCGGCTGCGTGCGGCATCACTTCTTGACCTCTTCTGTCCTGCGGACCCATAATTGTTCAGGCAATATATTTAGCTTGTATCTAAAATACCAGAAGCCGTCTCCCAGCCCCGAAGGATCATCCCTTGTCCAACACCGCCACGCTGGCAACCCTGTCCGGTTCCGACCTCGCCGCCGACCCCAACTGGTGGCGCCAGGCCTCGGTGTACCAGATCTATCCGCGCAGCTTCTCCGACTCCAACGGGGACGGCCTGGGCGACATCAAGGGCATCACCGCCAAGGTCCCGTACCTGAAAAAGCTCGGGATCGACGCCGTCTGGCTCTCCCCGTTCTACCCCTCGGCGCTGGCTGACGGCGGCTACGACGTCGACGACTACCGCGACGTCGACCCCAAGCTGGGCACCCTGGCCGACTTCGACGAAATGTCCGCCGCCCTGCATGCCGCCGGCATCAAGCTCATCGCGGACATCGTCCCCAACCACTCCTCCAACCGGCACGTCTGGTTCCAGGAGGCCCTCGCCTCCCCGCGCGGCTCCGCCGCCCGCGATCGCTACATCTTCCGGGACGGGCAGGGCGAGAACGGCGAGATCCCGCCGTCGGACTGGGAGTCCGTGTTCGGCGGCCCGGCGTGGGAGCGCATCACCGAGCCCGACGGCACTCCCGGCCAGTGGTACATGCACATCTTCGCCAAGGAACAGCCGGACCTGAACTGGGCCAACCGGGAAATCCGCGACGACTTCCTCAAGACGCTCCGCTTCTGGTCCGACCGCGGGGTGGACGGCTTCCGCGTCGACGTCGCCCACGCCCTGACCAAGGACCTCACCGAACCGCTCATCTCCAAGGTGGAGCTGAGCGCCGCCAACACGGGCACGGACGGGTTCACGGACGGCTCGCACCCGTTCTGGGACCGGGACGAAGTCCACGAGGTCTACGCCGAGTGGCGTGAAGTCTTCAACGAGTACAACCCGCCGCGCACCGCGGTCGCCGAGGCCTGGGTGCACGCCACGCGCCGCGCCCGCTACGCCAGCCCGCAGGGCCTGGGCCAGGCCTTCAACTTCGACCTCCTGCAGGCCGACTTCGACGCCGCGGAGTTCCGCGAAATCATCACCCGCAACCTCGCCGAGGCGACCGAGTCCGGCGCCTCCTCCACCTGGGTCTTCTCCAACCACGACGTCGTCCGGCACGCCACCCGCTACGGCCTGCCCAAGGGCGGCGGCAAGCACGCGAAGGGCCAGGACGGCAAGGACTGGCTGCTGGCCGGCGCCCCCGCCGAAGAGCTCGACGTCGAACTCGGCCTGCGCCGGGCCCGTGCCGCCACCCTCCTGATGCTGGCCCTGCCGGGCTCGGCCTATCTGTACCAGGGCGAGGAACTGGGCCTGCAGGAAGTCACGGAGATCCCCGACGCCGAGCGCCAGGACCCCACGTTCTTCCGGAACAAGGGCGTGGAGATCGGCCGTGACGGCTGCCGTGTGCCGCTGCCGTGGGCCCCGGAGGGTACGTCGTTCGGCTTCGGCGACGGCGGCGCGCACCTGCCGCAGCCGTCCTGGTTCTCCCGCTACGCAGTGGCCGCCGAAGACGGCGTGGAGGGCTCCACCCTGGAGTTGTACCGGAAGGCCCTGAAGCTCCGCCGCGAGCTGCAGACCTCGGAGGAACTCCAGTGGCATGAGACCGCCAGCGCCGACGTCCTGCACTTCAGCCGCCCCGGCGGCTGGCAGTCCGTGACCAACTTCGGTGACGCCCCCGTTGAGCTGCCCCTCGGCGACGTGCTGGTCAGCAGCGCCCCGCTGGACGGCGGCCTGCTCCCGGCCAACACCACCGCCTGGCTGC
This sequence comes from Arthrobacter sp. PM3, assembly GCF_003352915.1. Lineage (NCBI taxonomy): Bacteria > Bacillati > Actinomycetota > Actinomycetes > Micrococcales > Micrococcaceae > Arthrobacter > Arthrobacter sp. PM3. The sequence goes on along the minus strand of NZ_CP022314.1, from coordinate 174,500 downwards.
GGTGAACACCGCGACGAAGGCTCCGGCCGTCGCCCCGTCCCGCGAAGTGAACGCGCCAAGCCTTGGCCAGGAGCTCGTTTATGGCTGCATGGGGCTGGGCGGCAGCTGGTCTGCCGAGCCGTACTCGTCCGCGCACGTGGACGAGGCGGCCGCCGCCGTCGGAGCGGCGCTGGAGGCGGGCATCACGCTCTTTGACCACGCGGACATCTACACCAGAGGCAAGGCCGAAGCCGTGTTCGGCGAGTTCCTGGCCGGCACGCCCGGGCTGCGGGAGAAGATCCGGCTGCAGACCAAATGCGGCATCCGGCTGGGCGAGCAGGGCCTGGATGCGTTTTACGACCTGAGCCGGGACGGGATCCTGGAACGGGTCAACGGCAGCCTGGAACGGCTGAAGACCGGCTACGTGGATGTCCTCATGCTGCACCGCCCGGATCCCTTGATGGATCCGGCGGACGTGGCGTCCGCCGTCGGGCAGCTCATGGCCGAAGGCAAGGTCCGCGCGGTCGGCGTGTCCAACATGTCGGGCCCGCAGATTGAGATGCTGCAGGACCGGCTGGAGGTGCCCGTCGTGGCCAACCAGCTGGAAATGAGCCTGCTCAAGCGCGCCTGGCTGGAGAGCACGGTCCTGGTCAACCACGCGGAGGGCACGGATTACAGCTTCCCGCACGGCACAGTGGAGCACTGCGTCCGGCATGGCATCCGGCTGCAGGCCTACGGCTCGCTGGCCCGCGGCCTGTACACCGGGGCCCCGGCCGCCGCGCCGACACCGGCCGAGCAGGCCACGGCCGCCCTCGTGGCCGACCTCGCCGCGGCCAAGGGGACCACGGGGGAGGCGGTGGTGCTGGGCTGGCTCATGAAGCACCCGGCCGGGATTGCGCCCGTGATCGGTACCGCCAACCCGGACCGGATCCGCGCCTGCGCGGCCGCGGCCGAGGTCGCCGCCGCCATGACCCGGGCCGAGTGGTACGGGCTGTGGGTGGCGGCGCGGGGCAGCAACATCCCCTAAGCGGCACTCTTCGGGAAGTAGCTCGCAGCAGGGGCCGTTCTGCGCCCTCAGAACGGCCCCTGCTGCGACCCGGTTGGGCGGGGACGTGATTTTGGTCTTATTGGTCGGCCCGGACCGGCGGAATACTTGGCCCCGGGCACCCCTGTGCGGCTAGCGTAGATGCATGACCTCTACCACCACCGCCGAATCACTTCGGCCCCAGCGCAACATCCCGGCCGAAATCGCCCGCTCCTGGCTGCTGGTCAACGCGATGAAGCCCGAACTTTTTGACCAGTCCGCCATCTCCCGGGCCGATGCGATCATCCTCGATATCGAAGACGCGGTGGACCCCTCGCAGAAGGACGCCGCCCGCGAGAACGTCGTGAACTGGCTGACCGCCGGCGGCGAGGCCTGGGTCCGGATCAACGACGCCACCAGCCCCTTCTGGGCCGCCGACCTCGCCGGACTCCGCGGCACCCCCGGCCTGCTCGGCGTCATGCTCGCCAAGACCGAATCGGCCGACCAGGTCACCGAAAGCTTCCACCGCATGGACGGCAAGACCCCGGTCATCCCGCTGGTCGAATCCGCCGTCGGCATTGAGGAAGCCAACAACATCGCCAAGGCCCAGGGCGCGTTCCGGCTGGCGTTCGGCTCCGGCGACTTCCGCCGCGACACCGGCATGGCCGCGACCCCGGAAGCCATGGCCTACCCGCGGGCCAAGCTCGTCGTCGCCAGCCGCGTCGGGAACCTGCCGGGCCCCATCGACGGCCCCACGGTCGGCACCAACCACCCGATCCTGCGCGAACAAACCGGCATCACCGTCATGATGGGCATGACCGGCAAGCTCTGCCTCGCGATCGACCAGACCCCCGTCATCAACGAGGTCATTAGCCCCACGCCGTCGGACGTCGCCTGGGCCACCGACTTCATGGCCGACTTCGAAGCCAACGGCCGCGTGATCCGGGACGGTTCCGACCTGCCACGCCTGGGCCGCGCCGAGAAGATCATGAAGCTCGCGGTAGCCTTTGGGGTGCAGCCGGCCCTGTAGCCGTCCCCGCCACTGACAGGAGACCCCGTGACCAGTACCCGCTACCTGGTCCACGGGGTCTTTTGGGATGGCCCGGCGCCCGCTCCCGGGGAGTCCGACGGCGGGCGCGCCGTCCTGCGCGTGCAGCACCTGGATCCGGCCCGTCCGGGCGCCACGGACGGGACGGCCGCCTTCACCGACCTGACGCTCGACGCCGGCACGCGGCTGGGTTTCCGGGTCGCCGCCGGGGGCAAGTCCTGCCTGGGCCACCACAAAGTCCACGGCCCGGCGGACCGGGACCACGTGCCGTGCCCGGCCCGGGCCCGCACGGGGCGCGGGAACCAGTGCGAACGGTGCTTCGTGCTGGACGACTCCCGGCTCATCCACGATTTCCACCGCGGCGGCCGGGTCCCGCCCGGCCTGCGCGCCTACCTCATGCAGCCGCACTGGCTCTACATCGCCACCTTCGCCGGGGGTGCCACCAAAGTCGGAACCGCGTCCCAGCTGCGCAGGTGGAACCGGCTCGCCGAACAGGGCGCCGTCGTCGCCCGCTACGTGGCCCGCGCCGACGACGGACGCGTGGTGCGGATCCTGGAGGACATGATCACCCGCGACGCCGGCCTGCCGCAGCAGGTCCGCTCCGCTGCCAAGGCCGCAGCGCTGGCCGCGCCGCTGCCCGCCGACGGGCTCGACGCCCACAACCGGCGGCTGGCCGGGGACGCCCGCGACCTGCTCTCCCGGATCCCGGCCGCGGGCTTCACGATCGTGGACGAGCCCTGGCTGCGGCCCGGCCTCTCGGCGGGCGCCTGCCTGGCCGGCGGCGGCAGCGCGCGGAGGGCCCGGCACCCGTACCCGCACGAGCTTGGTGCGGGGGAGCACGGCTTTGTGATCGCCTCCCTGAGCGGCAGCGTCGCCGTCGCCGGGCTGGCCGGAACCGACCTGGAATTCGTCGTCAACCTGGGCCTGCTAAAGGCGAGGACGATCGTGCCGGGAGAGTTCGGCTCCGCCGTCCCGGCCGTGCAGGAGTCCCTGTTCTGATGCTGACCTTGCCCCGCGACGCGCAAAATACCGGACGCTCCCGTATTCCGGCGTCGCCGGGTATTTTGCGCGTCGCCGGGTATTTGTCGCGTCGCCGGGTAGGGTGCCGGCGCCCCGGTAGACTGGCACGGTGCTGAATGAATTCTGGGCCACCGCGCCAACTGCCTACAAGGTGCTGGTCTTCAGTGCCATGGGCCTGATCGCCCTGGGGATCATCCTCACCATTGCGGGCAACAGCACCGGCAACCAGGCCCTGGTCATCGCCGCACTGCCGGTGATCGGGCTGGGCCTGATCCTGCACATCGCCGGGCTCGTGGTCCGGGGCCAGACGATCCGGAAGAACCTCAAGCGGTAGCGGCCGCGTTCCGCAGCACGTGGCTGCGGGCGTGCTCCACGGCGTCCGGGAGCGACGTGAAGAGGTGCTTGTGGTGGCGCAGCGAGCGGATGACGCCCACATTGGTCACCAGCTCCAGATGCTGCGGCTGCACCCCCTTCAGCAGGACCGTGACGCCGCGCAGCTCCAGCGCCGAGATCACCTCCACCAGCGCGTGGGCGCCGGTGGCGTCCAGCATCCGCAGCTGGGACAGGCGGATGATGGCCACCTGGACGTCCTTGACCTGGCTGATCTCCTGCAGGATCCGCTCGGCGGCGCCGAAGAACATGGCCCCGTCCAGCCGGAAAATCGCGATGTGCCCGTCGCCGGGAACCGCCGGACCCGGAACCTGCTCGCGCCGGACCCCGCTCAGGGACGCGAACGTCCGCAGCGTGAACACGGCCGCCGCGGCAAGCCCGATCTGGATGGCCACAATGAGGTCGAACGCGACCGTGATAAGGGCCGTGATCACGAACACCGCGGCGTCGGCCCGGGTGGACCGGAGGACCGCCGTCACCGTGCGCCGCGAGACCATGCGGGTGGCCGTGACCATGAGGATGCCGGCCAGCGCCGCGAGGGGGATCCGGCCGACCAGCCCGGCTGCCAGGTAGATGATGGCCAGCAGCACCAGGGCGTGCACCACCGCGGACAACCGGGTCTTCGCACCGGAACGGACGTTCACGGCGGTCCGGGCGATCGCGCCCGTGGCGGGCATGCCGCCGAACAAGCCGGCCGCGATCGAGGCCAGCCCCTGGCCCGTGAGCTCCCGGTCCGGGCTGTACGCGCCGGACGGTCGGCCGTCCGGGCCCGCCATGCCGGCGGCCACCCGGGCCGAAAGCAGGGATTCGATGGCGGCCAGCGTCGCGATCGAGACCGCCGGCATCAGCAGCCCGCCGAGGGCAGCCGGATCAAAGGACGGCATGGACGGCGCGGGCAGGGAGTGCGGGAGCGCGCCGATCCGGGGGATGTCCAGCGCCAGGACCTCCGAGGCCACCGTAGCCAGCAGCACCGCAATCAGGCTGGCGGGCAGGGACTTGCTGAGCCGGGGCAGCAGGTACATCACCGCCGCGACACCTGCGACCACCCCGAGCGTCTGCCACACCTCCGGCACGCTGGCCTGTGACACGCTCTCGACGGCGGCCACCAGGCTGTTGTGGCCAGGCGTCCCCGCGGTGCCCGTGGCCAGGGGAACCTGCTGAAGGAAGATGATGGCGGCGATGCCCAGGGTGAATCCTTCCACCACCGGCCAGGGGATGAAGGCCACGGCCCGTCCCAGCCCGCTGACGCCCAGGACGATGACCAGCAGCCCGGCCAGCACCGAGACCAAGGCGATGCTGCCCACGCCGTGGGCGGCGACCACCGGGGCCAGCACCACCACCATGGCGCCGGTGGGGCCGGAGACCTGGACCGGGGATCCGCCCATGACGGCGGCGACCAGTCCGGCCACCACAGCGGTGATGAGTCCGGCTTCCGCCCCGACCCCGGAACTTACCCCGAACGCGAGGGCCAGGGGAAGCGCCACAATGCCGACCGTGATGCCGGCGAGCAGGTCGGTCTTCCAGGCGGACCGCAGGAGCGCGTAGTCACGGCGGGACGGGATGAACCGGGCGAACCGTGTCCGCGCGGTCTCCGACGCCCGGGCCTGGCTTGTTGCCGGGGCCGCGCTCATCGCGCCGCACCGTCCGTGCGGCCGGCAACGCCGCCCGCGCTGTCGCCGCCGGCGACGCCGAGATGCCCGGCGGGCAGCTCCTGCGCGATCCGGAACTGCTCGCTGGAACCGGCCAGGCTGTCCAGCAGGAAGACCCGGGCGATCGCCAGCAGCTCCGCGATCTTGGGATGCGCCAGCCGGTACGTCACGGCATTCGCCGTCCGGACCGACGTCACCACCCCGTGCCGGCGCAGCGTCGCCAGATGCTGGGACAGGTGCGAGGCCTCCAGCCCCGTCTCGGCGAGCAGGTAACTGACCGGGGCCGCCGTGTCCGGTGCCGCGGCCAGGAGCTCAAGGACCCGGATGCGGGCCGGGTGGGCGAGGGCCTTGAACAGGTTGGCCTTGATTTCGTACAGGGGGGTCTGCGCCGCGGAGATCACGGGCGGCCCGGAATCCGGAACAGGGTCATGGCAGGTTGACGCTTCCTCACGCGGATTGATGGATTGATGTTTTCATCATACCGTGGCGGTCAAGAGAGCCGGATCACTGCGGCCCGGGCCGGACGGCCCTGTCACGAAGCCGTTCGGCTGTAGGCGTGGCGATAGGCTTGGAACCATGACTATCAATCCGGATCTGCAGGGCCGCAGCTACCCTGCCGCAGAGGTGTATGACGTCGGCCGCGAGAAAATCCGCGAGTTCGCGCGGGCGGTCAAGGCCACCCACCCCGCCCACTTCGACGTCGACGCCGCCGCGGCCCTGGGGCACCAAGACCTGGTGGCCCCGCCGACCTTCGCGATCATCGTGGCCCAGCGGGCCGACGCGCAGCTGATCGAGGACCCGGATTCCGGCATTGACTTCTCCCGCGTGGTCCACGCGGACCAGCGCTTTACCCATCACCGCCCGATCGTGGCCGGGGACCGGCTGGTCGCCGAACTGCACGTTGACGGCGTCCGGGCCATGGGCGGCGGGGCCATGATCACCACCCGCTCGGAGATCTTTGCGGTCGCCGCCGGCGAATCCGCCGGGGACCGCCAGCCGGTCGCCACCACCATCTCGTCCATCCTGGTCCGCGGAGAGGAACAGTAGCCATGAGCACAGCATCTTTTGCTCCCAAGTTCGCGGATCTCACGGTCGGCCAGGACATCGGCAGCCGCACCATCGCCGTCACCCGGACCGACCTCGTCAAGTACGCCGGCGCGTCCGGCGACTTCAACCCGATCCACTGGAACGAGTCCTTCGCCACCGGGGTGGGCCTGCCGGGCGTGATTGCCCACGGCATGTTCACCATGGGTGCCGCCGTCCAGCTCGTGACCGACTGGGCCGGCGACCCCGCCGCCGTCGTCGACTTCCAGACCCGCTTCACCAAGCCGGTGCCCGTGGCCGACACCACCGGGACCCCGGAGGCCGGTGCCGTGATCGAGGTCAGCGGCGCCATCGGAGCGCTCGACGCCGAGGCCGGCACCGCCCGTGTCGACCTCACGGTCGTCTCGGCTGGCCAGAAGGTCCTGGTCAAGGCCCAGGCCGTCGTCCGGGCGGCGTAGCCCGTGGCCCTGCCGTGACCAAAGAGACTAAAGAGACTAAAGAGACCAAGGCGACCAAAAAGGCCAAAGACTCCAAGGACGTGTTCGTCCCCGCTGCCGAGATCACCCACTGGCGCAACGCCGTCGTGGTGGCCTACGCGGCCAGCGGCATCGCGTTTTCCACCTGGGTGTCCCGGCTGCCGGCCATCCGCGACGGCCTGGACCTGACCCCCGGCACCATCGGGCTGCTCCTGCTGTGCCTGACGGCCGGGTCCTTCCTGTCCGTGTCGGCCTCGGGTCTGGTGGTGCTGCGGCTCGGCTCCCGGCGGACCATCCGGATCGGCAGCACGATGGTCGGGTTCGGGCTCATGCTGGCCGGCTTCGGCACCACCGTGCTCGCCAACCCGGTGGCGGTCGCGGCGGGCCTGGCGATCATCGGGCTGGGCACCGCCAGTTGGAACACCGCTTCCAACGTCGAAGGCGCCGCGGTGGAGCGCGCCGTCCGGCGGCACATCATGCCGCGGCTGCACGGCTCCTTCAGCCTGGGCACAGTGGCCGGCGCCGGGCTGGGTGCCTGGGCCGCCGGCGCCGGCGTCCCCGTGTTCTGGCACCTCGCCGCGGCCGGGGTGCTGGTGGCCGGATCGGTGACCACCGCCGCGGCGTGGTTCCGCGCCGACATCACCCCGGTGCAGGCGGACCGCCCCTTCTCGGCCTCCGGGACGGACACGTTCGAGGATCCCTCCACCGGGCCCATCCCGATCGTCCGGCAGACGGACGCGGTCCCGGAGCAGCCGCTGGACAGTAAACGTCAGATCGCCCAGGCCTGGCGGGACCGGCGGACGCTCCTGCTGGGCGTCCTGGTCCTGGGCCTCGCCCTGGCCGAGGGCGCCGCGGGGGACTGGGTGGCGCTGGCGCTCGCGGACGGCCACGGCCAGTCTGACGCCGCCGGAGCCGCCGGGTACGGCCTGTTCGTGACCTTCATGACGGTGGGCCGCTTCGCCGGGACAATCGTCCTGGACCGGTTCGGCCGCGTCCCGGTGATGCGCTGGTGCGCCGCGCTGGCGGTCGGCGGCCTTGGCCTGTTCGTCTTTGCACCCGTGCCGTGGCTGGCCTACGTGGCCCTGGCGTTCTGGGGCCTAGGTGCCTCGCTGGGCTTCCCGGTGGGCATGTCCGCGGCCGCCGACGACCCCCGCAAGGCCGCCGCCCGGGTCTCGGTTGTCTCCACGATCGGCTACGGCGCGTTCCTCTGCGGGCCGCCGCTGCTGGGCCTGCTGGCCGAGCACGTCGGCATCCTGCACTCGCTGCTGGCCGTCATGGTGATGCTGGCCGTCAGCTTCCTGCTGTCCCCGGTGGCGCGGAAGCTGCCCGTGCCGGCCGCCCAGCCCCGGCTTAGGCCGGCGGGGGATCCCGGCTAGGCTGGTCAGGTGACCCAGATTCTGCTCTCCGACCTGACCACCTCCGCTGTCGGCGGCCCCGCAGGCAGCTTCGTCGAGGCCCGCAGCGAGGCCGAAATAATCGACGCCGTGCGGGCCGCGGACGCCGCCGGCCAGCCGCTGCTGATCATCGGCGGCGGATCCAACCTGCTGGTGTCCGACGCCGGGTTCCCCGGCACGGTGCTGAAGATCGCCTCGACGGGGTTCACCGTCAACGCCGAGGACTCGTGCGGCGGCGTGTCGGTGGTGGTGCAGGCCGGGCACAACTGGGACGCATTCGTTGACCACGCGGTCAAACACGCCTGGTCCGGCGTCGAGGCGCTCTCTGGGATTCCGGGCGCCACGGGCGCCACCCCTGTGCAGAACGTGGGTGCCTACGGCGCCGATGTCGCCCAGACGATCGCCGCGGTGCGGACGTGGGACCGGGAACGCAACGCGGTGAAGACCTTCACGAACTCCGAACTCGGCTTCGGCTACCGCGACTCCATCCTGAAACAGACCACCGTCAACGGCTCGCCCCGCTACGTGGTGCTCACTGTTGAATTCCAGCTGCCGCTGGGCCGGATGAGCGCGCCCGTCCGCTACGCCGAACTCGCCCGGGCACTCGGCGTCGAGCAGGGCCAGCGGGCGTACTCCAACGACGTCCGCCGCGAAGTCCTGCGGCTCCGGGCATCCAAGGGCATGGTCTGGGACGCCAACGACCGTGACACCTACTCCACCGGATCCTTTTTCACGAACCCGATCGTGCCCGACGGCGTCGCGGCGCAGCTGCCGGAGCAGGCCCCCCGGTACCCCGGCGGCGCCGACGGCCTGACCAAGCTCTCGGCGGCGTGGCTGATCGACCAGGCCGGCTTCGCCAAGGGCTTCGGACTGGACCCGGCCAGCGTCTCCGGCGGCCGGGCCTCGCTGTCCACCAAGCACACGCTCGCCATCACCAACCGCGGCGGGGCGAGCGCGGCGGACCTGCTGGCTGTGGCGCGCGAGGTCCGCCGCGGGGTGGCCGAGCGGTTCGGGATTGACCTGCACCCGGAGCCGCTGCTGATCGGCGTCGCGCTCTAGGGTCGCTGCCTTTGGAAGTCCGTGCCTAACGGAAGGCCCGGCCCCTAGGATTCCCGGCGCGGTGCCACCTTGCTGAAGAGCATGAAGGTGAACCCGGAGGCCGCGGCCCCGAGCAGGAAGACCTGGCAGAACGCCACGGACTGGACGCTGGGCCCGCTCTGCAGCACCAGGCCGGCGCACGCAAACGCCACGGCGCCGGCGAGCAGCGCCAGCGAGCCGAGCAGGAAGGCATGGACGGTTGCCGGAAAATCGCCGGCATAGTCGAGTTGGAGTTCCCGGCCCCGGGGGCCGACGCGTCCGGCTTTCGCGCCCTCCCGGACCCGGGCCCGCGGCTGCACCGCCGCTGCCGTGACAAAGGTGGCCACCGAAACGGCCATGGACAGCCCGGCCACCAGCTGCAGGGCACTCATCACGGGTGAGAGCCGGGTGCCGCTGGCAATCGCGACGGCGAGCCCGGCAGCCATGCCGGCGGCGCTGGAGGCCCAGCCCAGCAGGGCCAGCTTCCGGCACAGGGGCCGCAGCTGCGGCCACACGTCACTGATAGTCATGCATCAAGGTTAGAGAGGCCTGCTGTACGGCGGCTGGGAGCAACCGGCCAACAAGCCGGGCAGGTGCCCTGCCGCAGCCCTCCCGCCAAGGGCCGCCCTACTATGGGTCCATGACAGCAGCGACGCGCAGCCGGCTCAGCCCCGGGATCATCGGCAGGCTGCGGCTGGCCGCGCAGGGCCTGCTGGGTCCGGGGTTCTCCAGCGTCCCGGACGCTGTCCGTGGGATGACGGCCATGCAGGCCCAGGACCTGCCGTCCGTTCTCTGGGCCCTCGGCCAGCGGGTGCCGGGGTCCGGCGCACAGGATATCCGCGGGGCCCTGGACCGCGGGGAAATTGTCCGCTCCTGGCCGATGCGCGGGACCTTGCATGTGCTGGCACCCGAAGACCTCGGCTGGGTGCTGGGCATCACGTCCGGACGGATGGTGCAGTCGGCGGCCGGCCGCCACCGGCAGCTCGGCATCATGGCGGCCGACGTGGAACTGTGCGCGGAGATCGCCCTCGGGCTCGTCGCCGGGGGCGGGGCAGCCAGCCGGGAGGCTCTCTTCGCCGCGTTCGAAGCCGCAGGCCAGGGCACCCGGTCCCAGCGCGGTATCCACCTGCTGTGGAGGCTGTGCCAGGGCCGGTGGCTGGTCCCGGGCCCGGTGGCGGGCCAACAGCAGCTGTTCGCGGCGTTTGACGACTGGATTACCGGGTCGCGGAGCCTGGACCGGGAGGAAGGCACCGCCGAATGGCTGCTGCGCTATTTCCGCAGCCACGGACCGGCCACGGAACGTGATTTCTCGTGGTGGTCCGGCATCCCGCTGACCGAAACCAGGGCGGCCCTGGCCCGGGTGTCGGACCGGCTCACGGAACTGAAGTTCGGCGGGACCAGTTACTGGCTCGCGCCCGAGACGGCGGCGCTGCTGGACCACGGCGTCCCCGGGCAACGCACCGTGCTGGCGCTGCCGGGGTTCGATGAGTTCCTGCTCGGCTACGCGGACCGGTCCCTGGTGCTGCCCCCGGAGCACGCGGAAAAGATCGTACCGGGCGGCAACGGCGTGTTCCGGAAGACCATCGTGGCCGGCGGTGCGGTGATCGGCACCTGGGCGGCGCCCGCGGGCGGCCGGCGTGCCGGCGTCGTGCCCGAACCCTTCGATGCCGTTAACGGGCTGCGGCCTGCAGCCCAAAAGTCCTTTGGGCTGCAGGCCGCGAAGTACCGCAGATACCTGGGTTCCTGAGGATCCCTTAGAGCGTTCCGGTGGCGATGCGCAGCATGCGGCGCAGCGGCTCGGCGGCGCCCCACAGCAACTGGTCGCCGACCGTGAACGCGCTGATGTACTCCGGGCCCATTTCGAGCTTGCGGATCCGGCCCACCGGGATGTTCAGGGTGCCGGACGCGGCCACCGGGGTGAGGTCGGCCATCGAGGCTTCCTTGGTGTTCGGCACCACGTGGGCCCACTCGTTGTCTGCGTCCAGGAGCTTCTCGATCTCGGCGACGGAGAGGTCCTCGCGCAGCTTCAGGGTCAGGGCCTGGGAGTGCGAGCGCATGGCGCCGATCCGGACGCACAGGCCGTCCATGATGACGCGGTTCCCGGCGGAGGTGCCAAGGATCTTGTTGGTCTCCACCCCGGCCTTCCACTCTTCCTTGGACTGGCCGTTGCCGAGGTCGGCGTCGATCCACGGGATCAGCGAGCCGGCCAGCGGGACGCCGAACTGGGTGGCGTCAACGCCGGTGCGCTGGTGCGCCAGGACCTTCCGGTCAATGTCCAGGATGGCCGACGCCGGGTCGTTCAGTTCGGTGCTGACCTCGGCGTTGAGGGTGCCGAACTGGTTCAGCAGTTCGCGCATGTGGCGCGCCCCGCCGCCGGACGCGGCCTGGTAGGTCATGGAGGTGCCCCACTCGACGAGACCGTTCTTGAACAGTCCGCCGAGGCCCATGAGCATGCAGGACACGGTGCAGTTGCCGCCGATGTAGTCCTTCACCCCGCCGGACAGGCCGGCGTCGATGACGTCGCGGTTGATGGGGTCAAGCACGATGATGGAGTCGTCATTCATGCGCAGGGTGGACGCAGCGTCGATCCAGAGGCCGTCCCAGCCCCGGCTGCGGAGCTCGCCGTGGACCTGCTTGGTGTAGTCGCCGCCCTGGGCGGTGACAATGATCGGCAGCTTCGCCAGCGTTTCGACGTCGAACGCGTCCTCAAGCTTGCCGGCCGCGCCCGCGGCCGCACCGGCAATGGCCGGGGCAGCGCCGCCGGCGTTCGAGGTGGAGAAGAAGACCGGGTTGATGTTGGCGAAGTCGCCCTCGTCCTGCATGCGCTGCATCAGGACGGAACCGACCATGCCGCGCCAGCCGACCAGGCCGACGGACGGGGTAGCTGCTGTAGTCATTGGCCCAGTTTAGACTTCACAGGCGCCAGGGCGCAGTCGGTTACGTCACGGGCAGCGGCCGGCGTCAGTCGGTGCGCGGCTCTTCCAGGAGCGCCGCTTTGCGCCGGCGCAGCGCAAAGACCGCGCCGAACGTGAAGACCTGGGTCACGACCACCAGCACAATCGCGCCGACGATCTTGTTGCCGCCCAGGATCATGGTCAGTCCCACGACGGCCGAGAGCAGCGCCAGGAGCGGCAGGAGCATGTACCCCAGGACAAAGAGAGTCTCGGGCTTCTTCAGCATTACTTGGCCTCCGTCCGGCGCCACTGCGTCATGCGGTAGCGGGTGCCGTTGGCGGAGGTCAGCCAGCCGCTGGCGGGAAGGGCCGCGGCGGCGGTCCACTCGTAGCCGAGTTCCGGGGCGAAGGTGTCCCCTTCCGCCGTCGTGTCGATGGTGGTCACGACCGCGACGTCGGCAATGTCCATGGCCTGCGCAAAGATCTCGCCGCCGCCAATGATCCAGACGGTCTCGTGGCCGGGGGCGAACTGGGATTCCAGCAGGGCGTCGTCGAGGGACTTGACGGCGAGGGCACCCTCGGCGCCCGGGGTGTCGGCCCAGCCTTCCTGGCGGGTGATGACGATGTTTGTCCGGCCCGGCAGCGGCCGGTACTGGTCCGGGAAGGACTCCCACGTCTTACGGCCCATGATGACCGGGTGGCCGGAGGTGAGGGTGCTGAAGTGCTTGAGGTCCTCGGGCAGGTGCCACGGCATGGTGCCGGCCTGGCCGATCACTCCGGTGCTGGTCTGTGCCCAGACCAGGCCCAGGCCCGTCGTGGAGGCGCGGGCTTGTTCGGTGAAATCGCCGGGCTGCGTGCCCGGGGTGGCGTCGTTGCTCATACGGCTATCGGGGCCTTAATCGTCGGGTGGTGCTGGTAGCCGACCACTTCGAAGTCCTCGAGGGCGTAGTCGAAGATGGAAGCCGGCTTGCGGGTGATCTTAAGTTGGGGGTAGTCGTAGGGGTCGCGGGCGAGCTGCTTGAGGACCTGGTCCATGTGGTTGTCATAGATGTGGACATCCCCGCCGGTCCAGACGAATTCGCCCGGTTCCAGGCCGGTCTGCTGGGCCAGCATGCAGGTCAGCAGGGCGTAGGAGGCGATGTTGAACGGCACGCCGAGGAACGTGTCCGCCGACCGCTGGTACAGCTGGCAGGAGAGCTTGCCGTCGGCCACGTAGAACTGGAAGAACGCGTGGCACGGGGGCAGGGCCATGTCCTTGAGCTCGGCGACGTTCCAGGCCGAGACGATGTGCCGGCGGGAATCCGGGTTGGACTTCAGGTTCCGGACGAGTTCGGCGATCTGGTCAATATGGCCGCCGTCGGGCGTGGGCCAGGAGCGCCACTGGACCCCGTAAACGGGACCGAGTTCGCCGTCGGCGTCGGCCCATTCGTCCCAGATGGTCACACCCTGGTCCTGCATCCACTTGACGTTGCTGTCGCCGCGCAGAAACCAGAGCAGCTCCACGGCCACGGACTTGAAGTGCACCCGTTTGGTGGTGATCAGCGGAAAGCTCGTGCCCAGGTCAAAGCGCAACTGGCGGCCAAAGACACTGAGGGTTCCGGTTCCGGTGCGGTCCGATTTGTGCGTGCCGTGCTCGAGGACGTCACGCAGCAGGTCTTCATAGGGCGTTGGAATGCTCACTGTTCCAGTCTACTGAGAACTGCCACCGGGCATTGAAAGCGCCGCCCCCTTCTTGCAGCGGACGTCGCCTCACGGACCGGCCCGGCGGCGGAGGGCCTCAGTCGTCGAACGGCCGGAACCGCTCGACGGCGACCACCTTGCTTTTGCTGCTGTGCGCCACGTGACACACGATCAGCTCGCCCGGTGCCAGGTAGGGGTCCGTGGACGGCAGTTCGTCGCGGAGCCGGGAGTTCATGTGCTTTTCGAGCTGCTTCAGGACGGTCGGCAGCGCCGGGCGGTGCGTGCAGAGGGCCGCGGGTCGCTGTTTGTCGAACAATGCTTCGACGGCGGCGGCCGTCTTGTGCGGGCTGCGGCCGTGCCGGTGCTCGGTGAGGGCCTCGTTGAGCTTGACTTTGACGTCGGCCGCCTTGGCGTACGGGGCGATGGTGGCCACGCACCGCAGCCACGGGCTGGTGACGATCCGGGCGGGCTTCCACGCCGTCAGGAGCCGCCCCACCGCCTGCGCCTGGCGGACGCCGGTCGCGGCCAGCGGGCGGTCGCCTTCGGCCTTGGTCCAGGAGGAGCGCGGCTTGGCCTTGGCATGGCGCACGATCACCAGCGGCCAGGTCTTCAGTCCGCCGCGGGCGTGCGCGCTGACGAGGTGTTCGAGCGGTTCGACGTCGCCCGGGTTGCTCAGCAGGCGGGCCGCCTTCTCGGGCGGGCACCACATGATGCTGTCCACTTCCTTGCCGTCCGGCAGCAGGGCGGCGCCGTTGACCTCGACGGCCCAGTAGTGCACCACCTTGAGCCCGGCGGGCACGTGGTAATGGATGGGCGGAAGCGGGATCCCGAGCGGCGCGATCAGCCCAATCTCCTCCTCGACCTCCCGGACCGCGCACTCCGGGATGGTTTCGCCGGGATCGATTTTTCCCTTCGGCCAGGACCAGTCGTCGTAGCGCGGGCGGTGAATCAGCAGGACTTCCAACTGGTCCCGGTTGGTCGAATTGAGCCGCCACGGGATGGCACCGGCCGCCGTGACGGCAACGGCTTCGCCCGGGTGGTCGGTCTGGTCCGCGATCAGTTCATCGCTGCTCACACTCAAAGCCTTGGCCTCTACCGCAGGCTGGTGGAACGCTGGCGCGAGCGGGAAGCGAGCAGCCAGGACTGGACGTCTTCGAGGTTCCGGCCGTCTTCGGCGAGGTGGTGGCGGGTCCAGTCGCCCTGCCTGTCCAAATGCCAGCTGGCGGTCTCCGGATCCATGTAGCGCCTGAGCAGGTCAAGGACGTAGCTGATGTCCTCGCCGCCGGCGAGCTGCACGAGGGCCTCCACCCGGCGGTCCAGGTTGCGGTGCATCATGTCGGCCGATCCGATGTACACCACCGGGTCGCCGGCATTGGCGAAGGCGAAGACGCGCGAGTGCTCCAGGAAGCGGCCCAGCACGGAGCGGACGGTGATGTTTTCACTCAGGCCGGGGACGCCGGGCCGCAGGGAGCAGATGCCGCGGACAATCACGTCCACCTGCACCCCGGCCTGCGAGGCCCGGTAGAGCGAGTCGATGATGGCCTCGTCCACCATCGAATTGACCTTGATCTGGACGCGGGCGGCGATGCCAGCCTTGGCGTTCCGGATCTCGGTTTCGATCCGGTCAATCAGGCCGGACCGGACCGAGCGCGGCGCGACCAGGAGGCGTTTGAACGTGGACTTCGGCGCGTAGCCGGAGAGCTGGTTGAACAGCTTCGACAGGTCCTCGCCCACCTGGTCGTTGGCCGTCAGCAGGCCCAGGTCCTCGTAGTAGCGGGCGGTGCGCGGGTGGTAGTTGCCCGTGCCGATGTGGCAGTAGCGGCGCAGGCCGTCCACTTCCTGGCGGACCACCAGGGATAGCTTGCAGTGCGTCTTCAGGCCCACGATGCCGTACACCACATGCACGCCGGCCTGCTCCAGTTTCCTCGCCCACGAGATGTTGGCCTGCTCGTCGAAGCGGGCCTTGATCTCCACGAGGGCCAGGACCTGCTTGCCGGCCTCGGCGGCGTCGATCAGGGCGTCGACGATCGGGGAGTCCCCGGACGTGCGGTACAGGGTCTGCTTGATGGCCTGGACCTTCGGGTCCGCGGCCGCCTGTTCCAGGAACGCCTGGACGGACGTGGAGAAGGAGTCGTACGGGTGGTGCAGGAGGATGTCCCGGCGCCGCATCGCGGCAAAGACATTGGCCGCCTTGGAGGTCTCCGACTCGTTGAGGTGCCGCGACGTGTGCGGGACGTGCTTGGGGTAGTGCAGGTCCGCCCGGTCGATCCCGGCAATCACCGAGAGCCCCCGCAGGTCCAGCGGGGCCGGGACGGAGTACACCTCGGATTCCTCGACGCCGAGCTCGCGGATGAGCAGGGCCCGGATGTTCGGGTTGATGTCGTTGGTGACCTCGAGCCGGACGGGCGGGCCGAACCGGCGCCGCAGCAGCTCCTTCTCCAGTGCCTGGAGGAGGTTTTCGGCGTCGTCCTCTTCAACCTCGACGTCCTCGTTGCGGGTCACGCGGAAGATGTGGTGCTCCAGGACCTCCATGCCGGCGAACAGCTGGTCCAGGTGGACGGCGATGACTTCTTCGAGGGCGATGAAGCGTGCCACACGGCCGGGGACGGAGCCGGCGCGGGCGCCGTCGATCGAGATCAGGCGGGGCAGCTGGTCCGGGACCTTGACCCGGGCGAAGAGCTCCTTGTCGCTGACCGGGTTGCGGACCACCACGGCCAGGTTCAGGGACAGCCCGGAAATGTAGGGGAACGGGTGGGCCGGATCCACGGCCAGCGGGGTCAGGATCGGGAAGACCTTCTCCGCGAACATGGCGCTGAGCTGGTCCTTGGCCTGGGAATCGAGCTCGTCCCAGTGCATGAGGTGGATGTGCTCGTAGGCCAGTGCCGGGCGGATCTGGTCGGCGTAGACCTGGGCGTGCCGCTGCTGCAGCCGGTGCGCGGCCTCGCCGATCTGCTCCAGGACCTGCATCGGGCTCAGCCCGGCGGGGGAGGGGACGGCGAGTCCCGTGGCGATCCGGCGCTTCAGCCCGGCCACCCGGACCATGAAGAATTCGTCCAGGTTGGAGGCGAAGATGGACAGGAAGCTGACCCGCTCCAGCAGGTACAGGTTCGGGTCCTCGGCCAGTTCCAGGACCCGGGCGTTGAACGCCAGCCAGCTCAGCTCGCGGTCCAGGAACCGGTCGGGGCTGATTTCGCCTTCGGGCTCCAGGTTCGGGGCGAACTCCGGAATGTCGATCCGGTCCTGCGTGGCCCGTGAGGCCGGCACTTCGGAGGAGCCAAAGCGGGCACGTACCGGACGCGCCCCCTTCTCCGGCGTAGCGGGTTCAGACGTGGATGTCCGGGCAGTGTCCCGTGGCATGGTGTCTCCTCAATCCTGGCGCAATGTAGCTTCAACCTTACAAGCAATCGCGGCCCCGTGGCCCAGATTTCGGCCCGGACAGACCGGTTGTCCGCCGACTTGACTAACACCTGTTCCGCGGGCGGGATTGGGGGTGGTTCGCAGCCCGGGAAAGGACCCGGATTACGGCCGCATTACTGCTGCGGCAGCGGTGCGTACATGACGTCGACATCCCAGCGGGTGAAGCCCAGCCGCCGGTAGAGCGCGACGGCGGGGGCGTTGTCGGCGTCGACGTAGAGCATGACGGCGCGGAGCCCAAGGCCCTGCAGATGCCTGATGCCGGCGACCGTGAGGGCCTTGCCGAGTCCGGAACCCTGGGCCTCCGGCGTCACCCCCACCACATAGACCTCGCCGATGGCCGGGTGCTCGCCGTGCCGGGGGTGCACCTTGGTCCAATGGAACCCGAGCAGCCGGTCCTCGGAGTCCACAGCCAGCAGGAATCCTGCGGGATCAAACCACGGTTCCGCCATCCGGGCGTCCAGGTCCGCGCGGGTCATGTTGCCCTGTTCAGGGTGGTGGGCAAAGGCGGCTTTGTTGGCGGCCAGCCACGCGTCCTCATCCCGGCCGGGCACGAAGGCCCGGAGATGCACGCCCTCCGGGAGCCCGGCCTCCGGCAGCGCGGCCGCCGCCGTCATGAGCCGCATTTTCCACAGTTCGCGGACCGGGCCGTAGCCGTAGCGGGCCGCCAGGTCCGCGGCGGCCTCGTGGTTGCCGTGCGACCACGCGTTCAGGCCCGCGAACCCGCGGACACGCTGCAGTTCGCCCACCAGGCGGTCGCCCACGCCCTGGTTGCGGTAACTGGGGTGGACGGCCACTTCCAGGACCCCGGTTCCGTCGCGTTCTTCGACGACGACGGCGACGCCGGCCAGGTCCTGCCCCGTCGCGGGATCAGATTCCTCGTCGGGCGCGTACAGGGCCAGGGCCAGGACCGAATGCTCGCCCGCGTCGGCGGCGCGCAGCGTGACGAGGGTCTGCTCGGACAGCGGCGGATTGCCGTCGGACTCTTCGACCGCGGCGATCAGGGCCGCGACGTCCCGCAGCAGCCCGCCGTCCACGGTTCCTTTGACGGTCAGGACAGGCCAGTTTTCGGGGTGCGCAGGGCTCATGGAGCAAGGCTATCAGCGGCCGATTTTGTCCAGGACCGGGCGGCACCGTATAGTCGTTATCTCATCCGGTGTTGAGCCGGGTACGAGGGGGATCCACCACTGGGGTGGCCTCGATACGTTCGACCCGTATGTCCTCCACTGCTAACGCCGAAGGCCCCGCCCTCGAGAAGATGTTCCGGAATTGATCCGGATTCGATCCTCGGGACGGGGCCTTCAGTGCTGATTGGGGCAGGGCTGCCGGGTGCCGGTGGCGGTCCGCTCAGGCTTCGGTGAGTTCGTCCTCGGGCTGCCGGACCAGGGTCAGGCGGTAGCCGACATTGCGGACGGTGCTGATCAGGTTCTCGTGGTCGGCGCCGAGCTTGGCGCGGAGCCGCCGGACGTGGACGTCCACGGTCCGGGTGCCGCCGTAGTAGTCGTAGCCCCAGACTTCGGTCAGCAGCTGCTGGCGGGTGAAGACCCGGCCGGGGTGCTGGGCCAGGTACTTCAGCAGTTCAAATTCCTTGAAGGTCAGGTTGAGGGCGGCGCCGTTGACCCGGGCGGTGTAGCTGGCCTCGTCGATCACGACGCCGGCCGCCCGGATTTCGCTCGGGGCATCCTCCTGCTCGGGGACGGCGCGGGCGACGCCGAGCCGGATCCGGGCCTCGACTTCGGCCGGTCCCGCGGATTCGAGGAGGATGTCGTCCACGGCCCATGCCGAGGACACAGCGGCCATGCCGCCTTCGGTGAGGATGAGCATCAGGGGAGCGCTGAGGCCGGTGGCCTTGAGCAATTGGGTGAGGGAACGTGCGCCGACCAGGTCCTTGCGGGCATCCAGCAGGACGATGTCGCAGGGATCCGTCTCAAGCAAGGCGGTGGGCTCGGCCGGGAGGATGTGTACCCGGTGGTTTAGCAGTTCCAGCGCAGGCAGGACGTCCACGGATGTTCCGGTGCTGTTCGTCAATAGCAGGATGTGCGACATTGTTCCTCCAAGGGGTGTCCGCGCATCGTTGGGCGTCTGTGGTGCTGATCTCGAGTATACCTAAAGGCCCCTTTCCGGCCATGGTCCCGTCACTTCCGGCCGGTCCTTTTGCGACACATACCGTTCACATAGGGCAGGATTGAACCGTCAGGGCTGCGGCCCGTTGAAATTGAGCCGAGTCGAATTGGGGTCCGCAGTGAGCGAAGGTAAGACCACGACAGGTCTGCCGATGGCGAGTGCACAGTGAAGTCGTGGAGCGTCGGGGTCATCGGCCTGGTGTGCCTCGCGGCCACGGTTGCCGGTGCCTACTCCTCGCCGCAGATCCTCCTGGCCGTCGCGGTCCTCACCGCCGCCGGCGTCGGCATCGGCTGGCCCCATTTTCTCGGCATCCCCGCCAGGAAGACCCTGGCGGTCCTGATCGGACTGCCCGGCGTGGGGTCGGCTGTGGCCGCAAGCTATCTTCCGGCGCCGGGCTTCCTGGACTGGACGCCGTCGTTCATGGCGGTCGGTGTCATGGCCATCTTTGTCATGCAGCTGATCCGCGGCACCGGGCAGGCGCAGCGCCTTGAATCCACGCTGGGCTCGTGCGCCGGTGTCCTGCTCTCCTGCCTGGGCGCGGGCTGGATCGCGAGTTCGCGGTTCAACGGGGTCCGCGAGATGCTCCTCGTGGCGGCCATCAGCGCAGCCATCGCCCTGATGGCCGGATTGATCCGCTGGCCTGACCGGATCGTGGCTCCCCTGGGCATCGTCGGTGCCGGGCTCGCGGGACCGCTCGCAGGACTGGTGTTCTCCGATATCGCCGTGCTGCCCGCCGCCCTCGCCGGCATCGTGGTGGGGGCGGTGCTGGTGAGTTTCCGGCGCCTCGTCGTCCTCGGCGGTGAAGGCCTGGGTCTGCTGGCCGCCGTCGGCATGGGGCTGGGGCCGGTCTCGGCGGTCGGTTCGCTGGCCTACTTCATAGACAAACTACTCATCTACTAAGCGTTAGGATGGCATCATGTCCGTACTTGCATATGAAATCTTCTTCCTTGTCCTGCTCGCCGTGGCCGGCCTGTCCATGGCCTGGTTTGCCGGCTTTGTCGTCTACCGCCTCTTCAAGGGCCAGAAGTAACCCGGTCTTTTTCAGACCCCGTAATTTCCCGAGGTAGTTGCTGTGCCGATTGAAATTCCCACAGATCTGACCCCCGAAATCGTTCCGCTGTCCTGGCTCATTGGTGAGTGGGAGGGCCGCGGCCGGCTGGGCGCCGGCGACGAGGACTCAGAGCACTTCCTGCAGCACGTCTCCTTCACGCACAACGGCCTGCCGTACCTGCAGTACCGTGCCGAGAGCTGGCTGACCGATGACGAGGGCACCAAGCTGCGTCCCCTCACTGTCGAGACCGGCTTCTGGGCGCTGGAGCGCAAGCAGCGCGAGGAAGACGGCGGCCCCGGCCTGACCCCGGCGGACATCGTGCCCGTGCTCAAGAGCGCCGATGAGGTCGAGGCCCTGCGCAACAGCGACGGCGGCTTCGACATCTCGGTGTCCATCGCCCACCCCGGCGGCATCTCCGAGCTCTACTATGGCCAGATCAAGGGCCCCCAGATCCAGCTCAGCACCGACATGGTGATGCGCGGCAGCCACTCCAAGGAGTACACGGCCGCCACCCGGATCTTCGGCCTGGTGGACGGGAACCTGCTGTGGCGCTGGGACGTGGCCACGGGCAAGAGTTCCGAGTCCGGCGGCGGCCTGGAAGCACACGCATCGGCCATCCTCGCCAAAGTAAGCTGAATACACGGTCTCACTGATTTTTCCGTCGTCCGCACTGACCAGGGAGAAAACACCGTGAATGACGCAGTCACCGGCACCGGCGCCGGGAAGACCAGCTACGCCGACCTCAAGGCCGTGTACTTCAACGGCACCCTTAAGAAGTCCCCGGACGTGTCCAACACCCAGGGCCTGATCGAGGTCAGCCGCCGGATCATGGAGAAACAGGGCGTGACCACCCGCGTCATCCGCACGGTGGACCACGACATCGCCAGCGGTGTCTACCCGGACATGCGCGAGCACGGCTGGGCCACCGACGAATGGCCGGAACTCTACCCGGCCGTCCTGGCGGCGGACATCGTGGTCGTCGCCGGACCCATCTGGCTAGGGGACAACTCCTCGCAGACCAAGAAACTGATCGAGCGCCTCTACGCCCACTCGGGGCAGCTGAACGCCAAAGGCCAGTGGGCGTACTACCCGAAGGTGGGCGGCTGCCTGATCACCGGGAACGAGGACGGCATCAAGCACTGCGCCATGAACGTCCTGTATAGCCTGCAGCACATCGGCTTCACGATCCCGCCGCAGGCCGACGCCGGCTGGATCGGACCCGTCGGGCCGGGGCCGAGCTACCTTGACGCAGGTTCAGGGGGCCCGGAGAGCGACTTCACCAACCGCAACACCACCTTCATGACCTGGAACATGCTGCACCTGGCCCGGATGCTCAAAGACGCCGGCGGCATTCCCGCCTACGGCAACCTCCCCGATGCCTGGAAAGCAGGCACCCGCTTCGACTTCGAAAATCCGGAATACCGCTGAGCGGGCCGCCCGCTGAATGCCGCATGACCGGAATACGCACAGAGCTAAGGACGTTCCTTTCAATATGACTATGAAGAGCCCCCTGTTGTCGCGCCCGGCCGCGGTCGAGGCCGGCGGTGCCGACGCCGGCGTCGCCGCCCACTACGGCGAGCCGCTGCGGGAGCAGCGGGCACTGGCCGCCGGGACCGCCGTCGTCGATCTCTCCAACCGCGGTGTGGTCACGGTCAGCGGTCCGGACCGCCTCAGCTGGCTCAACACCCTCTCTTCCCAGCAGCTCACCGGCCTGGCCCCGGGACAGTCCACCGAACTGCTGCTGCTCAGCGTGCAGGGCAGGATCGAATTCGACGCCCGCGTGGTGGACGACGGCGGGACCACCTGGCTGATCGTCGAGGCGGCCGAAGCTGCCCCGTTGGCCGAGTGGCTCACGAAGATGAAGTTCATGCTCCGGGTCGAGGTCGCCGACGTCTCGGCGGACTGGGCCGTGGTCGGGTCCACGCGCCGCATCGCGGAGTGGTCCGGCCTCCTGGCCTGGGAAGACCCGTGGCCGCACGTCGCCGCGGGCGGGTACTCCTACGCGGTGGTGGGCGAGGACGCCCACCCCGGCCTGGAACGGCCGTGGTTCGAATACCTCGTTCCCGCCGCCGCGCTGGCCGACACCGTAGGGGACAGGGCGCTGGCCGGCACCATGGCCGCCGAGGCGCTGCGGATCGCCGCCTGGCGCCCGCGGTGGGGCGCGGAAACCGACGACAGGACCATCCCGCACGAACTCGACCTCCTGCGCACCGCCGTGCACCTGGCCAAGGGCTGCTACAAGGGCCAGGAAACGATCGCCCGCGTCCACAATCTGGGCCACCCGCCGCGGCGGCTCGTGTTCCTCCAGCTCGACGGCTCCCAGCACACCCTGCCCGCCGCCGGCAGCGAGGTCCGTGCCGGTGACCGCAAGGTGGGCACCGTGACCTCGGTGGCGCAGCACTATGAGATGGGCCCGGTGGCCCTGGCCGTCATCAAGCGCTCCGTCGCCCCGGACGACACCCTGAGCGTCGTGGACGGGGACGAGTCCTACGCCGCGGCGCAGGAACTCATTGTTGCCCCCGACGCCGGCCAGGTGGTGGGACGCCAGACCGGCTTCCTGCGGGGTACCCGATGAACAGCGAGTCGCCCGCGAATAATTCCGCGCCCGACGACGAGACTCTGGCGCTGGCGCACGCGCTCTTCGACGCCGCCCGCGAGGGCAACTCCGCGGTGCTGGGCAGCTACCTGGCAGCCGGAGTCCCGGCAACCCTGACCAATGCCGCCGGCGACTCGCTGCTCATGCTGGCGGCCTACCACGGCCACGCCGGCACAGTCCGGCTGATCCTGGACCACGGCGGCGATGCCAACGTGCCCAACGACCGCGGGCAGACGCCGCTCGCCGGGGCCGTCTTCAAGGGCTACACGGATGTGGCCCGGGAACTGCTGGCCGCCGGGGCCGACCCCGACGCCGGCACCCCCTCGGCGCGGGCCGCCGCGCAGATGTTTGCCCGGACGGACATCCTCGACCTGCTCGACTGATGGGGCCGGGTCCGCCCGGGCCCGGTTCCTGGACCGGGCCCCGGCGGAACGGGCAAAATTGCCTTCAAATACTCCGCGTGGAATAATCGTTACGGAATAACCGGAGCCGCACCGGAAAACACACCGGACAACACACCGGGGACGGAAGGGGAGAGCGCGCCATGGCCCGGACCACCGCACTGACACCGCTGGGCCTTGCCGCACTCTCGCTGCTCGTGGAAGAGCCGATGCATCCCTACGAGATGTACCAGCTGCTGATCGCCCGGCACGAGGACCGGCTGGTCAAAGTCCGGCCGGGGACGCTCTATCACGCTGTCGCACGGCTCGAGGAGCAGGGCCTGGTCGCCGCCACGGGAACGGACCGGGAAGGAAACCGCCCGGAGCGCACCACGTACACGATCTCGGCCGCCGGCCGCGAAGCCTTCACGAACCGGCTGCAGGACATGCTCGCCGCCCCGGTCAACGAATACCCGTCCTTTCCGCTGGCCGTCTCGGAGGCTTACAACCTGCCGGCCGGCGTCGTCCTCGATCTTCTTGACCGGCGGCTCCAGGCGCTCCAAGGGCAGCTCGACTCCCTGGCCTCCGGCGAGGAACTGCTCCGCAAGAAAGGCGTGGAACGCAAGTACTGGATTGACCTTGAGTACCAGCAGGGCATGCTGCAGGCGGAGATCGCCTGGATCCGCGGCCTCCAGGACCAGCTGCGCTCCGGCGCGCTGCCCTGGTGACCGCCGTGCCCGGCGGCCCGGCCGCACCCTCCCCGCAGCGGCCGCCGTCTTCTCCTTATTCGCACCAGACCTAAAGGAACCCCATGGAAAACGTAGCCCGGCCATGGCCGGCACTCTGGTCCCTGGTGATCGGCTTCTTCATGATCCTGATCGACACCACCATCGTCTCGGTGGCCAACCCGAGCATCATGGCGGGACTCAACACTGACATCAACTCCGTCATCTGGGTCACCAGCGCCTACCTGCTCGCCTACGCCGTGCCGCTGCTCATCACCGGCCGTCTGGGGGACCGCTTCGGACCGAAGAAGCTCTACCTGTCAGGGCTCGTGGTCTTCACCCTGGCCTCGCTGTGGTGCGGCCTTTCCGGGAATGTCGAGATGCTGATCGCCGCCCGCGTGGTGCAGGGCCTCGGCGCGGCCATGATGACGCCGCAGACCATGGCCGTCATCACCCGGATCTTCGCCCCGGACCGCCGCGGGGCGGCCATGGGCATCTGGGGCGCCACGGCCGGCGTCGCCACCCTGGTCGGCCCGATCCTCGGCGGCGTCCTGGTGGACGGGCTGGGCTGGGAATGGATCTTCTTCATCAACGTCCCGGTCGGCATCGCCGGCTTCATCCTCGCCATGCGCTTCGTCCCCACGCTCAGCACCCACCCGCACAAGTTCGACATCCCCGGCGTGCTGCTCAGCGCCCTGGGCCTGTTCCTCCTGGTCTTCGGCATCCAGGAAGGCGAGACCTACGACTGGGGCACCATCGTTGGCCCCATCACCGTCTGGGGCCTGATCATCAGCGGCATTGCCGTGCTCGCGGCCTTCGTCCTCTGGCAGCGGTTCAACACCGGCGAGCCGCTGCTGCCGCTGTCCCTGTTCAAGGACCGGAACTTCTCGCTGGCCAACATCGCCATCACCACCGTGGGCTTCACCGTCACGGCGTTCGGCCTGCCGCTGATCTTCTACTACCAGATCGTCCGCGGCCTGACCCCCACCGAGTCGGCCCTCATGATGGTGCCGATGGCCCTGATCTCGGGCGGCCTCGCGCCGGTTGTCGGCCGGATCATCGACCGGGTCAACCCGAAATTCATCACCGCCTCGGGCCTGGTCCTGATGTCGGTGGCCCTATTCTGGAACGCGCTGCTCATGCACCCGGACACGCCCATCTGGCTGTTCCTGCTCCCGAGCGCCGTCCTGGGCTTCGCCAACGCCGGAATCTGGGCGCCTTTGAGCTCCACCGCCACCCGGAACCTGCCGCCGCGGCAGGCCGGGGCCGGCTCCGGCGTGTACAACACCACCCGCCAGATCGGCGCGGTCCTCGGCAGCGCCGCCATCGCCGTCCTCATCCAGGCACGGCTGGCGGCCGAGCTCCCAGCCCGGGCCGGGGCAGGCGGCGCCGTCAGCCCGATGGGCTTCGGCGGGGCCCTGCCGGAACCGCTGCATGAAGGATTTTCGACGGCGATGGGCCAGTCCATCCTCCTGCCGGCGGGCGTCATCCTGCTTGGCGCAGCCGTCGTGCTCTTCTTCGCCAAGCCCAAGCCCGTCCAGGGCTGGGGCGAGCCGGCGCCCGCGGCCGCAGGGGCGGAAGCAGCAGACCAGGACAGCGACCAGGCGGTCGAGCGCCGCTAAGCTGCGCTAACGCCGGCGGCGTCCGGTTCAGCCCAGCAGCACGCTGGTCTGGATGCCGCCGGCGGAGAATCCAAGGCTCCGGGCCAGGGCCAGCGAGCCCTTGTTGCTGACCTCGGAACGCCACTGCAGGGTCAGCCCGGCGGCGAGGGCCTCGTGCGCGGCGATCGAGGCGGCCAGTCTGCCCAGCCCGCGGCGCCGCCATTCCGGTGCGACCAGGACACCCAGATGGGCCAGGAGCCCCTCCCACTCGGTGTACGCGCCGCAGGCCACGGGGGTGCGGCGGCCGTCCTCGAGGTGCATGACAGTGAAGCGGTGTTCCAGGTCCGCCAGGCCCACCTCGTTGACATCGTCAGGCGGGCAGAAGCTCTCCAGCTCGATCGCCTCGGGGTTCCCGTGCGAGACGGTCAGCTCCTCGGACGGCTGCTGCAGCGGGAGGTCGTCGGCGAAGAACAGTGCGGCGGCGCCCAGCCCGTGCCCGCCGTGGCCGCGGGTGATGGTCAGCAGCGTCACGTGCTGGGCGAGCTCCTCGTCGGTGTACCCGACGGCGGCATCCAGCGCCCACTGCGGCCCCACCAGCGCCGAATTTCCGAACAGCCGGACGAACTGCACGGCCCGGGCGGACTCGTCCGCCCGCGTCAGGCGCTCACCGGCGGCGGCCGCGAAGGCGCCGTCGTCGAACCCTAAACGGCGCGCCCACGCAAGCTGGACGATTTCAGCGGAACCGGGCTCAAGAGTCATGCCTCAACCCTACCCACGCGGCCGGGGCTCCGGCCGCAGCCGTGCCCGCTGAGGCGCGGGTTCGGCGCCGACGGCGCCGGTCAGCCGAAGAGGACGGCAGCCTCGTCGTAGCGGTCCTGCGGGACGGACTTGAGGTTTCCGAGCGCGGCGTCGAAACCGACGTGCACAATGTCCGTGCCGTGCAGCGACACCATCGTCCCCCAGCGCTTCTCGACCACCGAGTCGATGGCGGCCATGCCCAGCCGGGTGGCCAGGACCCGGTCGAAGGCGGTCGGGACGCCGCCGCGCTGGATGTGGCCCAGAACGGTGGCGCGGGTCTCGATGCCGGTGCGTGCCTCGAGCTCGGGCGCGAGCATCTCGGCGATGCCGCCCAGGCGCGGGCGGCCGAACGTGTCCAGTCCGCGCTCGGAGTGCGGAGACTCCTGGCCCTCGGGGACGAATCCTTCGGCGACGACCACCAGCGGGGCGCGGCCGCGGTCGCGGGCGGAGACAACCCACTCGGCGATCTGTTCCATCGACGCCTTCTGCTCCGGGATCAGGATGGCGTGCGCGCCGGAGGCCATTCCGGCGTGCAGGGCAATCCAGCCCACGTGCCGGCCCATGACCTCGGCGATCATGCAGCGGTGGTGCGATTCGCCGGTGGTGCGCAGCCGGTCGATCGCCTCGGTGGCGATTTCCACGGCGGTGTCGAAACCGAAGGTGTAGTCCGTGGCGTCGAGGTCGTTGTCGACCGTCTTGGGCACGCCCACGATCTTGAGGCCGGCGTCGGTGAGGCGCTTGGCGGCGGCCAGGGTGCCCTCGCCGCCGATGGCGATGATCGCGTCGATGCCCAGGCGGTCCATGTGGTCCTTGATGACCTCGGGGCCGCCGCCGTTTTCGAACGGGTTGGTGCGGGAGGTGCCAAGGATGGTGCCGCCCTGCTTCGCGATGCCCCGGACCATGGTGCGGGGAATCTCGACGATGTCGCCCTCCACCACGCCGCGCCAGCCATCCCGGAATCCTACGAACTGCTGGCCGTGGACGGCGATGCCCTTGAGGACGGCGCCACGGATGACGGCGTTCAGTCCGGGGCAGTCTCCGCCGCTGGTGAGGATTCCAATTTTCATGTCTTGGCTCAAATCCTGGTTTGAAGGGGTACAGGCAGAGCGCCACGCTGAGCTCACCTAGAGTCTAGTGGCGCGTGTGGGGTAGGACACAAACGGTTACACGCACCGGTGCCCCCGCCGTGATGGCAGGGGCACCGTACGTGCTGGCGTGCGCGGTGTTGCGTGACGCGCCGGCGGCCGGGTCAGGGCCGCGGGGAACGCTTCGCGAGGAACGATTCCAGGATGATGGCGTTGCGCTGGTCCGGCAGGAGCAGCCACGCGGCAATGTAGAACACGAAGGCCGGGCCGGGGAGCAGGCTCAGGAGCAGGTAGGCGATGCGGACCCACGCCACGTCGACATTCAGTTTGGCGGCAATCCCGCCGCACACGCCGCCGACCCAGCGCTGCGGACCGCGTTTCAGGCCGAGGCCCCGGACGGAGTTGAAGAATTTATCCATGGTTCAAGACTTCCCTGAAGTTGATTTATTGTCACGCCTGCGGGCCGAGAGGAGGCCGCCGATGATGAGGGCGGCGCCCGCGCCGATCATGAGCCCGATCAGGACATAGGTGCCGTTCAGGGCCACGATGCCGAGCCGGGAAATGATGATCAGTGCGGCCAGGGCCAGCACGATCAGCCCCCAGACCACGGTGCCCACCCGGGCCGGGGAGCCGGCCGGTTCCGGGTCCTGCCCGTCGCCCGGACGGGTGTCGTCATAGCTGCTCATGTCAGTTGCCTTCCTTGATGGTCACGTTGCTGACGGTGCCGGAAATCCGGACCACCATCCGGGCGCCCGGCTGGGACGTGTTGTAGTCGCTGTTCAGGTTGGTCACCCCGCCGTGGTCCCGGGTGCCTTCGTGCAGGTTCCCCATGGTCATGTCCGCCTGGATCTGCACGGGGACGGTGGCGGGAATGACGACGGTCAGGTTGCTGGCCGTCGCGTCGATCGGAATGACGACGTCGGTGCGCAGCGGCGGGTCCAGGGCCACCTTGCTGAGGTCAGCCGTTCCGGTCCCGCCCGTGATCTCAAAGCCGCCGCGGGCCTGTTCGATGCTGGCAGGCGCCCAGTCGGCGTTCTGGAACCGGAACCGGTCGCCGTGCGGTATCACGCTGAAGATTCCGCCGATCAGCAGGGCCACGACGGCGAAGAAGCTCAGGATCCCCGAGGTCCGTCCGCGCAAGCCCGCTATCAGGATCCCGAGGCCCAGGATGCCGGCGGCGACGGCCCAGACCAGCGCGTTGCCGGCGTCGCCGAGATTGATCACGTGGGCGGCGTCGAGGGCCTTGATGCCGCCACCTACCAGGAGCGCGGCGCCGACCGTAATGGCGACGGCCGGCGCGCCCGGGCCCAGGTTGCGCGGGGCCGGCCGCGGCGGAACGGGCCCCGGCTCCGGGAAGTAGCCGCCGGGGGGCATGGAACCCGGCGGGGTGGCAGCCGGTGCGCTCAGCCCCCAGTCAGGCCCGGCGGGGGAGGCGACGGAATCGTTGACGGGTCCGGGGTAGGCGGGGCCGCCGTCGTGCGGGAAGTCCGTGGCGGCGGCCGGCTGCCCGGCGCCGGCAGTGCCGGCAAACGCTGCGGCGCCGGCAGGGCTGCTGGACTCGTAGCGCGATGACATGGGAGCGGCTCCGTTCCGGGACTTGTTGCGCTGGGTCAGGTAGTAGACGACGTAGATGGCACCGCCCACCCAGAACACGGTCCAGACGAAGGCACCGAAGCCGTACCGGTCCCAGCCCCAGACGCCGGCGCCGAGGCTGGGGAAGCCGATGACGGTGGTGATGAGGGCGCCGGTCATGCCGGCAGTCCACCGGCCGGCGGCAGCCTCCTGGACGTGGATGCGGCCGTCGGGTTCGGGCAGCAGTGCCCAGGC
This sequence comes from Arthrobacter sp. PM3, assembly GCF_003352915.1. Lineage (NCBI taxonomy): Bacteria > Bacillati > Actinomycetota > Actinomycetes > Micrococcales > Micrococcaceae > Arthrobacter > Arthrobacter sp. PM3. The sequence continues at coordinate 145,225 of NZ_CP022314.1, read as the reverse complement.
CAGGCCGTAGGCGAGCACACCCAGGCCGGCGAACACCGTCAGGACGATCAGGACACCCCGAATGATCAGGGGGTCGATGCCGAGCCGGTGCGCGATGCCGCTGGCGACGCCGCCGATCCACCGGTCGCGTCCGCGGGAGATGCCCTGGCTGCGGATCCAGTCGAAGAAGTTCTGCCCCTGCGGTCCCGGCATGGGTCCGCCCTGCGGCGGTCCGTCCGGGGTCGGAGTTCCGCCGTAGTACGGCGGCGGGGCATAGGGGCCCTCCGGGTCGCCGGTGGCGTAGAGCCGGGGCGGCTCCTGCTGCCGTCCGCCGCCCGGCCCGGCGGCGGACGGGCCCGGGTAGGGCGAACCGGCGTCGGCCTGGCCTGCGTCGGTTGGGCCTGCGTCGGGAAGACCGCTTTCGGCGGAATCCGGGGCTGATTGATCCGTCGCGTGCCGGTCAGCGGAGGACCGGCCTTCATCGGGGTGCGGAGTGTGCGGGTTCATACTTCGATCCTTCCCGTTCACGCTGCCGGGCTCTACTGGGGAACACCCTGAACTGTCCCTGAGCGGCCCCCGGTTCGGCCGCCAAACCAGCCCGGGAAACCCCGATCCGTGCTTGGATTGATTCATGACAACCCCGCGCCCTCCGCTGGTCCGCAGCAGCGACCGCGTGATCGCCGGCGTCTGCGCAGGCCTCGCCAACCACCTGGGCTGGCCGGTGCGCATGGTCCGGATCGGCATGGTGGTCGCCGCGCTCGCGGGCGGCGCCGGGGTTGCCTTCTACGCGTGGCTCTGGATCATGGTCCCCACCGCGGATGAGAGCGATCGGCGCAATACCCGCCGCCCGGCGTCGCCCATTGCTCCGGCCGTCAGCGACCCCCGCGCCGCCGGCGTCCCGGGCACCTCCGGGTCCCCGGTGCCGGATGGGACCGCGGAGACTGCCCGGACGGCACCGCAGGGGTCCTGGCGGGCCAGGATGCCCGGCATGGCCTTCGGCAAGGAGATCCTGCTGGGCGCGGGCTTGCTGCTGGCCGCCGGGATCCTGATCGCCCGGCTCCTGGGGGTCGACGTGCCGCTGGGCACGCTCATCCCGGTGGCGGCGATCCTGGGCGGTGCCGCGATCGCCTGGATGCAGCTGGACGAGACCCGCCGCGCCGGACTCGTGGACAAAACCAAGGCGGACCAGGCAGGCGGCTGGGCCCGCCTCGCGGCCGGCCTGGCCCTCGTGGTGGCCGGAGTGCTGGTGATGGTCTCCGGCTCGGGGTCCTGGGAGCAGACCTGGCTGGCGCTCCTTGCCTCCGTCGCGGTGCTCGGCGGCGTGGCCCTGGTGCTGCTGCCCTGGGGGCTGAAATTCTGGCGGGACCTGGAAACCGAGCGCGCCGGCCGGGTCCGGGCCACCGAGCGCGCCGAGATCGCCGCCCACCTCCACGACTCCGTGCTGCAGACTCTCGCCCTGATCCAGCGCCGCGCCGGTAACGAACACGACGTCATCCGGCTCGCCCGCGCGCAGGAACGGGAGCTGCGCGGCTGGCTGTACCGTGACGCGGACAAGGAACCCGGCAGCCTGTCCGAAGGCGTCAAAGCCGCCGCCGCCGAGGTCGAAGATGCTTTGGGGGAGGCGGTTGAAGTGGTCAGCGTGGGCGACTGTGTCATGACCCAACGCCATGAGGCCCTGGTCCAGGCCGCCCGCGAGGCCATGCTGAACGCCGCCCGCCACGGCGGCGGTGCCGTGTCCGTCTACCTCGAAGTCACGGACGGCGCCGCGGAAGTCTTCGTCAAGGACCGCGGCCCGGGCTTCGACCCGGACTCCGTTCCGCCGGACCGGCTCGGTGTGCGGGAGTCGATCATCGGGCGGATGCACCGGCACGGAGGCACCGCCGCCATCATCAGCAGCCCGGACGGCACCGAGGTGCGGCTTCGGCTGCCGGTCACCGACGGCGCATCAGCCGGAACTACTTCTGCCGGAACTGCGGCGTCTGCCGCCAACAACAGCAACGGAGAGGCCAAACTGTGAGCAGTTCAGCACCGGAAAACCGTGCCCCGATCCGGGTCGTGATCGTGGACGACCACGCCATTTTCCGCTCCGGACTGAAGGCCGACCTGGACCCGGACATCGCCGTCGCGGGCGAGGCCGGGACCGTGGAGGAGGCGGTCGCCGTCATCGCAGCCCAGCGCCCCGACGTCGTCCTCTTGGACGTCCACCTGCCCGGCGGGCGGGGCGGCGGTGGCCGGGAGGTGCTGGCCGGGTCGGCGCCGCTGCTGGCCACCACGCGGTTCCTGGCGCTGAGTGTCTCGGATGCGGCCGAGGACGTGGTGTCCGTCATTCGGGCCGGCGCACGCGGCTACGTCACCAAGACGATTTCCGGGGCCGAGATCAGCGGGGCCGTCCGCCGGGTAGCGGGCGGCGACGCCGTCTTCTCGCCCAGGCTGGCGGGTTTCGTCCTGGACGCGTTCGGGACTGCCCCCGCGGACATCGCCGACGACGAGCTCGACAAGCTCTCGGCCCGGGAGCTCGAAGTGATGCGCCTGATCGCGCGCGGGTACAGCTACAAGGAAGTGGCCAAGGAGCTGTTCATCTCGATCAAGACGGTCGAAACCCACGTCTCGGCCGTCCTGCGGAAACTTCAGCTGTCCAGCCGCCACGAACTGACCCGCTGGGCCGCCGAGCGCCGCCTCCTCTAACAACCCTCCCGCAGGTCCTGCGCTGCAGGACCCGACCCTCCCGCAGGTCCTGCGCTTCAGGACCCGACCCTCCCTCAGATCCTGCGCTTTAACGCCCGGCCCTCCCGCAGGTCCTGCGCTTTAACGCCCGGCCCTCCCGCACCGTGGTGCGGGAGGGTCCGGTTTGAATCCCCCATAAGTGAGGGAGCATCGTGCTTTTTTGAGCGAAAAGTGAGGGAGGGTGCTATTGGGCCTTGCCGAGGAAGTCCTGCAGGCGGCCGACGCCGGTCGCCAGGTCCTCGTCGCCCAGGGCGTAGGACAGGCGCAGATAGCCGGACGGCCCGAAGGCCTCGCCCGGAACCACGGCGACCTCAACCTCATCGAGAATCAGCGCGGCGAGCTCGGCCGACGTCGCGGGCCGTACCGGACCGTTCGCGGACGGGAATTCCCGGCCCAGCAGCGCACGGACGTCCGCGTACACGTAGAACGCGCCCTTCGGCGTCGGGCATTCGACGCCGTCAATGGCGTTCAGGCCGGCGACAATCGCCTTGCGGCGGCGGTCAAAAGCCACCTTCATCTCATCGACGGCAGTCAGTGGCCCGGATACGGCGGCCAAGGCGGCGATCTGGGGGATGTTGGAGACGTTCGACGTGGCGTGGGACTGCAGGTTGGTGGCCGCCTTGATGACGTCCGCGGGGCCGATCATCCAGCCCACGCGCCAGCCGGTCATGGCGTACGTCTTGGCGACACCGTTGAGGATGACCACCTTGTCGCCGAGTTCCGGAACCGCGGTGGCGATCGACGTGAACGGCACGCCGTCGTAGGTCAGGTGCTCGTAGATTTCGTCGGTGACCACCCACAGGCCCTTGGACGCCGCCCACTGGCCGATCGCCTTGACCTGCTCCGGCAAGTACACGGCGCCGGTGGGGTTCGAGGGGGACACGAAGAGCAGGATCTTGGTGCGGTCGGTGAGGGCAGCCTCCAGCTGGTCCACGGTGACCAGGTACTCCTGCTCCGGGCCCGCGAAGACTTCCACCGGCACGCCGCCGGCGAGCCGGATGGCCTCCGGGTACGTGGTCCAGAACGGGGTGGGGACGATCACCTCGTCGCCCGGATCCAGCAGCGTGGCGAAGGTGTTGTACACGGCCTGCTTGCCGCCGTTGGTGACCAGTACCTGCGACGCTTCGGCCTTGTAGCCGGAATCCCGGAACGTCTTCTCCGCGATGGCCTGCTTGAGCTCCGGCAGCCCGCCGGCGGGGGAGTAGCGGTGGTACTTCGGCTGGCTGGCGGCCTCGATGGCGGCCTGCACGATGTAGCCGGGGGTCGGGAAGTCGGGTTCTCCGGCGCCGAAGCCGATCACCGGCCGGCCGGCCGCCTTCAGCGCCTTCGCCTTGGCATCGACGGCCAGTGTGGCGGATTCGGCTATGGCGGAAATGCGCTGGGAAATGCGGGCGGCAGACATGGGCGGGTCCGTTCTTCGCTTGCAGCTGGAAGGCTGGATGTGGGATTCGACGAAATCTACTCTATGCTGTTCACCGGATCCCCCGCGGCGCCGGAACGGAAATGTGACTGACTGCTTTCAGTTGGCTTTTCCGGGCCTGCAGGGGCCGGAAGAGGGCCGGTTCGACGTAGACGCAGATCTTGCGTAGACTGGTTCTCCGGTGTTGAAAACACGATGATGGTCTGCGCCTCAGGGAAGCCTGTGGAAAGCATCGGCCGGAGCGGTTTTCGCCCCGAAGGGTAGTGGCGCAATTGGTAGCGCAGCGGTCTCCAAAACCGCAGGTTGCAGGTTCGAGTCCTGTCTGCCCTGCGCATGCTGTTCCGGATCATCCGGAGCAAGCGCAGCAACCATGGTTCAGTTCAGAGCCGGGTATCCGATCATTGCGAGGATGAGTGAGGACCAGGTGACCGAAACAGCTGCCAGCAGCTCCAAAGGCCGCCCCGCTAAGAACGCCGCTAAGCCCGGCTTCTTTGCTCGCATCGCGATCTTCATCCGCCAGGTTATTGGCGAACTGAAGAAGGTCGTCGCACCGACCCGTAAAGAACTGATCAACTACACGCTCGTGGTGCTGGTGTTCGTGACCATCATGATGATCATCGTCACGCTGCTGGACCTGGCCTTTGGGACCGCGGTCAGCTGGGTCTTCGGCGGCAGCGGCCCCACGGACCGCTAAGGCGACCGGTCCGCAGACTGCGTGGAGGCCCCGGGAAACCGGAGGTTCCGCGGGGTGTGCGGAATTGAGTCATTTAAATAGGCATGTTAGGCAATGAGGAAGCAGGAGACCAAGTGTCTGAGCAGGAGCTCGAGGTAACTGAGACTGGGCTGGATAAGAGCCAGGACGCCGCGGTGGAAACCACGGAAGAGTCCGAGGCTTTGTCTGCTGCACCCGAATCCGACGTCACTGACGAGGCCGTAGCCGCTGAGGGCGACGACGAGGCAGCAGTTGCCGACGACGTCGACGCTGAAGAAAGCGCCGAAGCTGAAACCGACGCGCTGGCCGCGGCAGCCGCCAAGGCCGACGTCGACCCTGCCGAGGAGTTCAAGGCCAAGCTGCGCCGCCAGGAGGGTGACTGGTACGTCATCCACTCGTACGCAGGATACGAGAACCGCGTCAAGGCCAACCTTGAGACCCGCATCCAGACCCTGGACATGGAAGACTACATCTTCGAAATCCAGGTTCCGATGGAGGAAGTCGTTGAGATCAAGAACGCTCAGCGCAAGGTGATCAACCGCGTCCGCATCCCCGGCTACGTCCTGGTCCGCATGGACCTCACCGACGCTTCCTGGGGCGCCGTCCGCCACACCCCCGGTGTCACCGGCTTCGTGGGCAACGCCCACAACCCGGTCCCGCTGCGCCTCGATGAGGTCTTCTCCATGCTGGCCCCGGTCTTCGAGGAAGAGCAGGCCGAGAAGGGCAAGCCCGTCAAGCACGCGGCCGCCCAGGTGGACGTCGACTTCGAGGTCGGCGAGTCCGTCATCGTCAAGGAAGGCCCGTTCGAGACCCTTCCCGCCACGATCTCCGAGATCAAGATCGATTCCCAGACCCTCGTGGTGCTGGTGTCCATCTTCGAGCGCGAAACGCCGGTCACCCTGGCGTTCAACCAGGTCAGCAAGATCTAGCTGATCCCACAGAATTCGCTCCGGACTGCCTGCTTAGCAGCCACGGGGCGGCCGGCCGCCTTGCCATGGCGGCCACCAACCTGAGGCACGCTCCTGTGCCCCAGGACGTATTTGAGAGAAGGACCTACATTGGCTCCCAAGAAGAAGGTCACCGGCCTCATCAAGCTGCAGATCCAGGCAGGTGCCGCTAACCCGGCCCCGCCGATCGGTCCTGCGCTTGGCCAGCACGGTGTCAACATCATGGAATTCTGCAAGGCGTACAACGCTGCGACGGAAGCCCAGCGCGGCAACGTTATTCCGGTCGAAATCACGGTCTACGAGGACCGTTCGTTCACGTTCATCACCAAGACCCCGCCGGCTGCGGAGCTGATCAAGAAGGCTGCAGGCGTTGCCAAGGGTTCCCCGACCCCGCACACCGTCAAGGTTGCCAAGCTGACTCAGGCACAGGTCAACGAGATCGCCTCCACCAAGATGGAAGACCTCAACGCCACCAGCCTCGAAGGCGCAGCGAAGATCATCGCCGGCACCGCCCGCTCCATGGGCATCACGGTCGAAGGCTAATCGAAGGCGACCAGCCTTCCCGCCGGGAAACCGGCACCACCTAATACATAGAAAAATCGGAATTCCGGAACGGTCCAACCGGCCGGAGCGCCGACTGTGGCAGGGCCCAGCGCGGTCCGCAGACCACAACTGCACAAGGAGAAATAAGCAGCATGGCAAAGCGCAGCAAAGCATATGAGGCAGCCGCCGCCAAGATCGACGCGGAGAAGTTCTACGCGCCGTTCGAGGCAGTGACGCTGGCCAAGGACACCAACCCGTCCAAGTTCGACGCCACCGTTGAGGTTGCATTCCGCCTGGGCGTTGACCCCCGCAAGGCCGACCAGATGGTCCGCGGCACGGTCAACCTGCCCCACGGCACCGGTAAGGTCGCCCGCGTCCTCGTTTTCGCAACGGGCGACAAGGCCGAAGCTGCCATCGCAGCCGGCGCCGACTTCGTTGGTTCCGATGACCTGATCGAAAAGATTGCTGGCGGCTGGACCGACTTCGACGCCGCCGTCGCCACCCCTGACCTCATGGGCAAGGTTGGCCGCCTCGGTAAGGTCCTGGGTCCCCGCAACCTGATGCCGAACCCGAAGACCGGCACCGTGACCGCTGACACCGCCAAGGCTGTCAACGACATCAAGGGCGGAAAGATCGACTTCCGCGTCGACAAGCACTCGAACCTGCACTTCATCATCGGCAAGGTGTCCTTCGACGCTGTCAAGCTGGCCGAGAACTACGCGGCAGCACTGGAAGAGGTCCTGCGCCTCAAGCCGTCCGCTGCCAAGGGCCGCTACATCCAGAAGGCCACCGTGGCCACCACCTTCGGCCCGGGCATCTCGGTTGACCCCAACGTCACCAAGGTCCTGACCGAGGCCTAAGCCTCGCCCGGCTCGCGAAACAAACACTGAAAGACCGTCCCGCAATTGCGGGGCGGTCTTTCCTCATCTTAGGGAGCGGTCCCTGCCCCCGGCGGCATCCTTGGCTGCGCAGGGGCCGCCGGTTAGGCTGTCCCGGTGACTACGCCGACGTACCGCATAGAACCCCTGCACCTCCCCGAAACGCTCGATGCCGCCGACGCCGGAACTTTCCTGGAATTCGGCGAACTCTGCGATGCCCTGGTGCTGCAGACGTGGGGCAACCTGGACCGGGCGACCCCGGCGGAGGCCCGGCTCAGGTACTGGCGGGACACTGCATACCAGCGGACCCGGCTGTTCTATGTGCGCGTCGACGGCCGCATGGTGGCGCGGGCCTGGATCCGGTACGACCTGCAGGAAAACCTCCGCAGCGCCCTCGGCCATGTCCAGGTGCTGCCGGCCTTCGCCGGCCGCGGAATCGGCCGGAGCCTCCTGCGGCACACCGAAGCCCTGGCCCTCGAGGACGGCCGCACCATCCTGCAGACCTTCACCGAACACCCCGCGGATTACGACGCCGACGGCCCCGGCATGCTCAGGCCGCTCACCGGCACCGGCGCGGTCCCGGAGAACGAGCGCGGCGTGCAGTTCGCGCGGCGCGCCGGCTACCGGCTGGAACAGGTCGAACGGTTCAGCAGCCTGGACGTCCGCGCCGCCGCCGAGGTGCTGGACGGGCTTGAGCAGGAGGCCCTGGCCAAGGCCGGCGGGTACGAGCTGCTGTTCTGGGAAGACCGGTGCCCGGACGAACACGTCGGACAGCTCGCCCGTCTCATGTCCCGGATGAGCACGGACGCGCCCGCCGGCGGCCTCAGCATCGAGGAAGAGGTCTGGGACGCCGCACGCGTCCGGCATGTCGAAGACACCTGGCGGCGGGCCGGCAACGACGCCCTGGTGGTGGCCGCCCGGCACCGGGAGAGCGGTCAACTTGCGGCCTACACCGTGCTGGAACTGGCCCGCAGCAAACCGTGGCTGGCCGACCAGGACGACACCCTGGTGGCCGCCGCCCATCGGGGCCACCGGCTGGGCATGCTGGTCAAGATCGCCAATCTCCGCCGCCTTCTCGAGCTGTACCCGGCCGTGCAGCGCGTCAACACCTACAACGCCGCGGAAAACGGGCACATGCTGGCCATCAACGTCGCGCTGGGATTCCAGCCGGCCGGCTACGACGGCGAGTGGCAGCGCACCGCCGTCGGGGACCCCGACGTCAGCGAGGCCTGAGCCTGTGACTCGCGGCGATAAATGGCGGTGTTTTTTCGGCGCTGTTTGGCGCATCGTTCGGCCCGGTGAGGGATGAGTTGTGGGACAGGGCTGGTGGTTGAGGTGGGGTCGAGGGCCCTTGGCGGGATCGGAGGATTTCTTCCTCGACTCGTCCCGCCGAAGGACCTCGACTGTGTTTGAGAGACGGTGTCGCGTTGTGCTGCGGGATACACGAATTGCGGGGTCGTCGGGGCTGCCCGGGCCGCGGCAAGGGTGGATGGTCAATGCGCCGTCAAACGAGGGCAGCGCCCGTACGGGCCACGAAATCTGTCAGTCCTGTCCAGGGCCGTGGTTGAATTTCGTGCCCTGGCCCATCGCGTAGAACTGGCCGCCGGCGACATAGTGCACGGTGCGAAGTTCCTCTGGCGCCTCATCGAGGAGCCAGTGCCTGCCGTCGAAGACTCGACTGTCTGCCCAGGCCGACACGATTTCTCCCATGAAGGAATCAAATTCCTGTTCCTGCTGTGGATTGGGGATCACCTTGCACAGCAGGTAGCCGGCACTACCGGCCACCATCGGGATATCGCAGCCGTCTTGGTAGAAGAGTGGCAGATTGTCCAGCTTGTCGGGCATGGTGGATTTGCTGTGCCCGCCTACGTACAGCACGGTTTCCATCTGCTGGGCGGCAGGAATGTGCACCACGAAGTATCCGCTCTTCTCCACCAGCCTTCGGGTGTAGGATTGCGTGCCGAGATAGGCAATCACCTTGTTTGGCCCGCCCAGGCCAACCCATGCCGCCGCCATGACGTCTGCATCATCGTGATGCTTGGCGGAAAGCATGGTCGTCGCGCCGAGCTGGACAAGGCGGTAGGCCTTACTCAATTCAACAGGTCGAATCGTCATTTCAAACTTCCTTATCGCGGCGAGAGGACGCGGCCTTCGCTCCACGCGTCGCCTACCCTGTTGCCTAGCGTGAAATATCCTCGACTGAACGAATCGAAGAAGATCATGCCCAACCTGCCTGCATCGACTCGACCAGTCGCATCGAGCATCGATTCATCAACGGAAACGTTGGCAACACGCCCAATCACCGTGTGAATGTGCTCTTCGTACAGAACCTCCACCAACTCGCACTCGATGACCAACGTACTGCCGTCAATGATTGGCGCGTTGACATGCTTGGCCTTCTGGACTGTCAAGCCTGTCTTGGCGAACTTGTCGGGCACCTGGTAACCCGAGTAGGTGCCGAAAAAGTCGGCATATGGCATCAGTTCTTCCGTGGCAAGCGTCACTGTGAAGGCCCTCATTGCCTCAATGTTGCGATGGGTCTTCTTGTTCGTATTGATATTGAGGTTGATATAGCCGCCGTGGTTCAGTGCGCCCCAGTGGGAATTCATGAAGTTCACCCTGCCGACTTCGTCGTAGGTGCCGATCATGAAGAGTGGTGTGGGGTGTCCGTAGCCGAACTCCCGGGCGGTCAGGTCTTTCATGGTGCTCATTTCAGGAAATTTTTCTCTCTCGACGTGGTAGTTGCTTTCCGTGGCCGTTGCGAATCGGTCATGCGAACGTGGTTCAGAACTTCCAGGCTTCTTGCAAGAGCACCCGCCCGGTTGGTTGGGAACTGAGGCTGTTGCGGAACCGCCTCGTCGACGGGCACGCTTGTCAGCGTAAACTTTGACATCAGTGTCAAGGTCAAATCGGAGACGGAAGAGAAGGGAGATTGGCGATGAAGATCGGGGAGGTTGCCAAGAAAGTGGGTGCACCGACACGGATGCTCCGTCACTACGAGCAGCAGGGACTCATTCAGGCGTCGCGTTCGACGAACGGTTACCGCGACTACTCCGACGAGCAGATTGAGCATGCCCGGCATGTTCGCGCCCTTGTAGAAGCCGGCCTGTCAACGCGGATGATCAAGATCGTCCTCGACATCGAGGCCCCGGCGGCGCAGGAGCAACCCGACGAATGCAACCGCACTCTCGCGGAAGAGCTTGCCCGGGAACTACGCGTCGTGGAGAACAGGATTGTTTGCTTGGAGAAAAGCCGTGATGCCGTCATCGACTTCCTGCAGCGGACAAACCACTCAGACCTGCTCGCGACAGCGTGACTTCCGGGACGATCCATTGATTCGCGGGGTCGCTGAGCGACATCCCTGACCATGCGCTGGCCTTAGGGGCATGAAAGAGGGGCTGCGCAGTCTGCCGACGGCCGCGGCCGCAATAACGACGGTCCCTCGGTCTTCTTCTTCATTCAAAAGATGTGGGGATTTTGGCCTGGGATCGTCACAAGCACAGTCATCATCGTCGGATGTGGTCTGTTTCTCCCATGGCGGCACCGACGGCGGGACGGTCGATAGAGGATCCGCTAACGGAACATCACGCAATAGTGATCGAAAGGATTCCAGCCGAGGTTCCGCGGAGGATGCCATTATGTGTGGATGCCGCTCATCCAGGTTCACAATGCATCCCCGTCCTCCACCGAGAAGAAACGTCAGTTGCTGGCCGCGCTCACGGCCACCTACGCCGAGGTCATGGAAATCCGCCCCGACACCATCCGGGTGATCTTGCACGAGCTGCCCCGCGAGAACTGGTCTGTCGCCGGCATCACCCTGGCGGATTCAGGGCAAAACGAATCTGTCTCACCCTGATCGACGCAATACCAACCTCACGGATCGGATCAATGCCGGAACATCCGATGACCCGTTCGGAGATCCTCAACGCGCGCTTACGAATTGGTCACGCTTGTGGGCTGAGGAGCGGCCCGCAGGGACGTACGAGAACGCTCCCGTAGGCTGACCTCGTGCTGCACCTCCTCATAGACACCTCTACATGCCTCGACCTTGCGCAACGTCGCGACGGGCAGCGCTGGATCGTCGCTCTGCGAATACTCATCCACCACGAAAAGCAAAGCTGCTGGTCCCACCCGTAGTCATTGAGGAATTCGATCGCAACGACGCCCGCGTTCAGGCGGCGATGACGTCCAGTATTTCGGCCCGGTTTAGGCAGATCCGCCAGGATCTCATGACCTATGGCAGTGACGATGATGGTCACGCCGTGGAGGTCCTCGAAAACCTCGGCCGGCATCTCCCGCTCGTCGGAGCGATGACCACCCGGAACTTCCGGGAAATCCGTGAGCTCCTCGCGGCCGGCCAGATCATCGAGCAATCGGAGGTCGAGACGAACCGTGTTGTGGAGCGTGGGTTGAGAAAGGCCGCGCCGTTCCACAGTGGGAAGAACAGCGTCGCCGACGCCGTGATATTCGAGCTCTACCGAACCTCCGCCCACGAAACGGATCGACGAAGCCGAACGCCTCACCCCAACAGCCCTGGAACTCCTCCGAGACAACCACGACCGGACCCAGCTGGGGATCATCCTCATCGGCATGCCCGGCATCGACCAACGATTCCGCCACTACCCGCAGCTCTACAGCCGCCTCGGATTCTCCCATCGTTACCGCCCCCTCGGCCGCGACGAACTCCTGTTCGTCCTCGATCGGCACTGGAAAAGAATCGGCCGGTCGCTCGACCCCGACGACTTCACGGACGCCCAGGCAATCGCCGCGATCGAGCGGATCACCCGCGGTAACTTCCGGCTGCTCGAGCGGCTCTTCCCCCAGATCACCCGGGTGCTGAAGGTCAATCAACTCGAAACCATCACCGACGATGTCATCGAAGCAGCCGCCAGCACCCTGGTCATCGGCAACTAGCGACAAAGAGCGCCAACAATACACCGCCAAAAAGTGCCAAGCTCCACAGCCTGAGCCGGCGCGCACCCCGCAGCACAAATGGCACAGCAGCACAAATGGCACAGCGTCACCAATGGAACAGCGGCGCAAACCAGCATATGCTGGCGGGTGATAGCCCGGTTTGAGCCGGGTTGTACCGACGGCGGGTGGCAGAACGGCTGGGATGGTGCCCTCTATGGCAAACGAAGTACGGATTGAACAGCTGTGGATCCCCGATTCCCTCGACGCGCCCGATGCCGCTGACTTTCTCGCCGCCATCGAAGTGGGCCGGCGCGTCCGGATGCAGACCTGGGGCACCGATGACCTCGCCTACGCCCCGCAGGAGAAGCTGCTCGAGATGGCGGACCCCTACGAACGCCAGGTGATCCTCGTGGCCAAGGTCGACGGCGTCATTGTCGGGACGGCGGACATCGCCCTGCCGCTCGTGGACAACCTCGACCTCGCCGAATTCACCCTTGACATCCTGCCGGAATTCCGGGGCCAGGGGGTGGGCCGGCAGCTGCTCGAAGCCGCCGAGCACTTCGCCCGGGACGAGGGCCGCCACACCATCCTGATCGACACGAACCATCCGGGCTCGACGCTGACGGATCCGGAGGCCGAGCAACTGGTGCCCGGCAGCGGCGTCGGCTTCGTTCCGCTCGGCAGCCGGGACGTGGAGTTCGCCCGCCACACCGGCTACACGCTCCAGCACATCGAACAGTTCAGTTCCTGCTCCCTGCCGCTGGACAGTATGCTGGTCGCCGAACTCGAGGCCGAGGCGGAGGAAGCCAACGGCGGCCGGTACCGCCTGCACCACTGGACGGACCGCTGCCCGGACCAGTGGCTCGAGGCCGTCGCCGCCCTGGAAAACCGGGCCGGCGAGGACGACGTGCCGGACGCCGAAGACATGGTGTTCGACGGCGGCATCCTCCGGGAAGCCGAAGACGTGACCATTGCGCAGGGCCGCCGGACGGTGGTCACCGCCGTCGAGCACATCGCCAGCGGAACGCTGGTGGGCCTGACCACCATCAGCGTCCTGGCGCTGCGCCCCGACGTCGTCTTCCAGGACGACACCGTGGTGCTGCAGGAACACCGCGGCAACAAACTCGGCCTCCTGATCAAAGTGGCCAACATGGAGCGGCTGAGCGAACAGTTCCCGGACGCCCGGGTCCTCTACACCTGGAACGCCCCCGAGAACCGCTACCTGCTGAAGGTCAACCAGCAGCTGGGCTTCACGACAGCGGGCGTGACGGGGCTCTGGCAAAAGGAACTGCCCAACCTCGGTCCGAGCGTCAGCGACGGCTGACCGGGCCTGGCCCTGCCGCCACCCCGGGTCCGATTTGGAGCCTGCGCACCGTGTCCCGTAAGCTGGGAGGACCAAAGACCGTCGGTTGTTGGAAATCCACTCTCCCAAGCAAGGCTCACTTCTGCAGTCGCGCCGGGAGAACACAGTGGCTTTCCGGACGAAGGACCCTGAACATAGGGCGGCCGGCGCAGGTGAACGAAGCAAAGCTCCGCGGTCATGGACTGCGTTGAGACAAGCCCCGTGCATCTGCGCGGGGCGTTTTAGTTTTAGCTCTCGTGAGCGGGGACCCGGACATACCGGCACTATCCCCGGAAGGAGGGTTATGGCAACGCCTAGCAAGGTTTCAGCAGTAGCTGAGATCACTAACGATTTCAAGGAATCGACCGCCGCTGTCCTGACCGAATACCGCGGGCTCACCGTTGCACAGCTCAAGCAGCTGCGTGTTTCTCTCGGCCAGGAAACCAAGTTCTCGGTCGTCAAGAACACCCTGACCGCCATTGCAGCCAAGGAAGCTGGTGTCGAAGCATTCGACGGTCAGCTCGCCGGCCCCACTGCAATCGCGTTCATCAAGGGTGACGCAGTTGCCGCTGCCAAGAGCCTGACGGATTTTGCCAAGGCCAACAAGCAGCTGGTCATCAAGACCGGTTACTTCGAGGGCAAGGCACTGAACGCCAGCGAAGTTGCTGCCCTGGCAGCACTCGAGTCCCGTGAGCTGCAGCTCGCCAAGGTTGCCGGTGTCCTCAAGGCTCCTGCTGCCGCTGCTGCACGCATCATCGACGCACTGCGCCTCAAGCTTGAAGAAGAGAACGGTGCACCGGCAGCAGCCGAAGCGCCCGCCGCTGAAGAAGCTCCCGCAGCAGATGCAGCAGCCGAGGCCGAAGCACCGGCCGAAGCCGCAGCCCCCGAAGAGAACTAATCCTCTTCTCCATAAAGACTCCGGTGCGACGGCGGCCCCCGGGCCTGCCGGGCACCACCTATTAGGAAGGACGCCACACCATGGCGAAGCTCAGCAACGAAGAGCTCATTGAAGCTTTCAAGGAACTGACCATCATCGAGCTCTCCGAGTTCGTCAAGCTCTTCGAAGAGACCTTCGAAGTTACCGCAGCTGCTGTTGCCGTTGCCGGCCCCGCCGGTGGCGCTGCTGCTGAGGAAGCCGAAGAGAAGACCGACTTCGACGTCATCCTCGAATCTGCTGGCGACAAGAAGATCGCAGTGATCAAGGAAGTTCGCGCCATCACCTCCCTGGGCCTCAAGGAAGCCAAGGACCTGGTTGACAGCGCTCCGAAGGCCGTCCTCGAAGGCGCCAACAAGGAAGCTGCCGAGAAGGCCAAGGCTCAGCTCGAAGAAGCTGGCGCCACCGTTACCCTCAAGTAACTTCCGCCGTCCGGACCGTCCGCGGTCTGTGCTGCTTACGGGAAACCCCGTCCACTCCGGTGGGCGGGGTTTCCTGCATTCCCGGGGCTGCGGTGCGGGTCCGGGAGCCCGCGGTGGGGGTCCGGCACCCCGCGGTGGACCATCCCCAAGGATTCACCCAAGATTTACTGATACCCCTATCGCACTTGCGGGGCCGTCCCTAGACTGTGGCTTTGTGCCCACCGGCCCCCAAGCGATCAGGAGCTCACCCATAATGACGGATCCACGCAATTCCCTCTCCCGCCGTGCCATGCTCACGGCAGCCCTCGTGGGCGGTGGCGCCGCCGCCGCCGCGCTGGCCGGAGCCCCGGCCGCGCAGGCCGGCGGCGAGCCATCAGGACAGGGACCGTCCGGCGCCAGGAAACAGTTCACGCTGACCGTGCTCGGCACCACCGATCTGCACAACAACGTCTTCAACTGGGACTATTTCAAAAACGTTGCCTACGCCGACACCGCCGGAAACAAGATCGGGATTGCCCAGGCCGCCACCCTCATTAACGCCGTGCGGGCCGAACGCGGAGCGGCGAACACCCTGACCATCGACGCTGGCGACACCATCCAAGGCACACCCCTGGCCTACTACTTCGCGAAGATCAACCCGATCTCGGCCGCGGTGAAACACCCCATGGCGCTGGCCATGAACACGATCGGCTACGACGCCGTGGGGCTCGGCAACCATGAGTTCAACTACGGCATCCCGCTCCTGCGCACCTGGGAAAGGCAGTTGGACTTCCCGCTTCTGGGCGCCAACGTCCACGACGCCGTCTCCGGCGCCCGGGCCTTCACCCCGTACGTGCTCAAGAAGGTCAAGACGGACAACGGATGGCTCACCGTGGGTCTTGTCGGGTTCGTGACGCCGGGCTGCGCCCTCTGGGACCGCGACAACGTCCAGGGCAAGCTCACCTTCAACGGGATCGTCGAAGAGGCCAAAACCGTCATCCCGCAGGTGAAGGCGGCCGGTGCGGACGTCGTGATCGTCACGAGCCACTCCGGGGCAACGCCGGGCTCCTCCTACGGCGACGCCCTGCCGTTCCCGGAGAACGCCTCCACCCAGCTGGCCGAGGAAGTCCCCGGCATCGACGCCATCCTGGTCGGGCACGCCCACCTGGAGATCCCCGAGCGCTTCGTGACCAACAAGGCCACCGGCAAACAGGTCCTCCTGACCGAGCCGCTCAAATGGGGCATGCGGGTCTCCGTCATGGACCTGGGGCTGGCCAAGGAAAACGGGCACTGGACCGTCACCTCGGCGCGTTCGCTCCTTTTGGACGCCAAGACCGTCGACGCCGATCCCGCCGTCGTCCGTGCCGTGCAGGCCGGGCACGAGGCCACCGTCCAGTACGTCAACAAGGTCATCGGAACCTCCACGGCCCCGCTCAGCACCGCCGCGGCCTGCTGGGAAGACTCCGCCGCGATCGACGCGATCAACTACGTCCAGGCCAGCACCATCAAGGCCGAGCTCGCCAACGGCCCCGCCGCCGGGCTGCCCGTGCTGTCCATCGCGGCGGCGTTCTCCCGCGCCGTGGACGTCAAGGCCGGCCCGCTGACCATCCGCGACGTCGCGGGCCTGTACATCTTCGACAACACCCTGCTCTCGGTCAAGGTCACCGGCGCCCAGGTCAGGGCCTACCTGGAGTGGTCCGCGCAGTACTTCAAGACGGTGACAACCGCCACGGCCAGGGCCCAGGACGTCACCAACGCCGTGACCGCCGTGGCGCCGAACGGCACGCCGGACTACAACTACGACGTCGTCTACGGTCTGGACGCCCCGCTGAACTACGAGATCGACCTCGCCCGGCCGGCGGGGGACCGGATCACCAACCTCAGCTACGCCGGCCAGCCGCTGCAGCCGGGGCAGGAATTCGCCCTGGCCATCAACAACTACCGGCAGAGCGGCGGCGGCAACTTCCCGGCCGTGAAGGACGCACCCGTCCTCTCCAACAGCCAGCAGGAGATCCGGCAGCGCATCATCGACTACGTCGTGGACCGCGGCACCTTGGACGTCGCCGTCTTCAGCCAGGCCAACTGGCGCCTCACCGTCAACGGGGCGCCGCTGACCGTCACGGCCTGAGCCCCGCCCTCTAAACAGCAACGCGGGGTCAGATCCGGCCCATCCGGAGCACCGGAATGGGCCGGATCTGACCCCGCGTTGGTTTTTAACCCGGCCGGGCTACCTCGCCCCCGGGCTAGGCCGGGTCGGTGATGTCCGCGACGATGGCGCCCAGGGCCGACGTCAGGGCGTCGGCATCCACGAACGCGCTGTAGCCGTGTTCGCCGGCGCCCATGGAGATCCGGCGGCCGCTGATGGTCAGATCGGCGTAGACCGGCCACGGGCGGGTACTGCCCAGCGGGGTGATGGTCCCGCGCTCGTACCCGGTAGCTTCGAAGGCGGTCTCCGCCGCGGGGAGCGAGAGCTTGTTGACCCCCAGCAGCGCCCGGAGCTTGGGCCAGGAGATCTGCCGGTCGCCCGGGATCAGGGCGAACAGGAAGCTGCCGTCCTTGTGCTTGACCACGAGCGATTTCACGATGTCCGCGGGCCGGATCCCAAGGATCGCGGCGGCCTCCTCGAGGCTGCGGGCGGCGAGCCGCTCCACGATCTCGACGTCGAGGCCCCGGGCCGCGGCGTCGGCCAGGAAACGCTCGCGGCCCCCGCCGGTTGTTGTCTGCTCTGCCATTGCTGCCATATCCCTCCGTGGAACGTCCGGACCGGCCGGCTGCCGGATCAGTCGCGGTACAGCAGCAGCGCCTCGCCCTGGCCGCCGCCGCCGCACAGGGACACCGCCGCCTTGCCGGTGCCCCGGCGCTTGAGCTCGTGCGCCGCGTGCAGGGCCAGCCGGGCGCCGGAAGCCCCGATCGGGTGGCCCAGGGCGATGGCCCCGCCGTGGATGTTGCACTGCTCCAGCGGGTAGTCGAGATCCTTCAGGGACTGCACCGCGACCGAGCCGAAGGCCTCGTTGATTTCGATGAAATCGAGATCGGCGACGGACCAGCCGGCCTTGTCCAGGGCGCTCTTGATCGCGTTGGAGGGCTGGGAGTGCAGCGAGTTGTCCGGCCCGGCGACCTGGCCGGGCTTGCCGACCACCGCGAGGTAGTCCAGGCCGTTGTCCTCGGCGAACTGCCGGCTGCTCAGCACCAGGGCGGCCGCACCGTCGGACAGGGGAGAGGAGTTGCCGGCCGTGATGGTCCCGTCCGTGACGAACGCCGCGCGCAGGCCCGACAGCGATTCGACCGTGGTGTCCGGCCGGACGCCCTCGTCGGCGGTGACCGCGATGGGGTCGCCCTTGCGCTGCTTGACGCTCATGGCGGCGATCTCGCCGTCGAACACGCCGTCCTTGGCGGCCCGGGCGGCGCGCTGGTGCGACTGGGCGGCGACTTCGTCCTGGGAGGTCCGGTCGATGCCGAGGGTGAGGTTTTTGCTCTCTGTCGACAGGCCCATGGACTGCCCGTCGAACGCGTCGGTCAGGCCGTCGTGCGCGGCGGCGTCGAGGGCCTGGACAGTGCCGTACGTCCAGCCCTGCCGGGAACCGGGCAGCACGTGCGGGGCGCGGGTCATGGACTCCTGCCCGCCGGCCACCACCACGGTGGCGTCCCCGCTGCGGATCATCCGGGCGGCGTCAATCACTGCGGTAAGGCCCGAGAGGCAGACCTTGTTGATGGTCACGGTGGGAACATTCCAGCCGATGCCGGCGCCGATGGCACTCTGGCGCGCCGGGTTCTGACCGGCCCCGGCCTGCAGCACCTGGCCCATGATCACGCTGTCCACCTGGTCGGACCGGACGCCGCTCGCGGCAAGGGCCGCGCGGATGGCATGGGTGCCAAGCTCGACGGCGGTGAAGCTGGCCAGCTGCCCGTTCAGGCGTCCCTGGGGCGTACGGGCGGCGGCGAGGATGACAACGTCGTTGTTGCCTGCAGGGTTGCTCATGGTCTTCTCTTCCGATCTGCTTTGACTTATGTCTACGTTATCGTGAGCCCCGTCACCTAGCCATTCAGGCCGGGAACCGGGGCCGGAATCGGGGCCGGAGCCGGCGCCCGGGCCGGGCGCCGGCGGGGCGGCGGCGGGGTGCCGGGGAAGTGCCGGCAGAATTTCGTGCTTGCAATCCCGCCGGAAGTGGGGTAGACAAGTAGGTTGCTTTGCCGTATCGTAGATATTTGCGTCTTCCCTGTTTACCTTCAGCCTTCATATAGCGGTGGGCTTAGCCTGGCAGCTGTTCCGTCACTGTGCCGTCAATAACGCGCACCAGCACGGACAGTGCAGGTCCCGGGTCATATAGCGGAACCGGACTGGTAGCACTGCGGAGTCATTCCGCAGGGTGCATAACGGGGGAGATCTGACAACGCCTGAAGGTCTGTGGAAGGATCCCTCTTGGTCGCCTCGAGCACCTCTAATGTAAACAACGCTACCGCTATCAATGCCGACAGCACCGACGGTGCAACCCGCCGGCTCTCATTCGCCAAGATTCACGAACCCCTTGATGTTCCGAATCTGCTCGCCCTGCAAACGGACAGCTTTGACTGGCTGGTCGGAAACGAACGCTGGCAGGCGCGCGTGGCGAAGGCCGTCGAAGAAGGCGACCTGAGCGTCGCCACCACCTCGGGTCTGTCCGACATCTTCGAAGAGATCTCCCCGATCGAGGACTTCCAGGGCACCATGTCCCTGAGCTTCTCCGAGCCGGAGTTCGCTGACCCCAAGTACACCATGGCCGAATGCAAGGACCGGGACGCAACGTACTCGGCTCCGCTGTATGTCAAGGCCGAATTCATGAACAACAACACGGGCGAAATCAAGCAGCAGACCGTGTTCATGGGTGACTTCCCGCTGATGACCGAGAAGGGCACCTTCGTCGTCAACGGCACCGAGCGTGTCGTTGTTTCCCAGCTGGTCCGCTCGCCGGGCGCCTACTTCGAGCGCACCGCCGACAAGACCAGCGACAAGGACATCTTCACCGCGAAGATCATCCCCTCCCGCGGCGCCTGGTTCGAACTCGAAATCGACAAGCGCGACCAGGTGGGCGTCCGCCTTGACCGCAAGCGCAAGCAGTCCGTCACCGTGCTGCTGAAGGCCCTCGGCTGGACCGAAGGCCAGATCCTCGAGGAATTCGGCCAGTACGACTCCATGCGCGCGACGCTGGAGAAGGACGCCACCGAGACCCGCGAAGACGCGTTGCTGGACATCTACCGGAAGCTGCGCCCGGGCGAGCCGCCCACCGTCGAGGCTGCCCAGTCCCTGCTGGACAACCTGTACTTCAACTCCAAGCGCTACGATCTGGCCAAGGTCGGCCGTTACAAGATCAACCGCAAGCTTGGCATCGACCGCTCCCTTGGCGACAAGGAAGCCTCGGTCCTGCACGTTGAAGACATCGTGGCCATGATCAAGTTCCTCGTCGCCCTGCACGCCGGCGAGAAGACCCTCATGGGCAAGCGCGACGGCCA
Source organism: Arthrobacter sp. PM3 (assembly GCF_003352915.1). Lineage (NCBI taxonomy): Bacteria > Bacillati > Actinomycetota > Actinomycetes > Micrococcales > Micrococcaceae > Arthrobacter > Arthrobacter sp. PM3. The sequence goes on along the minus strand of NZ_CP022314.1, from coordinate 124,944 downwards.
GGAGCACGAGCTCCGCGTCGAGATCGATGACATCGACCACTTCGGCAACCGCCGCATCCGCGCCGTCGGCGAGCTCATCGAGAACCAGGTCCGCACCGGCCTGTCCCGCATGGAGCGCGTCGTCCGCGAACGCATGACGACCCAGGACGTCGAGGCCATCACGCCGCAGACCCTGATCAACATCCGTCCCGTCGTGGCAGCGATCAAGGAGTTCTTCGGAACCTCCCAGCTGTCCCAGTTCATGGACCAGAACAACCCGCTCTCGGGCCTGACCCACAAGCGCCGCCTGTCCGCGCTTGGCCCCGGCGGTCTGTCCCGTGACCGTGCCGGCATGGAAGTCCGTGACGTGCACCCGTCCCACTACGGACGTATGTGCCCCATCGAAACTCCTGAAGGCCCGAACATTGGTCTGATCGGTTCGCTGGCTTCCTACGGCCGCATCAACCCGTTCGGTTTCATCGAGACCCCGTACCGCACGGTGTCCGACGGCGTCGTCTCCGATGAGGTCAAGTACCTCACCGCCGACGACGAGGCCGAGGTCCTGATCGCCCAGGCCAACGCCCCGCTCGACGAGAACAAGCGTTTCGCCGAGGAGACCGTCCTGGTCCGTGCCCGCGGTGGTGGAGGCGAGCCCGTGCTGGTTCCCGCCGCCGACGTCGAGTTCATGGACGTTTCCCCGCGCCAGATGGTGTCCGTGGCAACCGCCCTGATCCCGTTCCTCGAGCATGACGATGCCAACCGTGCACTCATGGGTGCCAACATGCAGCGCCAGGCCGTGCCGCTGGTCCGTTCCGAGGCACCGTTCGTCGGTACCGGCATGGAGCGCGCCGCCGCCGTCGACGCCGGTGACGTTGTCATCGCGAAGAAGGCCGGTGTGGTCACCGAGGTCTCCGCTGAGCTGGTCATCATGCTCAACGACGACGGCACGGAAACCAACTACCGCATCAACAAGTTCGCCCGCTCCAACCAGGGCAACTGCTACAACCACCGGGTCCTGGTGAACGAAGGCCAGCGCCTGGAAGTCGGCGGCATCATCGCCGACGGCCCGGCAACGGACCAGGGCGAGCTCGCCCTCGGCAAGAACCTGCTCGTGGCATTCATGTCCTGGGAAGGCCACAACTTCGAGGACGCCATCATCCTGTCCCAGCGGATCGTGGCCGAGGACGTCCTGTCCTCGATCCACATCGAGGAGCACGAGATCGATGCCCGCGACACCAAGCTCGGTGCCGAGGAAATCACCCGTGACATCCCGAACGTGTCCGAGGAAGTCCTGGCGGGCCTGGACGAGCGCGGCATCATCCACATCGGTGCCGAGGTCGAAGCCGGCGACATCCTGGTCGGCAAGGTCACCCCGAAGGGTGAGACCGAACTGACTCCGGAAGAGCGCCTGCTGCGCGCCATCTTCGGTGAGAAGTCCCGCGAAGTGCGCGACACCTCCCTGAAGGTGCCGCACGGCGAGTCCGGCACCGTGATCGGTGTCCGCGTCTTCGACCGCGACAACGACGACGAGCTGCCCCCGGGCGTGAACCAGCTGGTGCGCGTCTACGTGGCCGCCAAGCGCAAGATCACCGACGGCGACAAGCTCGCCGGCCGCCACGGCAACAAGGGTGTTATCTCCAAGATCCTGCCCGTGGAGGACATGCCCTTCCTCGCCGACGGCACCCCCGTTGATATCGTCCTGAACCCGCTGGGTGTTCCGGGCCGTATGAACGTCGGCCAGGTGCTCGAAACGCACCTCGGCTGGGTTGCCAAGACCGGCTGGAAGATCGAAGGCGAGCCCGAATGGGTCAAGCAGCTGCCGAACCTGCCGCGCGAGAGTGGCCAGACCACTGTCGCAACGCCGGTCTTCGACGGTGCGCGTGAAGAGGAGATCACGGGCCTGCTCGACTCCACCAACGTCACCCGCGACGGCGACCGCCTGATCAACTCTTCCGGCAAGACCCGCCTGTTCGACGGCCGCTCCGGCGAACCGTTCCCGGATCCGATCTCGGTCGGCTACATGTACATCCTGAAGCTCCACCACCTGGTGGACGACAAGATCCACGCGCGCTCCACCGGCCCGTACTCCATGATCACGCAGCAGCCGCTGGGTGGTAAGGCACAGTTCGGCGGCCAGCGCTTCGGTGAAATGGAAGTGTGGGCGCTCGAAGCTTACGGCGCCGCGTACACCCTCCAGGAACTCCTCACGATCAAGTCGGATGATATCCACGGTCGCGTGAAGGTCTACGAAGCCATCGTCAAGGGCGAGAACATCCCGGAGCCGGGCGTTCCTGAGTCCTTCAAGGTCTTGATCAAGGAAATGCAGTCGCTGTGCCTGAACGTGGAAGTGCTTTCCACGGACGGAACCACAATTGAAATGCGTGACTCTGATGACGCAGTCTTCACGGCTGCGGAAGAACTGGGCATCGATCTGTCTCGTGCAGAGCCCAGTTCCGTAGAAGAGGTTTAGCAGGGCGTCCGACGGCGGATGGTTCCCATCCGCCGTCGGCCCCCTCCCTCTTCCCGTAACCCAAGACTTCAGAATTTAGAGAACAAGAGAGAACAGGGACCATATGTCCAGCGAATCCTCCTTCGGCCTCATGCAGATCGGCCTCGCCACCGCGGAAGACATCCGCGGCTGGTCGTACGGCGAGGTTAAGAAGCCGGAAACCATCAACTACCGCACGCTCAAGCCCGAGAAGGACGGCCTCTTCTGCGAGAAGATCTTCGGCCCGTCCCGCGACTGGGAATGCTACTGCGGCAAGTACAAGCGCGTGCGCTTCAAGGGCATCATCTGCGAGCGGTGTGGCGTTGAGGTCACCCGCGCCAAGGTGCGCCGTGAGCGCATGGGCCATATCGAACTGGCCGCCCCGGTCACGCACATCTGGTACTTCAAGGGTGTTCCCTCCCGCCTGGGCTACCTCCTTGACCTGGCACCGAAGGACCTTGAGAAGGTCATCTACTTCGCCGCCTACATGATCACGAGCGTCGACGCCGACAGCCGCCACGAAGAACTGCCCAACCTCCAGGTTGAGCACGACATCGAGAAGAAGCAGCTGATCGACAACCGCGACTCGGACATCGCCGCGATCGCCCGCGACCTCGAAAACGAGCTCGCCCGCCTCGAAGGTGAAGGCGCCAAGGCCGCCGACAAGAAGAAGGCCCGCGACTCCGCCGACCGCCAGATGGCAAACGTGCGCAAGCGTGCCGACGCCGACATCGAGCGCCTCGAGCAGGTCTGGGACCGTTTCAAGAACCTCAAGGTCGCCGACCTCGAAGGTGACGAGGGCCTGTACCGCGAGCTGCGGGACCGCTACGGCATGTACTTCGAGGGCTCCATGGGTGCCGAAGCCATCAAGAAGCGTCTTGAGAGCTTCGACATGCAGGCCGAGTCCGACATGCTGCGCGACGTCATCGCCAACGGCAAAGGCCAGCGCAAGACCCGCGCCCTGAAGCGGCTCAAGGTGGTCAACGCGTTCCTGACCACCAACAACAGCCCGCTCGGCATGGTGCTGGACGCCGTCCCGGTGATCCCGCCGGAACTGCGCCCGATGGTCCAGCTGGACGGTGGCCGCTTCGCGACCTCCGACCTCAACGACCTCTACCGCCGCGTGATCAACCGCAACAACCGCCTCAAGCGCCTGCTTGACCTCGGTGCCCCGGAGATCATCGTCAACAACGAGAAGCGCATGCTTCAGGAAGCTGTTGACAGCCTCTTCGACAACGGCCGCCGCGGCCGTCCGGTCACCGGACCGGGCAACCGTCCGTTGAAGTCCCTGAGCGACATGCTCAAGGGCAAGCAGGGCCGTTTCCGCCAGAACCTCCTCGGCAAGCGCGTCGACTACTCCGGCCGTTCGGTCATCGTCGTCGGCCCGCAGCTGAAGCTGCACCAGTGCGGCCTGCCCAAGCAGATGGCCCTGGAGCTCTTCAAGCCGTTCGTGATGAAGCGCCTGGTTGACCTCAACCACGCCCAGAACATCAAGTCGGCCAAGCGGATGGTGGAGCGCTACCGCCCGCAGGTCTGGGACGTCCTCGAAGAGATCATCACCGAGCACCCCGTGCTGCTGAACCGTGCACCTACCCTGCACCGCCTCGGCATCCAGGCGTTCGAGCCGCAGCTGGTTGAAGGCAAGGCAATCCAGCTTCACCCGCTGGTCTGTGGCGCCTTCAACGCCGACTTCGACGGCGACCAGATGGCAGTCCACCTGCCGCTGAGCCCCGAAGCCCAGGCCGAAGCCCGCATCCTGATGCTGTCCTCGAACAACATCCTGAAGCCCTCCGACGGCCGCCCGGTGACGCTGCCCTCGCAGGATATGATCATCGGCCTCTACCACCTGACCACCAAGCGTGTCGGTTCAGCTGGCGAGGGCCGGATCTTCTCCTCCGTGGCGGAAGCCATCATGGCGTTCGACCTGCACGAGCTGCACCTGAACTCCAAGGTCAAGATCCGCCTCGACGGCTTCGTGCCGTACGCCGGCTGGGAAGCCCCGGAGGGCTGGGAGCCCGGTCAGACCGCTTTGGTCGAGACCTCCCTCGGACAGGTCATCTTCAACCAGGCGCTGCCCGCGGACTACCCGTGGGTTGAGGCTGTTGCCGACAAGGGCGAGCTGTCCCGGATCGTCAACGACCTCGCCGAGCGTTACCCGAAGGTCGTCACCGCGGCAACGCTGGACAACCTGAAGGACGCCGGTTTCTACTGGGCCACCCGTTCGGGCGTCACGGTCGCCATCTCCGACATCGAGGTTCCGGCGTCCAAGCCGGAGCTCCTCGCCGGTTACGAGACCATGGCCGCCAAGATCCAGGGCCAGTACGACAAGGGCCTGATCGACGATGACGAGCGTCGCCAGGAACTGATCGAGATCTGGAACAAGGCAACCAACGAGATCGCCCAGGCGATGCGTGACAGCCTGTCCCCGATGAACACCATCAACCGCATGGTGTCCTCCGGTGCACGTGGTAACTGGATGCAGGTCCGCCAGATCGCGGGTATCCGTGGCCTGGTGGCCAACCCGAAGGGTGAAATCATCCCGCGTCCGATCAAGTCCTCCTACCGTGAGGGCCTGTCGGTGCTGGAATACTTCATCGCCACGCACGGTGCCCGTAAGGGTCTGGCCGACACCGCCCTGCGTACCGCCAACTCGGGTTACCTGACCCGTCGTCTGGTGGACGTCTCGCAGGACGTCATTGTCCGCGAAGAGGACTGCGGCACCGAGCGCGGCCTGATGACCGCGATCGCGGTGGCAGACTCCAACGGTGAGCTGGTCCTGGACGAGAACGTCGAGAACAGCGCCTACGCCCGCACCCTGGCCGTGGACGTCGTCGACGCCTCGGGCAAGGTCCTGGCCGCGGCCGGCACCGACTGCGGCGACGTCGTCATTGCCGAACTGTTCGCAGCCGGCATCACCGAGGTCAAGGTCCGCTCCGTGCTCACCTGTGAGTCCAGCGTCGGCACCTGCGCGCTCTGCTACGGCCGTTCGCTGGCCACGGGCAAGACCGTCGACATCGGTGAGGCCGTGGGCATCATCGCCGCACAGTCCATCGGTGAGCCGGGTACCCAGCTGACCATGCGTACGTTCCACACCGGTGGTGCTGTTTCCGCCGGCGGCGGCGACGACATCACCCAGGGTCTGCCCCGTATCCAGGAGCTCTTCGAAGCCCGTACTCCGAAGGGTGTCGCACCGATTGCTGAAGCAGCCGGCCGCGTCGCCATCGAAGAGTCCGAGCGCCAGATGCGCCTGGTCATCACCCCGGATGACGGATCCGAAGAGATCGCCTACCCGGTGCTGCGCCGTTCACGTCTCCTGATCGAAGACGGCGACCACGTCAGCGTCGGCCAGAAGCTCATCAACGGTCCGGTCGACCCCAAGCAGGTGCTGCGCATCATGGGTCCCCGTGCCGCGCAGAAGTTCCTGGTGGACGAGGTCCAGGGCGTGTACCGCAGCCAGGGCATCGGTATCCACGACAAGCACGTCGAGGTTATCGTCCGCCAGATGCTGCGCCGCGTCACGGTCATCGAGTCCGGTGAATCGGATCTGCTGCCCGGCGAGCTCGCCGAGCGCAGCCGCTTCGAAGAGGCCAACCGCCGTGTTGTGTCCGAGGGCAAGACGCCGGCTTCCGGCCGTCCCGAGCTCATGGGCATCACCAAGGCGTCCCTGGCGACCGAGTCCTGGCTGTCCGCTGCTTCCTTCCAGGAGACCACCCGCGTCCTGACGCAGGCGGCCATGGAAGGCAAGAGCGATCCGCTGCTCGGCCTCAAGGAAAACGTCATCATCGGTAAGCTCATCCCGGCCGGCACGGGTCTTCCGCGCTACACCGAGGTCACGGTGGAACCCACTGAGGAAGCAAAGGCCAACCTGTTCACCGGCCCCAGCGCATTCAGTGACTTCTCCTACGACACCCTGGGCGGCGACGGGGCTCCGGAGTTCCACGCCATCCCGCTGGATGACTACGATCTCGGCAGCGACTTCCGCTAACGGGCAGGGCGGGTTTCCGCCCTGACCTCTGGTCACCGGACCGGTCCCTCACCTCACGGTGGGGGACCGGTCCTGTTTAAGGGCCCGGGCCCGGCTTTTCCGCGCCGATTAAGGGCAGCGGGCCGCCCGTGGTAGACTGGAGACTAATTGTTATTGTGGCAGTGGATGAGTGCGCCGGTTTAGCCAGACAGCTTGCAGCTGAAGGCAGGACCAGGACGACGTTTCCGGTTTGCAGGGTTCTTGTGCAACGTATGCCACATTTTCGCATGCCTAGGGGCAGTTCGGGACGATTGTCCCCGGACCCCGGCGTGCGGTCCGACTATTAAGGCTTCGCCTCAGCTGCTCTGGAGAGAACTTCAAAGCTCGGGCGGCGAGGCGCAGCGACAAGAGAACGGCCGCCAACGGCCGTTCCGGATAAAACGGAGAACACGAGAGTGCCTACGATTAACCAGCTGGTCCGCAAGGGCCGCACGCCTAAGGTCTCCAAGACCAAGGCTCCCGCGCTTAAGGGCAGCCCGATGCGCCGCGGTGTTTGCACCCGCGTTTACACGACGACCCCGAAGAAGCCGAACTCGGCTCTGCGTAAGGTTGCACGTGTGCGCCTCAACGGTGGCATTGAAGTCACCGCTTACATCCCCGGTGTAGGCCACAACCTGCAGGAGCACTCCATTGTGCTCGTCCGCGGCGGCCGTGTGAAGGACCTTCCGGGTGTCCGCTACAAGATCGTCCGTGGCGCCCTCGATACCCAGGGTGTCAAGAACCGTAAGCAGGCCCGCAGCCGCTACGGCGCAAAGATGGAGAAGAAGTAATATGCCTCGCAAGGGTCCGGCCCCCAAGCGGCCGCTAGTTCTAGATCCCGTTTACGGCTCCCCGCTGGTCACCCAGCTCATCAACAAGGTGCTGGTTGACGGCAAGAAGTCCACCGCCGAGCGCATCGTTTACGGTGCCCTCGAAGGTGCTCGCGCCAAGTCCGGCGGCGACCCCGTTGCAGCCCTCAAGAAGGCCATGGACAACGTCAAGCCTTCCCTCGAGGTCCGCTCCCGCCGTGTCGGTGGCGCCACCTACCAGGTTCCGGTTGAGGTCAAGCCGGGTCGTTCGACGGCCCTCGCCCTCCGCTGGCTGGTCGGCTACTCCAAGGCCCGCCGCGAAAAGACCATGACCGAGCGCCTCCAGAACGAAATTCTGGACGCCTCCAACGGTCTGGGTGCCGCTGTGAAGCGTCGCGAAGACACCCACAAGATGGCCGAGTCCAACAAGGCCTTCGCACACTACCGCTGGTAATACTTCCCGGACGCCGCCGGCTCGCCAGAGCCGGCGGCGAACGTGCAGTCCATCCGAAAGGGAGACACCGTGGCACAGGACGTGCTTACCGACCTTAGCAAGGTCCGCAACATCGGCATCATGGCCCACATTGATGCCGGCAAGACCACCACTACCGAGCGCATCCTGTTCTACACGGGTGTGAACCACAAGATCGGCGAAACGCACGACGGCGCTTCGACGACTGACTGGATGGAACAGGAAAAGGAACGCGGCATCACCATCACGTCTGCCGCCGTGACCTGCTTCTGGGAAAACAACCAGATCAACATCATTGACACCCCCGGCCACGTTGACTTCACGGTCGAGGTTGAGCGCTCCCTGCGCGTCCTCGACGGTGCAGTTGCCGTGTTCGACGGCAAGGAAGGCGTGGAGCCGCAGTCCGAGACTGTTTGGCGCCAGGCTGACAAGTACAACGTTCCGCGCATCTGCTTCGTCAACAAGATGGACAAGCTCGGCGCTGACTTCTACTTCACCGTCGACACCATCATCGGCCGTCTCGGTGCCAAGCCGCTCGTCATGCAGCTGCCGATCGGCGCCGAGAACGACTTCATCGGCGTCGTTGACCTCCTCTACATGCGTTCGCTGGTCTGGCCCGGCGATGCCAAGGGTGACGTCACCATGGGTGCCAAGTACGAGATCCGCGAGATCCCGGCTGACCTCCAGGCCAAGGCTGAAGAGTACCGCGCGCAGCTCGTCGAGACTGTTGCCGAGTCCTCCGAAGAACTCATGGAGAAGTACCTCGAGGGCGAAGAGATCTCGATCGACGAGCTCAAGGCCGGCATCCGCAAGATGACGATCAACTCCGAGATCTACCCGGTCTTCTGTGGTTCCGCATTCAAGAACCGCGGCGTCCAGCCGATGCTCGATGCAGTTGTCGACTACCTGCCGAACCCCCTCGACGTCCCGCCGATGATCGGTCACGATCCCCGCGACGAAGAGAAGGAACTGACCCGCAAGCCTTCCGCTGATGAGCCGTTCTCCGCACTGGCCTTCAAGATCGCCGCGCACCCGTTCTTCGGCCAGCTCACCTTCATCCGCGTGTACTCCGGTCACGTGGAAGCAGGCGCCCAGGTGGTCAACTCCACCAAGGGCAAGAAGGAGCGCATCGGCAAGCTGTTCCAGATGCACGCCAACAAGGAAATGCCCGTCGAGGGCGCTACCGCCGGCCACATCTACGCAGCGATCGGCCTGAAGGACACCACCACCGGTGACACCCTGTGCGACTCGGCCAACCAGATCGTCCTCGAGTCCATGAGCTTCCCGGAGCCCGTGATCTCGGTTGCGATCGAGCCGAACACCAAGGGTGACCAGGAGAAGCTCTCCACGGCTATCCAGAAGCTCTCCGCTGAGGACCCGACCTTCCAGGTCTCCCTCAACGAAGACACCGGCCAGACCATCATCGCCGGCATGGGCGAGCTCCACCTGGACATCCTGGTGGACCGCATGCGCCGCGAATTCAAGGTCGAGGCCAACGTGGGCAAGCCGCAGGTTGCTTACCGCGAAACCATCAAGCGTGCCGTGGAGCGTCACGACTACACGCACAAGAAGCAGACCGGTGGTTCCGGCCAGTTCGCAAAGGTCCAGATCGCGATCGAGCCTCTGGACACCGCGGGCGGGGAACTGTACGAGTTCGAGAACAAGGTCACCGGTGGCCGCGTTCCGCGTGAGTACATTCCTTCCGTTGACGCCGGTATCCAGGATGCACTGAACGACGGCGTCCTGGCCGGTTACCCGGTTGTCGGCATCAAGGCGACGCTGATCGATGGCGCTTACCACGATGTTGACTCCTCGGAAATGGCGTTCAAGATCGCCGGCCGTATGGCTTTCAAGGAAGCCGCACGCAAGGCGAACCCTGTTCTGCTCGAACCGCTGATGGATGTCGAGGTCCGCACCCCTGAGGAATACATGGGTGATGTTATCGGTGACCTCAACTCCCGCCGTGGCCAGATGCAGTCCATGGAAGATGCCCAGGGCGTCAAGGTCATCCGCGCTCACGTCCCGCTGTCCGGCATGTTCGGCTACATCGGTGACCTGCGCTCGAAGACCCAGGGCCGCGCTGTGTACTCCATGACGTTCAACAGCTACGCCGAGGTCCCGAAGGCAGTTGCCGACGAGATCATCCAGAAGAGCCGCGGCGAGTAGTCCCCAGGGACCTCGCGCTGCAGCGAAACAACTCGGGTGCGTCTCCCAAGGGGGGATCACCTGGTGCAGGCGGCCGGATACCGGCCAGCTGCAGTCCGGCCAGGCCGGGCCGGCCGCCTGCACGAACAGGCTCTAGGCACTAGCTTTAGTTCCTGAATCTGCAATTTCACCAATCCAAAGCCCCCCAAGTAGACTTACTGGAGTTTCTGCCGCGACAAGCGCGGCCGAAGGGTAAGTCATTTGAAAACGTTCTAGGAGGAACCTGTGGCAAAGGCAAAGTTCGAGCGGACTAAGCCGCACGTTAACATCGGTACCATCGGTCACGTTGACCACGGTAAGACGACGCTGACGGCCGCCATTTCCAAGGTGCTGTACGACAAGTACCCCACCCTCAACGAGAAGCGTGACTTCGCGTCGATCGACTCTGCTCCGGAAGAGCGCCAGCGTGGTATTACCATCAACATCTCCCACGTTGAGTACCAGACCGAGAAGCGCCACTACGCACACGTGGACGCCCCGGGTCACGCTGACTACATCAAGAACATGATCACCGGCGCTGCCCAGATGGACGGTGCAATCCTCGTGGTTGCCGCCACCGACGGCCCGATGGCTCAGACCCGCGAGCACGTTCTGCTCGCCCGCCAGGTTGGTGTTCCCTACCTGCTGGTCGCGCTGAACAAGGCTGACATGGTTGAGGACGAGGAACTCCTCGACCTCGTCGAAATGGAAGTTCGTGAGCTCCTGAGCTCGCAGGGCTTCGATGGCGACAACGCCCCGGTCATCCGCGTCTCCGGCCTGAAGGCCCTCGAAGGCGACCCCGAGTGGGTCAAGTCCATCGAAGACCTCATGGAAGCTGTCGACGAGTCCGTTCCGGACCCCGTACGTGACCGTGACAAGCCCTTCCTGATGCCGATCGAAGACGTCTTCACGATCACCGGCCGTGGCACCGTTGTCACCGGCCGCGCCGAGCGTGGAACCCTCGCCATCAACTCCGAGGTCGAGATCGTCGGCATCCGCCCGGTCCAGAAGACCACGGTTACCGGTATCGAGATGTTCCACAAGCAACTCGACGAAGCATGGGCCGGCGAGAACTGTGGCCTCCTGCTCCGCGGTCTGAAGCGCGACGATGTCGAGCGTGGCCAGGTTGTCGTCAAGCCGGGTTCCATCACCCCGCACACCGACTTCGAGGCTAACGTCTACATCCTCTCCAAGGACGAAGGCGGACGTCACAACCCGTTCTACTCCAACTACCGCCCGCAGTTCTACTTCCGCACCACGGACGTCACCGGCGTTATCACCCTGCCGGAAGGCACGGAAATGGTTATGCCCGGCGACAACACTGAGATGACCGTTGCGCTCATCCAGCCGATCGCAATGGAAGAGGGCCTCGGCTTCGCTATCCGCGAAGGCGGCCGCACCGTTGGTTCGGGACGCGTCACCAAGATCATCAAGTAGTACTTGCTGATCATGGTTCTCCTGGCCGGCTGACGGCCACGGAAAACGAAGGAACAGCCCCGCTGCACGCGCAGCGGGGCTGTTCCTTTTAAGTTCCTGATACCTTTGCAGGTAGGGGAAAGGAGCTCATCGTGGGCTGGTTCATTTTTCTGCTGCTCGCCGTCGCGGCCGTCGTCGCCTATTTCTGGGTGAAGAAGCACTTCCGCCAGGAGATCGAGCGCGCCAAGCGCATCAACAGGGCAAACCGCAACCAATAGGCTCTCAGGCCCCCCGGGCCCGCGCCAGGGCCTGGTACCAGTAGTAGGAGTCCTTCGGTGTGCGGCGCTGAGTGGTGAAGTCCACATGCACCAGGCCGAAGCGCTGCGAGTAGCCGGCTGCCCACTCGAAGTTGTCCATGAGCGTCCAGACGTAATAGCCGAGCAGGTCGACGCCGTGGGCCACGCCGCCGGGCGCGGTTGCCGTCACCGCCTGATCCAGATGCGCGGCGAGATAGCTGATCCGGCCGGCGTCCGGCAGGGGACCGGTGACATGCTCCGGTTCCGGGAAGCTCGCCCCGCTCTCGGTGATGTACAGCGGCGGCAGCGACGCGCCATACCGGTCCTTCAGCTCCCGCAGCAGGATGCCCAGATGCTCCGGGGCGACCGGCCAGCCGAAACCCGTGAGCGCGTACTCGGGGAACCCGGCCATGTGGAACGGCAGCTTCAGCATCGCTTCGGCGGTCCCGGACAGGCTGTCGACGCCGCGGCCCGTCGCCACCCTGACGGGGTAGTAGTAATTCAGGCCGTAGAAGTCCAGCGGCTGGTGGATGACGGCCAGGTCCGCGTCCGGGATACTCCGGAGCGACCGGAACCACGGCCGGGCGATCAGCGGCGTTTTCGGAAAGCGGCCCAGTAGGATCGGATCTGCGTAGAGCCGGTTCAGCATGACGTCGAACACCCGGGCGAGCAGCCGGTCGCTGGCCGAGCCGGACGCGGGACGGACCGGGGAGTGCAGGTTCGTGACGCCGACGGCGCCGCTGACGCCCGCCGCCCGCAGTGCCTGCACCGCCAGGCCGTGGGCAAGGAGCTGGTGGTGCACTGACGGCATGGCGCCGAACAGCAGGTCACGGCCCGGCGCATGGGTGCCGAGGGCGTAGCCGTTGAGGGTGACCGAGGCGGGCTCGTTCAGGGTGACCCATTGCGCCACGCGGTCGCCGAGCCGCTTCGCCGCGGCAGCGCTGTACTCGGCGAACCGTTCCGCCGTCGTGCGGTTCATCCACCCGCCCCGGTGCTCCAGGGGGAGCGGCGTATCCCAGTGGTAGAGGGTTGCCATGGGCGATATGCCGGCGGCGAGCAACTGGTCGATGAGGCGGTCGTAGAAGTCCAGGCCGGCCGCGTTGACCGGGCCCGCCCCTGCCGGCTGAACCCGCGGCCAGGAGATCGAGAACCGGTAGGAGTCGATCCCGAGCTCGCGCATGAGCCCGATGTCTTCCGCGGCCCGGTTATAGTGGTCACAGGCCACGGCGGGGGAGTGCCCGTGCAGGATGTTCCCCGGCTTTTCGGCAAAGGCGTCCCAGCCCGAGGGCCCGCGCCCGCCGGCGGCGAGGCTGCCCTCGATCTGGAAGGCCGCGGAGGCAACCCCCAGGACAAACCCGGGTCTCAGGCGTGCGGCCAGGGCCTGAACTGCCACGGCGTCCTGCACAGTCATGCCCCTATCATGCATAAGCAGGGGACCGGGGACAATGACCGCCGGCGCGGTGATTGCAGTGACTGGAGAGGCTGATTCGCTTCTGCCCGCAAATTCCGGCATACTAGTTGAGTTGTTCAAGCGCTCTTTCGCGTCCCGATCCGGATAATGCCGGGTGTCAGGGTCCAGGGAAGAGACCAAACATAACCCACTCCCCAAGGAATTGCGGACGTGTGCGCGTGAAAGTCGCGACACGCCCGACCGCGGGGGTCGGTTGCGGCGGCAGGTTGAGGAACCCGGAATTTTCCGGATTCAGCTTGTGCGGCGGGTGGTAGTCACGACTTTGAATGCTTCGGCAGCCACACAACACGTAAGTGAACAGGGCAGCCCCAATCAGGGGAAGCACAGACTGAAAGAGAGTCAGGCGACATGGCGGGACAAAAAATCCGCATCCGGCTGAAGTCATACGACCACGAGGTCATTGACGTTTCAGCACGGAAGATCGTTGAGACGGTCACGCGCGCAGGCGCAACGGTAGTGGGCCCCGTGCCGCTGCCGACGGAGAAGAACGTGTACTGCGTTATCCGCTCTCCGCACAAGTACAAGGACAGCCGCGAGCACTTCGAAATGCGCACGCACAAGCGTCTGATCGACATCATCGACCCCACGCCCAAGGCTGTTGACTCGCTCATGCGTCTCGACCTGCCGGCCGACGTGAACATCGAAATCAAGCTGTAGGGAGGTGCTGAGAGACTATGACCGCAACCCGTAACGTAAAGGGCCTGCTGGGCACGAAGCTCGGCATGACCCAGGTCTGGGACGAGAACAACAAGCTCATCCCCGTCACTGTGGTCCAGGCAGACTCGAACGTCATCACGCAGCTGCGCAACGCAGACACTGATGGCTATGTCGCCGTTCAGATCGGCTACGGCCAGATCGATCCCCGCAAGGTCACCAAGCCGCTGGCTGGTCACTTTGAAAAGGCAGGCGTCACGCCTCGCCGTCACGTCGTCGAACTCCGTACCGCAGATGCTGCCGAGTACGAGCTGGGCCAGGAACTCTCCGTTGAGCTGTTCGAGGCCGGCCAGAAGATCGACGTCGTTGGCACCACCAAGGGTAAGGGCTTCGCCGGTGTTATGAAGCGTCACGGCTTCTCCGGTGTCGGCGCTTCCCACGGTGCCCACAAGAACCACCGTAAGCCCGGTTCAATCGGTGGCGCATCCACCCCGAGCCGCGTCTTCAAGGGCATGAAAATGGCCGGCCGCATGGGCGCCGTTCGTCACACCACGCTGAACCTCACGGTCCACGCGGTTGACGTCGAGAAGTCGCTGCTCCTGATCAAGGGTGCCGTTCCCGGTGCCCGCGGCCAGGTCGTACTCGTACGCACCGCCGTGAAGGGAGCCTAGTTCAATGACTAGCACTGTCAAGGTTGACCTGCCTGCAGAGATCTTCGACGTTCAGACCAACGTGCCGCTGCTGCACCAGGTTGTCGTCGCCCAGCTCGCTGCTGCTCGCCAGGGTACCCACAAGACCAAGACCCGCGCCGAAGTTTCCGGCGCAGGCCGCAAGCCGTTCAAGCAGAAGGGCACCGGCCGCGCCCGTCAGGGTTCCATCCGTGCTCCTCACATGACCGGCGGTGGCGTTGTCCACGGCCCGACGCCGCGTGACTACGCCCAGCGGACCCCCAAGAAGATGATTGCTGCTGCACTGCGCGGCGCACTCTCGGACCGCGCCCGCAACGGCCGCGTCCACGTCGTTGCTGAACTGGTTGCCGGCTCGAAGCCGTCCTCCAAGGAAGCACTGGCAACCCTGCGCGGAGTTTCCGAGCGCAAGAACCTGCTCGTTGTCATTGAGCGCGCCAACGATGTTGCGGCACTGTCCGTGCGCAACCTCGAGGAAGTTCACGTTCTGTACGCAGACCAGCTGAACACCTACGACGTTCTCGTTTCCGACGACGTAGTCTTCACCAAGGCTGCCTACGAAGCATTCGTTGCTGACAAGGTCGCAAAGAACGAGGAGGATGCCAAGTGAGCGCAGCCACCATCAAAGACCCGCGCGACGTCGTGCTTGCACCCGTCGTCTCGGAAAAGAGCTACGGCCTGATCGACGAGGGCAAGTACACCTTCCTGGTGGACCCCCGCTCGAACAAGACCGAGATCAAGCTGGCCGTGGAGAAGATCTTCTCCGTCAAGGTCGAATCGATCAACACCATCAACCGTGCCGGTAAGCGCAAGCGGACCAAATTCGGCTGGGGCACCCGCAAGAACACCAAGCGTGCCATTGTGAGCCTCAAAGAAGGCACTATCGACATCTTCGGCGGTCCGCTTTCCTAAGCGGAGACCACTTTAACGAGGAAATAAATTATGGGAATCCGTAAATACAAGCCGACTACCCCGGGCCGTCGTGGCTCGAGCGTAGCGGACTTCACTGAAATCACGCGGTCGACGCCGGAAAAGTCGTTGGTTCGTCCCCTCCCGAAAAAGGGTGGCCGTAACAACACCGGTAAGATCACGACCCGTCACAAGGGTGGTGGACACAAGCGCCAGTACCGTCTGATCGACTTCCGTCGCCACGACAAGGACGGCGTCAACGCCCGCGTTGCCGAAATCGAGTACGACCCCAACCGTACGGCTCGTATCGCCCTGCTGCACTACGTTGATGGCACCAAGCGTTACATCATCGCCCCGAACAAGCTGTCCCAGGGCGACTTCGTAGAGGCCGGCGCCGACGCTGACATCAAGCCCGGCAACAACCTGCCCCTGCGCAACATCCCCGTCGGTACCGTTATCCACGCAGTCGAACTGCGCCCGGGTGGCGGCGCCAAGATGGCCCGTTCCGCCGGTGCTTCGGTTCAGCTCGTCGCCAAGGAAGGCCGCTTCGCCCAGTTGCGTCTGCCCTCCGGCGAAATCCGCAACGTTGACGTGCGCTGCCGCGCAACCGTCGGCGAGGTCGGCAACGCCGAGCAGTCGAACATCAACTGGGGCAAGGCCGGCCGTATGCGGTGGAAGGGCGTTCGCCCGACCGTCCGTGGTGTCGCCATGAACCCGGTTGACCACCCGCACGGTGGTGGTGAAGGTAAGACCTCCGGTGGTCGTCACCCGGTCAACCCCAACGGTAAGCCTGAAGGCCGTACCCGCCGCCCCAACAAAGAGAGCGACAAGCTTATTGTTCGTCGCCGTCGTACTGGCAAGAACAAGCGATAGGAGCCTGGACACATGCCACGCAGCCTGAAAAAAGGTCCTTTCGTTGACCAGCACCTCTTTGTGAAGGTAGCCAGGGAAAACGAAAAGGGCACCCACAACGTCATCAAGACCTGGTCCCGCCGTTCGATGATCGTCCCCGACATGCTCGGCCACACGATCGCCGTGCACGACGGACGCAAGCACATCCCGGTGTTTGTCACTGAGTCGATGGTCGGGCACAAGCTCGGCGAATTCGCTCCCACGCGGACTTTCCGCGGCCATGTCAAGGACGACCGTAAGGGCAAGCGCCGCTAGGCGCCTGCACTTACGTCAAAGACGAGAGAAGGAAAGCAATGGAAGCCAAGGCAATTGCGCGTCACATCCGCGTAACGCCTATGAAGGCCCGGCGCGTCGTCAACCTTGTTCGTGGAAAGCAAGCGAATGAGGCTCTGGCAATTCTGAAGTTTGCCCCCCAGGCAGCTTCGGAGCCGGTATTCAAGGTAGTTCAGTCGGCAATCTCCAACGCCCGGGTCCTCGCGGACCGCGACGGCGTGGCGTTTGACGAAGGTGACCTCATCATCAGCGAAGCGTTTGTTGATGAAGGCCCGACCATGAAGCGGTTCCAGCCGCGCGCTCAGGGTCGTGCATTTCAGATCAAGAAGCGCACGAGCCACATCACCGTGGTAGTCGCTACCCCGGAGAAAGAGGAGGCTCGCTAAGTGGGACAGAAAGTAAACCCGCACGGGTTCCGACTCGGCATCACCACCGATCACGTATCGCACTGGTTTGCTGACAGCACCAAGTCGGGCCAGCGCTACAAGGACTTCGTCCGCGAAGACATCCGCATCCGCCAGCTCATGTCCACGGGCATGGAGCGCGCCGGCATCGCCAAGGTTGAGATCGAGCGCACCCGCGACCGCGTCCGCGTGGACATCCACACGGCACGTCCGGGTATCGTTATCGGCCGCCGCGGCGCCGAGGCCGACCGCATCCGCGGCGAGCTCGAAAAGCTCACCGGCAAGCAGGTCCAGCTGAACATCCTCGAGGTCAAGAACCCCGAGATGGAAGCCCAGCTTGTTGCCCAGGGCGTTGCCGAGCAGCTGACTTCCCGCGTGGCATTCCGCCGCGCGATGAAGAAGGCCATGCAGTCCGCACAGCGTGCCGGTGCCAAGGGTATCCGTATCGCTTGCTCGGGCCGTCTGGGTGGCGCTGAAATGTCCCGCTCGGAGTTCTACCGCGAAGGCCGTGTGCCCCTGCACACCCTCCGCGCGAACATCGACTACGGCTTCTACGAGGCCAAGACCACCTTCGGCCGCATCGGCGTGAAGGTCTGGATCTACAAGGGCGACGTCACCGCCAAGGAACTGGCTCAGCAGGCTGCTGCTGCTCCGTCCCGCGGCCGTGCCGGCGACCGCCCGGGCCGCCCGGGTGGCGCCGACCGTGGTGACCGCCGTCGTCGTAACGACCGCCCGGCAGCTGAGGCAGCACCCGCTGCAGCCGAAGCTCCGGCAGCTGAGGCGGCTCCTGCCGCTGTAGAAGGAGGACAGGCTTAAATGCTTATCCCACGTCGAGTCAAGCACCGCAAGCAGCACCACCCGGGTCGTTCCGGCGCTGCAACGGGCGGCACCCAGGTCTCCTTCGGTGAGTGGGGCATCCAGGCTCTGAGCCCGGCCTACGTCACGAACCGTCAGATCGAGTCTGCCCGTATCGCGATGACCCGCCACATCAAGCGTGGCGGTAAGGTCTGGATCAACATTTACCCGGACCGTCCGCTGACCAAGAAGCCGGCCGAAACCCGTATGGGTTCCGGTAAGGGTTCGCCGGAATGGTGGGTCTCAAACGTCAAGCCGGGCCGGGTTCTTTTCGAACTCTCCGGTGTTAATGAAGAGGTAGCTCGCGAGGCCCTGCGCCTGGCAATCCACAAGCTGCCGTTGAAGGCACGCAT
Organism: Arthrobacter sp. PM3; assembly: GCF_003352915.1. Lineage (NCBI taxonomy): Bacteria > Bacillati > Actinomycetota > Actinomycetes > Micrococcales > Micrococcaceae > Arthrobacter > Arthrobacter sp. PM3. The sequence continues at coordinate 106,780 of NZ_CP022314.1, read as the reverse complement.
TGTGCGTCGCGAAGGTGGTGAGTAGAAATGGCAGTAGGGTCGAAGGATCTCGCACCCGCACAGCTGGACGGTTTCGACAACGAGCGTCTCGTTGAAGAACTCCGCAAGTCCAAGGAAGAGCTGTTCAACCTGCGTTTCCAGTCCGCCACCGGCCAGCTGGAGAACCACGGTCGCCTGCGCGCGGTAAAGAAGGACATCGCACGCATCTACACCGTTCTCCGCGAACGCGAGCTGGGCATTCGTGCCGAGGTTGCCGCACCGGTTGTGGAAGCCAAGGAAGAGAAGAAGTCCAAGAAGGCTGCAACCAAGAAGGCCGAAAAGGCTGAGCCGGTTGAAACCGAGGAGGACGCAAAGTGACTGAAAAGGACGAGAACGTGACGGAAACTGTTTCCGACGCAGCCAAGGCTGACGAGCGCGGTTACCGTAAGACGAAGCGCGGCTACGTCGTCTCGGACAAGATGGAGAAGACCATCGTTGTCCAGGTCGAAGACCGCGTGAAGCACGCCCTCTACGGCAAGGTCATCCGCCGTAACGCCAAGATCAAGGCTCACGACGAAGAGAACAGCGCCGGCATCGGCGACCTCGTGCTCCTCGCCGAGACCCGCCCGCTGTCCGCTACCAAGCGGTGGCGCCTGGTGGAGATCCTCGAGAAGGCCAAGTAACACCTGCAGCGCTGCTGCAAGAGCAACCCCCGTTCCCTGCTGGGAGCGGGGGTTGCTCCGTTAAGGGCGGCCGCAGCCGGGGGACCGACGCTCCCTCACCTTTCGCCGTTTTTTGGGCGACGCTCCCTCGCCTTTCGCGGATGTTTGGGCGACGCTCCCTCACCTCCAGACGGAATGCCCACATGAACTGAGGGAGCGATTGCCAAAAGGGCGCAGGAGGTGAGGGAGCGTTCCTAACCGTGCGTTGCCGTCGCTTTGCCGCAGGGGCACCCGGCTGTGATATGGGGATACACCGGAAATGTGCTAAGATTTTGAGTTTGTATGGCGCCTTTTGCGCGCCGTCACCAACCTCGTAAACAATCGTGCCACGGCATAGTGCCCCCTTGCGCCCCGATCTGTCGGGAACGCCTGGGAAGCAAATGTTGCTGGCACGGGAGTTTAGGCCTGGTCTGGCAAAATCCAGGCAGGTCAAGAGACACCCCGATCAACCGTTCCGCAAGGCTCATTCCGTAGCAAGATCACGGCCTGAGAACCGGCGCGACGCAAGGAGTAAATAGTGATTCAGCAGGAGTCGCGACTCAAGGTCGCCGACAACACGGGTGCTAAGGAAATCCTTACCATCCGCGTTCTCGGTGGATCCGGCCGTCGCTACGCAGGCATTGGCGACGTGATCGTCGCTACCGTCAAGGATGCAATCCCGGGCGGCAACGTAAAGAAGGGCGACGTCGTCAAGGCTGTCATCGTCCGTACCAAGAAGGAACGCCGCCGTGCGGATGGTTCCTACATCAAGTTTGACGAGAACGCAGCCGTCATCCTGAAGAACGACGGTGACCCCCGCGGTACCCGTATCTTCGGACCGGTTGGCCGTGAACTTCGCGACAAGAAGTTCATGAAGATCGTTTCTCTGGCTCCGGAGGTGCTCTAGTCCATGGCTAAGATCAAGAAGGGTGACCTGGTTCAGGTCATCACTGGCGCCAAGGCTGAGCGCGGCGGCGACCGTGGCAAGCAGGGCAAGGTCCTGCGCGTGTTCCCCGAGACCAACCGCGTGCTGGTCGAAGGCATCAACCGCGTCACCAAGCACACCAAGGTCGGTCAGTCGCAGCGCGGCACCAAGACCGGTGGCATCGAGGTCGTCGAGGCTTCAATCCACATCTCCAACGTGGCTCTGGTTGACCCGTCCACGAAGAAGCCCACCCGCGTCGGTTTCCGCACCGAGACCGTTGAGCGCGATGGCGTGAAGCGCGAAGTGCGCGTCCGCGTGGCCAAGAGCTCCGGGAAGGACATCTAATGACTGAGACTCTCGAGACTCCGGCAGGCAAGATCGTTCCTCGTCTGAAGACCAAGTACGCCGATTCCATCAAGAACACGCTGACTGAGGAATTCAAGTACCAGAACGTCAACCAGGTTCCCCGCCTGGTCAAGGTCGTTGTGAACATGGGTGTTGGAGATGCCGCCAAGGACTCCAAGCTGATCGACGGCGCTGTCCGCGACCTGACCCTGATCACCGGCCAGAAGCCGCAGGTAACCAAGGCCCGCAAGTCGATCGCTCAGTTCAAGCTGCGCGAAGGCATGCCGATCGGCGCCCACGCAACCCTGCGTGGCGACCGCATGTGGGAATTCCTGGACCGTCTGGTGACGCTGGCACTGCCGCGTATCCGCGACTTCCGTGGCCTCAGCGGCAAGCAGTTCGACGGCAACGGCAACTACACCTTCGGTCTGACCGAGCAGGTTATGTTCCACGAAATCGACCAGGATTCCATCGACCGCGTCCGCGGCATGGACATCACTGTCGTGACCACTGCCAAGACTGACGACGAAGGCCGTGCGCTGCTCAAGGCGCTGGGCTTCCCGTTCAAGACCGAAGACTAATCTAACTACGTAAAAGGTCCGGCTGCGCCCCTGTTTTCGACAGGACGCGGCGGAAACCGTTATGAGGAAGGGCAAGAGCCCACATGACTATGACAGATCCTGTCGCAGATATGCTTACGCGTCTGCGCAACGCTAACTCGGCATACCACGACACCGTGAGCATGCCGTACAGCAAGCTCAAGGCACGCGTCGCCGACATCCTGAAGGCTGAAGGCTTCATCGCCTCCTGGAAGGAAGAAGACGCGGAGGTCGGCAAGAAGCTGACCATCGAGCTCAAGTTCGGTCCGAACCGCGAGCGTTCCATCGCTGGCGTTCGTCGTATTTCCAAGCCGGGGCTGCGCGTTTACGCAAAGTCCACCAACCTGCCGCACGTGCTGGGTGGCCTGGGTGTCGCAATCCTGTCCACCTCTTCCGGCCTCCTGACTGACAAGCAGGCCGGCAAGAAGGGCGTGGGCGGCGAAGTCCTCGCTTACGTCTGGTAACGGGAAAGGAAGAGAATAATGTCACGTATTGGACGTCTCCCCATCACCGTTCCTGCCGGCGTTGAGGTCAAGGTTGACGGCTCTGTCGTCAGCGTCAAGGGTTCCAAAGGCGAGCTGAGCCACACTGTGGCCAGCCCGATCGAGGTTTCCCTGGAAGATGGCACCCTGACTGTCGCCCGCCCGAACGACGAGCGCGCCTCACGTTCGCTGCACGGCCTGACCCGCACCCTGATCGCCAACATGATCCAGGGCGTTACCGCAGGCTACGAGAAGAAGCTTGAGATTGTCGGTACCGGTTACCGCGTCCAGGCCAAGGGCGCTGACCTGGAGTTCGCTCTGGGCTTCAGCCACCCGGTCAACATCGCTGCACCGAACGGCATCACCTTTGCAGTTGAGTCCCCGACGAAGCTCTCTGTTTCTGGTATCTCCAAGCAGCAGGTCGGCGAGGTTGCTGCCAACATTCGCAAGCTGCGGAAGCCGGACCCCTACAAGGGCAAGGGCATCCGTTACGCCGGCGAAGTCATCCGCCGCAAGGTCGGAAAGGCTGGTAAGTAACCATGGCGATCGCAATTAACAAGAAGCGTACGAACAAGAGCAAGTCTGCCCAGCGCAGCCGCCGCCAGCTTCGTATCCGCAAGCGCATCTCCGGTACGGCTGTACGTCCGCGTCTGGTCGTCAACCGCTCCGCACGTCACGTATTCGTCCAGGTTGTCGATGACACCAAGGGCGTGACCGTGGCAAGCGCCTCCACGCTGGAAGCAGACCTTCGTGCATTCGAAGGCGACAAGACCGCCAAGGCCAAGCGCGTTGGCGAACTGGTCGCCGAGCGTGCCAAGGCTGCCGGCATCGAAGCAGTTGTCTTCGACCGCGGTGGTAACAAGTACCACGGCCGGATCGCCGCCGTCGCCGACGGCGCACGTGAAGGTGGGCTGGCACTGTGACCGAAAATAACGAAAAGGACATTCAGGTGACTGAAGCTGTAGCTGCTCCGGCAACTGAGACCGCTGCGCCTGCGACCACCGATGACCGCCGTGGTGGCGCTCGTCGTGGTGAGCGCGGCGACCGCGGCCAGGGCCGTGGCGACCGTGGCGGCCGTGGTGGCCGTGACGGCGGCCGCGAAGCCGAAAAGAGCCAGTTCGTAGAGCGCGTCGTAACCATCAACCGCGTTTCCAAGGTCGTCAAGGGTGGTCGTCGCTTCAGCTTCACCGCCCTCGTCGTCGTCGGTGACGGCAACGGCTTGGTCGGCGTCGGCTACGGCAAGGCTAAGGAAGTTCCCGCCGCCATCGCGAAGGGCGTTGAAGAGGCCAAGAAGTCCTTCTTCCGCGTTCCCCGCGTCGGCAGCACCATCCCGCACCGCGTTCAGGGTGAGGCCGCCGCAGGCGTCGTCATGCTGCGTCCGGCTTCCGCCGGTACCGGTGTTATCGCCGGTGGTCCGGTCCGTGCAGTACTGGAGTGCGTGGGCATCCACGACATCCTCTCCAAGTCGCTCGGTTCCTCCAACGCCATCAACATCGTTCACGCGACCGTTGATGCCCTCAAGCGCCTCGAAGAGCCGGCAGCAGTGGCAGCACGCCGCGGCCTGCCCCTCGACGAGATCGCTCCGCCGGCACTGGTGAAGGCTCTCTTGAACCAGAAGGCAGGTGTCTGAGTCATGGCCAAGAACCTGATTCCTTCCGACGCTCAGTTGGAAATCACTCAGATCAAGTCCGCCATTGGCGGCAAGCAGAACCAGCGCGACACCCTGCGGTCCCTCGGCCTGAAGCGGATCGGACACACCGTTGTCCGCACCGCCGACGCCGTGACCGTCGGAATGCTCAACACGGTTCCGCACCTGGTAAAGGTAGAGGAGGCGAAGTAAATGGCAGAGAAGAACACCGCCGAAAAGGCACAGGGCGCCGCTGAGAAGCAGAACGCACTGAAGGTTCACCACCTGCGCCCCGCCCCGGGTGCCAAGACCGCCAAGACCCGCGTTGGTCGTGGTGAGGCATCCAAGGGTAAGACCGCTGGCCGCGGTACCAAGGGTACGAAGGCCCGCTACCAGGTCAAGGCTGGCTTTGCCGGCGGCCAGCTGCCGCTGCACATGCGCCTGCCGAAGCTGCGCGGCTTCAAGAACCCGTTCCGGGTTGAGTACCAGGTGGTCAACCTGGACAAGCTCAACGAGCTGTTCCCGGAAGGTGGCGCAGTCACCGTGGAGAACCTGGTCGAAAAGGGTGCCGTTCGCAAGAACCAGCCCGTCAAGGTGCTGGGCACCGGCGACATCACCGTCAAGGTTGACGTCACCGTCCACGCATTCTCGGCCAGTGCCGCAGAAAAGATTGCCGCAGCAGGCGGAAGCACCACCGCCCTCTAACTGAGGCGGCGGGGCAGATGCCCGTTGTTGAAACTCCCGGTACCGGGGGCCCAGGCCCCCGGTACCGGGAGTTTTTTCCTTTTCCGGGCCCCGCCGATTGTTCGCCGGGCGCATCCACCCGTTAGACTCGGTTGTTGGGTTTATTTGACCTGTCTCACACGACTTTACTTATTACTCAGGAGGACGCTTGCTTAGCGCATTTGGCCGGGCCTTTCGCACGCCTGATCTGCGGCGCAAGTTGTTGTTCACGCTGGGAATCATCACAATCTTCCGCTTGGGTGCCTTCATCCCCTCGCCTGGTGTGAGCTACCAGAATGTCCAGCAGTGCTTGCAGAACGGTCAGACCTCGGGCGGGATCTACCAGCTCGTCAATCTGTTCAGCGGCGGTGCATTGCTGCAGGTGTCCATCTTTGCCCTCGGCATCATGCCTTACATCACGGCGAGCATCATCGTCCAGCTGCTCCGGGTGGTCATTCCCCGCTTCCAGCAGCTGTATGAGGAGGGGGCGTCCGGGCAGTCCAAGCTGACCCAGTACACCCGCTACCTCACGATCGCCCTCGGCCTGCTCAACGCCACGACGCTGGTGTCGCTGGCCCGGTCCGGCCAGCTGCTGCCGAACTGCCAGCTGCCAATCATCCCGGACGATTCAATCGTCACCACGGTGCTGATCATCATCACCCTGACGGCCGGCACCGGCCTGATCATGTGGATGGGCGAGCTCGTCACGGAGAAGGGCGTCGGCAACGGCATGTCCCTGCTGATCTTCACGTCCATCGCTGCCGGCTTCCCCGGCTCGCTCGGTGCGATCTGGAAGGCCCAGGGCCCCGGCACCTTCTTCCTGGTCCTGATCATCGGCCTTCTCACCGTGGCCCTCGTGGTCTTCGTTGAGCAGTCCCAGCGCCGGATCCCGGTGCAGTACGCCAAGCGCATGATCGGCCGCCGCACGGTCGGCGGAACCAGCACCTACATTCCCATCAAGGTGAACATGGCCGGCGTCGTGCCCGTCATCTTTGCCTCCTCGATGCTGTACCTGCCGGGGCTGATCGCACAGTTCAACCAGCCCAAGCCCGGCGAGCAGATGGCCCCCTGGGTCGAGTGGATCAACAACAACCTGACCAAGGGCGACCATCCGATTTATATGGCGCTGTATTTCGCCATGATTGTGTTTTTCACCTACTTCTATGTTGCGATTACTTTCAACCCTGAAGAGGTCTCGGACAACATGAAGAAGTACGGCGGCTTCATTCCGGGCATCCGCGCCGGCAAGCCGACGGCGGACTATCTTCAGTACGTCCTATCCCGGATCACCCTGCCCGGCGCCTTCTACCTTGGCTTCGTGGCACTGATCCCGCTGGTTGCACTGGTACTGATCAACGCCAACCAGAACTTCCCGTTCGGCGGCACCTCGATCCTGATCATGGTGGGCGTCGGTCTGGAGACCGTGAAGCAGATTGATGCGCAACTACAGCAACGTCACTACGAAGGGCTTTTGCGATGACGAGAATGTTGATTATCGGACCCCCCGGCTCCGGCAAGGGAACGCAGGCGGAACGCATTTCGGAGCGCCTCGGCGTCGTTGCGATCTCCACCGGCGACATCTTCCGGGCCAACGTCAAGGGCGAGACGCCGCTGGGCGTGGAGGCCAAGAAGTACATGGACGCGGGCGACTTCGTTCCTGACAGCGTGACCAACAAGATGGTCCGTGACCGCCTCAGCGAGGACGACGTCGAGGCAGGCTTCCTGCTCGACGGCTACCCCCGCACCACGGCGCAGGTGGACTACCTCGACGGGATCCTGGCCGACGGCGACCAGAAGCTCGACGTCGTCCTGCAGCTCACCGCCGACGACGAAGAACTGGTCAAGCGGCTTCTGGGCCGTGCCAAGGAGACAGGCCGCAGTGACGATAACGAAGGCGTTATCCGTCACCGTCTGGACCTGTACCACGGGCAGACCGAACCCGTCGTGGCCAAGTACGCCGAGCGCGGCATTCTGACCCAGGTGGACGGCATCGGCGGCATCGATGAAGTCACCGAGCGGGTCATGGAAGCGATCAAGTCGGCCCAGGCCGCCTGAACCGCTCCGATCAACGCCGCTGAAGCAGCACAGGAGGGCGCGTTCCGTACCATTGAGTACGGGACGCGCCTTTCCCGTCCCGTCCGAGAAACGAAGCACTGAGGTATCCATGGCATTCGGCCAGCCCCGCATTGAATACAAGACCAACGCCCAGATGCGCACCATGGCGGAGGCCGGGCTCGTCCTGAGCCGGGCACTCGACGCGGCCGTTGCGGCGGCCGTCCCGGGCGTCACCACGGCCCGCCTGGATGAGGTGTTCGCGGCCGTGCTCCAGGACGCCGGCGCCAAGTCCAACTTCCTGGGCTACCACGGCTTCCCGGCCACCATCTGCACCTCGGTCAACGAGGAAGTGGTCCACGGCATCCCCGGCAGCCGGGTCCTGGCCGACGGCGACATCATCTCGATCGACGGCGGCGCGATCGTGGACGGCTGGCACTCCGATTCGGCACGGACGGTGATTGTCGGCACCCCCGATCCCGAGGACGTGCGCCTGTCCGACGTCACGGAAGAAGCCATGTGGCGGGGCATCGCGGCCCTGGCCACCGGCAAGTTCGTGGGCGATATCGGCAACGCGGTGGACGACTATGTCTCCTCGGTGCCGGGCAAGCCGCTGGGCATCCTGGAGGACTACGTGGGGCACGGCATCGGCTCCGAGATGCACATGGCCCCGGACGTGCTCAACTACCGCACCGGCCACCGCGGACCGAAGATCCGCCCCGGGCTGTGCCTGGCCATCGAGCCCATGCTGGTCCGGGGCAGCATCGATACCGCCGTCCTGGACGACGACTGGACCGTGGTGACCACCGACGGGAAGCGGTCCTGCCAGTGGGAGCACTCCGTCGCCGTCCACGACAAGGGCATCTGGGTGCTCTCGGCGCCCGACGGCGGCGCGGCGAAACTGGCGCCGCTCGGCGTCGTGCCGGTGCCGATTCCCTGACGACGCGGCAACCGTCCTGCGACACAGAAAATCCCTGGCGCTACCGGAATGCCGGTAGCGCCAGGGATTTTGCGTAGCGCCAGTGCGAGGGCGGGGCGTCAGCTGTTGAGCTTCGGCTTCACGTCCTTGGTGTAGATGCCCTCGAGGGTGGTCTTCAGCCCGGCCATGATCGCCTTGACGTCGCCTTGCTGGGTGAGGATCGCCGCGGCCGCCTTGGCCATCTCCTGGTCCGCCCCGGGCAGGAACACGCGCGCGTTGTCCTGAACCCGGGTCACGGCGAGCTGGTCCATGGCGGTCTTGATCTGCGGGGTCTTGGCCAGCACGGCGCCCATGTCCGCCGAGACCCGGGTGGGCATGTAGCCGGTGGCGGCGGAGAACGCCGCCGTGTTCTCCGGCTCCGTCATGAACTTCAGGAACGTGGCGGCGGCCAGCTGGACTTCCTTGCTGACACCGCTGGGGATGCCCAGCCCGGCGCCGCCCGTGGGGCAGACCCCGCTCTCCGCCTTCGGCCCGCCCGGGAGGTACCCGACGCCCACGTTGAACTTGGCGGACTTCAGCACGCCGAGCAGGGATCCGGTGGACGAAATGGTGGTCGAGGTGATGCCGGCGGCGAAGTCGTCCGCGGCTTCCTTGGATGACACCCCGGCCCACTTGTCCTTGTAAATGGAATCCTGGGCCCATTGCAGGGCTGCGACGGACTCGGCGGAGTCGCAGTTGACGGTCCAGTCATTGGACCAGCTGCCGCCCCAGCCCCACAGGTTGTTCTGCAGGGTCCAGCCCGCGTAGCCGGCCAGGGCCGGGTAGATGTAGGCGTACTGGGCGCCGGAGCTGGCCTTCAGTTTGGGCGCCCACTCGCCGAATTCCTGCCAGGTCTTGGGCGCCCGGTCCGGCAGTCCCGCGGCCTTGAAGTGGTCCTTGTTGTAGTAGAACAGCGGGGTGGAGCGGCCGTAGGGGAGGGCCCACTGCTTGCCGGCGTACTGGTAGTCCGCGACAAGCGACTTCTGGAAGTCGTCCACTTTGACGTCGAGCTGCTTGATGAGCCCGTCGAGGGCGATGATGTTGCCGTTGGTGAAGTAGCGGAACCACCAGACGTCGGAGAGGACCACGAGGCCCGGCAGTGCCGACTTGGCCGCCTGGGAGGTCTGGAACTTCTGCGCGATTTCCTCGTAGTTGGCGCCGGCGGTGATGAGGTTGACCTTGATGTCCGGGAACTTCGCGTGGAACTTGTCGATGATGGACTGCTCCACTTCCTGGGATTTGCCGGGGTGGTTGGTCCAGAAGTCGAACGACGCGGCGGGCTTGACGCCGCTGAAGTCGACGTCGGCCGCGCCGGTGGCGGCACCGGTTCCGGTCGTGGCGGGGCCGCCACAGGCGGCCAGCGCGGCTGCTCCTGCACTGGCGCCGGCCAGTCCCAGGAAATTCCTGCGGTCAAGATTGATTGCCAAGGTGGGTCCTCTCAGGGTTTGGACTTGCGGGTTGTAGTGAAGTTCTGGTGGGACGGGCTCAGCCCGTGACGCTGCCCTGGGTCAGGCCGGCCACGATGTAGCGCTGCAGGGCGGCGAAGACCAGTAGGATGGGCACAATCACCAGCACGGCTCCGGCCATGAGGATGCCCCAGCCCGAGCCGTTGCCTTCGGAGTTTTGCAGCAGGGTCAGGCCGACGGGCAGCGTCATGGTTTCGGGCCGGTCGGTGATGATGAGCGGCCAGATGTAGTCGTTCCACTCGCTGACCACCGTCACGAGGGCGACTGTGGCGATTGAGGGGAGCGAGACCGGCGCCACGACCTGCCAGAGCCGCCGCCAGTGGCCGGCACCGTCAATTTCCGCGGCCTCAAGGATGGAGCCGGGCAGCGTCCTGAAGTGCTGGCGCAGCAGGAACGTGCCGAAGGCGGTGCCGAGTCCGGGCAGAATGATGCCCCACAGGGTGTTCTTGCCGCCCATGCCGGCGATCAGGATGTAGTTCGGCAGGATGGAGACCTGCGGCGGGACCATGAGGGCCACGAGGATCACCACGAAGATGGCGTTCTTGAACGGAAACCGGACGAACACCAGGGCGTAGGCGGTCAGAATCGCCAGGATGACCTTGACGGTGGAACCGACCGCGGTGACGATCAGGCTGTTCAGGAAGAACTGTCCGAACGGCACGGTGGTCATGGCCGTCCTGTAGTTCTCCAGGTTCAGGGCCTCCGGCAGGACTTTGAGGTCCGTGGTGACGATTTCGCCCGGCTGTTTGAAGGAGCTGAGGAGCATCCACAGCAGGGGGAGGAACACGACGAGGGTGGCCAGGATAAGCGGGACGTAGCCGCCGGCGACCGTCTGGACCAGGTTGGCACGGGAGAACGGTGCGGAGCGCCGCAGCGGGGTCTCGGGGGTGACTGGCGGGAGCGCGCTCACGAGTAGTGCACCTTTCGTTCGACGAACCGCAACTGGAGCACGGTGATGATGAGCAGGATGGCGAAGAGCACCACCGAGATGGCCGCCGAGTAACCGGCACGGTTGAAGGCGCCGAAGGCCTGCAGGTAGGCCTCGTAGATCAGGGTGCTGGTGCCGTTGCCCAGTGGCGTCATGATCCGGATCAGGTCAAAGGCCTGCAGGGAGCTCAGCATGGTGGTTATCAGCAGGAAGAAGGTAGTGGGGGACAGCAGCGGCAGGGCCATGTTCACGAACCGCCGGAAACTGTTGGCCCCGTCCAGGGCGGCGGCCTCCATGACGTCCTGCGGCAGCGACTGAAGCCCGGCGAGGTAAACCACGGCGCAGTAGCCGAGGTTCTTCCAGACGTAGACAATGATCACCATTACCAGCGACAGCTGCGGGTCGTTGATCCACTGCGGGCTCTGTTGCCCGACTCCGCGGAGCAGCCACGCGAGGACGCCGTAGCCGGGATCGAAGATGAAGAGCCAGACCAGGCCCACGCCGACGCCGCTCAGCACGTAGGGAGCGAAGACAGCGGAGCGGGCAAACGTGGTGCCGCGGACTTTGGAGTTCAGCGCCAGGGCCACCAGGAGGCCCAGGACCATGGACCCGCCGACGGTGACGAGGGTGAACAGGGCCGTGGTGCCCAGCACGTCGGCGGCGTCGGCGCTGGTGAAGAACGTGACGTAGTTCCCCAGGCCCACCACTGTGGCGGAGGCGGAACCCAGCGTCCAGTCCAGGGTCGAGTAGTAGATGTTGTTGATCAGCGGCAGGTACGTGAAAACGGCGATCAACGCAAGGTTGGGAAGCGCGAGGGCAAGGAAGACGAAGAAGTCCCGGCGCGTCCTGCCGGACCAGCGGGGTCGCCGCGGCGGGACCTGGACAGCCTCCGCGGTGGCGGCCGGCCTGTCTGTTAGTTGGCTTGTCATTTCGGGTCTCTAACGGATCCGGGCCTGCCAAATGACAGGCTGATGGGCGGGGGATCAAACTCACTTCACCACATGCTTGGTGGGCGAAATCCCGCACAAGGCCCCGTCAGAGGTTTGTTATACGAGGCTTCCTTGCCCGTTAACGCTGTGTTCGAAGCAGTATTGCATAACGTTTGTTTTGTCGGCCGGACTTTCCCGGCGGGTCGCGCGCTCTAACGGGAGCGCGCCCTCAGTTCCCCGGAGGCCCCCGTGCCGGGCGCACAATGGAGCCATGCGAACAAGAACAGGGGCGATCACCGACGTCGCCGGGATCCGGGTGGGGCACGTCCAGAAGTCCGACGGCGGGTGGCTCAGCGGCGTGACGGTCGTGCTCCCGCCGCCCGGAACCGTAGGTTCGGTGGACGTCCGGGGCGGCGGTCCCGGGACGCACGAAACGGACGCCCTGGATCCCACCACCTTGTCCTCGACCGTCGACGCCGTGGTCCTCACCGGCGGCAGCGCCTTCGGCCTGGCATCGGCCCACGGCGCCCAGCGCTGGTGCGAGGAAAACGGCCGCGGCTTCGCCGTCCCCGGCGGACTGGTCCCGATTGTGCCGGCCGCCGCGATCTTCGACCTCGGCCGCGGCGGCGACTTCTCCGCCCGGCCCGGCGAGGCGATGGGCTACGCGGCCACCGCCGCCGCCGCCGCGCAGGAGGAGGGGCACGACGTCGATCGCGGCAACGTCGGTGCCGGCACGGGCGCGGCAATCGGCAGAGGCCGATACAAGGGGGGAGTGGGCACCGCCTCCATCACCCTGGAAAACGGGGTGACGGTTGGTGCAATAGCGGTAGTCAACGCGCTGGGGCTGCCCTTCGGCGCGTCGCCGGCGGAACCCGACGCCGGGGGGGCCCGCACCGAGGACCTCCCGCCGCTGAACACCACGCTCGTCGTCGTCGCGACTGACGCTGTCCTGGACAAGGCGGAATGCAAGCGGACGGCCTCGGCAGCCCATGCCGGGCTTGCCCGGGCACTGAACCCGAGCCATACCCTCGCCGACGGCGACACCGTCTTCGCCCTGTCCACGGGCGCCGTCGTACTGGACCGGAGCACCCCGACGGCCCGGCAGCTGAGCCTCATTACGCTGCAGAGCGCGGCGGCTGATGTTGTCCGGCTGGCCATCCTTGACGGGATCGCGCAGGCGCGGCCGGTGACGACGCCGGCCGGGCCGCTAGGTGCGTACGGAAGCTGAGTGCGCTACGATTGCTGGATTTAACTCCGGATTTAACAATCGGGCCGGGATGGCGTAGTGTTGACTGTTGGTTGTCTGCCCCGTTATGCCCTTTTGTGGTCTGGTGGCAGCAGCCAATCAATCAAAAACGTCCGCGGTCATGACCGGTGCCAACCGGGAGGCTGCGGCAACGACAGTTAGCGGAGGGTATGGCCAAGAAGGACGGGGTCATTGAGATCGAGGGCGTTGTGACCGAGGCGCTGCCCAACGCGATGTTTCGCGTTGAGCTCACCAACAAGCACATCGTTCTGGCACACATCTCTGGAAAGATGCGCCAGCACTACATCAGGATCCTCCCCGAGGACCGCGTAGTGGTGGAGCTGAGCCCGTACGACCTGACACGTGGTCGTATCGTCTACCGCTACAAGTAAACACTGGGCGGCCAGAGCAACAGCCGAAGGCCGGTCCAGCTGACCAACTGCAACACGCAAAGGAATGCCATGAAGGTCAAGCCGAGCGTCAAGCAGATCTGCGAAAAGTGCAAAGTGATCCGCCGTAACGGCCGGGTCATGGTGATCTGCGAGAACCCGCGCCACAAGCAGCGCCAGGGCTAATTTCCCGCTTCGGGAACCCCTGGGTTGCTTACCCACGCAAGTAAATAGAAAAGGCAGCACAAGCTGAACTGGGACGTATTGGGCCCGGACAGCTAACCCCCGGTCGGAGGCTGGGGCCGTACGTCATGTGCGGGTGTACTGCCTACGACCTCCGGTTTATACAAGGAGCACTGCCACTATGGCTCGTCTCGCTGGCGTAGACATTCCCCGCGAAAAGCGGTTGGAAATTGCGCTTACTTACATCTACGGCGTGGGCAAGACCCGTGCACACGAAACCCTGGCTGCCACCGGCATCAGCGCTGACGTCCGGGTCAAGGACCTGACCGACGCCGAGCTGGTCCAGCTGCGTGACTACATTGAAGGCAACTACAAGGTTGAGGGTGACCTTCGCCGCGAGGTAGCCGCTGACATCCGCCGCAAGGTCGAGATCGGCAGCTACGAAGGCCTGCGCCACCGCAAGGGCCTGCCCGTACGCGGTCAGCGTACGAAGACCAACGCCCGTACCCGCAAGGGCCCGAAGCGTACCGTCGCCGGCAAGAAGAAGGCCCGTTAATCCCCACTTGCCCCCTAAAATCGCTGGCGCGATTTCAAGGAACCCGGCAAGTGTGGGCCCGAGCATAGGCCTTCCCCCAATAACTTTCTGTAGGAGAAAAAATGCCCCCGAAGACTCGTGGCGCGGTTCGCAAGCCGCGTAAGAAGGACAAGAAGAATATCGCGCTGGGCCAGGCGCACATCAAGAGCACCTTTAACAACACCATCGTGTCCATCACGGACCCGACCGGTGCTGTCATCTCCTGGGCTTCGTCCGGTGAGGTTGGCTTCAAGGGTTCGCGTAAGTCCACCCCGTTCGCTGCCCAGATGGCCGCCGAAGCCGCCGCAAAGCGTGCACAGGAGCACGGCATGCGCAAGGTTGACGTGTTCGTCAAGGGACCGGGTTCCGGACGCGAGACGGCTATCCGTTCGCTGCAGGCCGCTGGCCTCGAGGTTGGCTCCATCCAGGACGTCACCCCCAGCGCCCACAACGGCTGCCGTCCCCCGAAGCGCCGCCGCGTCTAAGGCTTTCCAGCAGCCGCGAGCTTGCCCGGACCTTTACGGGTCCGGGCAAGCCCGGCCGCGTTAAGTCTTCAGACCGATCTTTCCACCACCTGTGTTGCGTCATATAGCGGATGCTCGCCGAAAGGAAACCTAAGTGCTCATTGCACAGCGCCCCACCCTCTCCGAAGAGGTAGTCTCCGAAAACCGCTCCCGGTTCATCATCGAACCGCTGGAGCCGGGCTTCGGTTACACCCTCGGAAACTCCCTCCGCCGTACCCTGCTCTCCTCGATCCCCGGTGCCTCCGTTACGAGCATCCGGATCGATGGCGTGCTGCACGAGTTCACCACGGTTCCGGGTGTCAAGGAAGATGTCACTGAGATCATCCTGAACATCAAGAACCTGTCGGTTTCCTCCGAGCACGACGAGCCGGTTGTTGCTTACCTGCGCAAGCAGGGCCCGGGAGTCGTCACCGCCGCGGACATCGCTCCGCCGGCCGGCGTCGAATTCCACAACCCGGATCTGCACATCGCCACGCTGAACTCGAAGGGCAAGTTCGAACTCGAACTCACCATCGAGCGCGGCCGCGGCTACGTTTCGGCAGCTCAGAACAAGTCCGGCGACGCCGAGATCGGCCGTATTCCGGTCGACTCGATCTACTCGCCGGTCCTGAAGGTTACTTTCCGCGTGGAAGCTACCCGTGTTGAGCAGCGCACTGACTTCGACAAGCTCATTGTCGACGTCGAGACCAAGCAGGCAATCGCCCCGCGCGACGCCGTTGCTTCGGCCGGTACCACCCTGGTGGAACTGTTCGGTCTGGCCCGCGAGCTGAACACCGCAGCTGAAGGTATCGAGATCGGCCCGTCGCCGACGGACGCTGCCCTGGCAGCGGACATGGCCCTGCCGATCGAGGATCTGGACCTGACGGTCCGTTCCTACAACTGCCTCAAGCGTGAGGGCATCCACACCGTGGGTGAACTCGTTGCCCGCTCCGAGGCTGACCTCATGGACATCCGCAACTTTGGTGCGAAGTCCATCGATGAGGTCAAGGCCAAGCTGGTCGAACTGGGCCTGTCCCTCAAGGACTCGCCTCCCGGTTTCGATCTGGCAGCTCGTGCCGCAGCCATCGAAGAGGACGACGCCGCGTTCAGCGACGACGAGCTCTAACCAACAGATCTTGGCCGGCCGGCTGGATGCACCCTGGCGTGCCCAGCCCGACGGCTTCCATATGAGGAGAAACTATTATGCCTACCCCTTCTAAGGGTCCGCGCCTCGGAGGCGGAGCGGCTCACGAGCGTCTGATGCTCGCGAACCTGTCCGCAGCCCTGTTCGAGCACAAGCGGATCACCACCACGGTGACCAAGGCCAAGCGCCTGAAGCCGTACGCCGAGCGCCTCGTGACCTTCGCCAAGCGCGGCGACCTCGCGTCCCGCCGCCGTGTCCTCGGCCTGATCAGCAACAAGGGCGTCGTCCACGAGCTGTTCACCGACATTGCACAGGCAGTGGAGAACCGCGAAGGCGGCTACACCCGCATCACCAAGATCGGCAACCGCAAGGGCGACAACGCTCCCATGGCTGTCATCGAACTGGTTCTCGAGCCGGTTTCCGCCAAGCAGGCCGTCGTAGCCGAGGCTACCCAGGCTGCTGCCAAGGCTGCTCCGGCCGCCGAGGAAGCTCCCGCCGAGGCTGAGGTCGCTGAGACCGAAGCTGCTGAGACCGAAGAGGCTCCCGCCGCCGAGGCTGCAGAGACCGAAGAGGCTCCGGCCGCTGAGGAAGCTGCTGCTGAGTCCGAGAAGGACGCGAAGTAATTCGCCAACACCTTCTTATAGACTTAAGTCTATGAACGAGCTCAAACCCGCTGCCCCCGTTTTGGGGGGCGGCGGGTTTTTGCGTATCCGGCTGGATTTGGCGTACGACGGCGGCCCGTTCAGCGGGTGGGCCGTGCAGCCGGGCCTGCGCACGGTCCAGGGCGTCCTCGAGGAGGCCCTGGAGCTGCTGGTCCGCCGGCCCGTGCGGGTCACGGTCGCCGGCCGGACCGACGCCGGCGTCCACGCACGGGGCCAGGTGGTCCACCTTGACCTCAGCGACGCCGAGTGGCAGGGCCTGAGCCGCGGTGCCCGGATCGATCCCGCGGTGGCCCTGCTCCGCCGCCTTCGCGGCGCCCTGGGCCGCGGGCTTGGTGATCTCGGCGGGGCAATCGTCGTCCACCGGGCCGTCGTCGCGCCGGAAGGCTTTGACGCGCGGTTCTCCGCCCTCTGGCGCCGGTATTCCTACCGGATCGCGGACGGCCCGGCCCTGTGGGATCCGCTGGAGCGTGCCTCGACCCTCTGGCACAAGAACCCCCTCGACGTCGGGCTGCTCAACGAGGGCGCCGCGCAGCTGCTCGGGCTGCAGGATTTCCGCTCCTACTGCAAACCCCGCGAAGGCGCCACCACCATCAGGGACCTGCAGCGCTTCGAGTTCGCACGCGGCACAGACGGCGTCATCGTCGCGACAGTGCAGGCCGACGCGTTCTGCCACAACATGGTTCGGTCCCTGGTGGGCTCGGCGCTGTACGTGGGGGAGGGCGCGGAGGCTCCGGGGTGGCTCCATGACCGGCTGCTCGCCCGGCAGCGCGACGCCCGTTCGGTCCTCGCGGCCCCGCACCCGCTGGTGCTGGAGGAAGTGGCCTACCCCTCGGACAGCGGGCTGCTGGCCCGCGCGGAACTGACCCGGGCCCTGCGCGCCTAGGAATTCCGCCGAATACGCCGGAAGCTGCTCAGTTCGCCGGAAGAGACCGGCGATCCGGCAGCTTTCCCGCGAATTCGCGCCGTCACCGGACGACGGCGGTTGGCTCAGAAGGCGGCCGGGGGACCGTCCGCGGGAAGTTCCATGGTGAACGTGCTTCCGTGGCCCGGCAGTGTGCGGCAGGAAATTGACCCGCCGTGCCGTTCGACAATGGCCTTGGTAATGGACAGGCCCAGGCCGGCCCCCGGAATCGACCCCTCGCGGACGGCCGGGCTGCGGAAAAACCGGGTGAAGACCCGCCCGGCATCGGCAGCGGTCATGCCCATGCCGGTGTCGGCGACGTGGAGGCGCACCAGGCCGTCGCCGGCGCTGGCCGAAACCCGCACCGACCCGCCGTCCGGGGAGTACTTGATCGCGTTGGACACGAGGTTGTCCAGGGCCTGGCTGATCCGGAGCGGGTCCACATGGGCCCAGAGCGGGCCGGGAACTTCCATGGCGAGGTCCACGCGGGATGCCTGTGCCTGGGCCTGCGCCGAACCGAGGCTGGCTTCCACAAGGCCGGCGAGGTCCGTGCGGCGGGGATGGACGTGGAGCGCGGAACTGGCAGACATCAGCAGGTCCGAGACCAGGGCCAGCAACCGCTCCGCGTTGCGCTGCGCGACCTCGACCCGGCGCACCGCCGGGTTATCCAGGCCCTCCGTGTCGGCGAGCACCAGATCGAGGTTGCCGATGATGGACGTCAGGGGAGTGCGGAACTCGTGGGAGACCGTGGAGACCACCTCGTCTTTGGCGGCGAGTGCGTCCACGAGCCCGGTGACCTCGTTGAACACCACCACGGCCCCGCGGAAATCGCCGGCGTCGTTCTTTAGCGGACGGGCGGCGGCGGACACCACGCGGCTGTCCGCGGCCTCGCCGAAGCAGACAATGTAGTCGGCGAAGGACTCCCCGGCCAGCGCCCGCTGCACGGGGCGGCGGTCATTCGGCAGCGGCGTGCTCCGGTCCTGCCCTGTCAGCACCAGGCGGCCTTCGCCCGCCGTGTCCTGGGACAGCGACGCCGAATCCGCCACCGGTGCAGATGGCTCAACTGCCGGGCGGGACGCGGCAACGGCGGCTTCCTCCAGTTCGGCCTGCCAGCAGTTGGTCAGCAGGCGGCGCCCGTCGGCGCCTACCGCGACGATCCCGACGTCGACCGTGTCCAGAATGGTGTTCAGGAGCCGTTCGCGTTCCCGGCTGTCCTCGAGCAGGGCCTGCAATTCGGCTTCCTTGGACCGGATCCGCCCTTGCTCGTGCCGCAGGCGCGCCTGCGCGAACCGTATGGCCAGCGACACCGCGAGCATCATCAGCGGCACCAGCATGGCCTCGGCGGTGCGGGCCGCAAGAGGGGCCGCAGGGTCTGCCAGGAGCCAGGGCAAGGCAGCCAGCAGCGGCACGGTGGAGCTCAGCGCGAGGCTTGCCGGGGCTGACAGACGCGACGCCGAAATCCACACGACGGGCAGGACCGAGAGCACCCCGGGATCCGGCAGGCCTTCCGCGACCCCGGCCCGGAGAAGACCGATCGCCACGAGATCCAGGACCGGGACGACCAGCGGCGCCAGCGGACTGAGGCGCTGCCAGGGGACCAGGACGCAGCCTGCAAGGAGTGCGGCCTGCAGGCCCAGTGCGTACCGGCACAGGCTGTTCTCGAGCAGGGCGGGCCAGGCAGCGGGGGCGGCGAAGAGGATTCCGGCCATCAGCAAAGCCAGCGGCAGCTGGCACAGCAGGACCCGTGCGCGTGGCCCCAGCGCCTTGACGTATCGATCCGCACCGCGGATCAGCCGATGTCTAGCCAAAGACGCCGCGCCCCTTTCTCGATGCTCCAGTTTTACACCCCGTGTCACGCAAATTTGACACAAATCGAAGTTTTGCTGGTTCTGTTACTGCGCCGCCGGGTTTTTGCCCGCTATTTTGCCCGCGGCGGGGGGTATTCTGGCAATGCCGGATGGGGCCGGCGCAACAGGTGCTGCCGCCGCATCCGCGGACGGCGGCGTAGCGTGCCACATGAGGGGGGCCATGACCGACCTGGGAGTCGCCGTCGTAGTTGAAGACGACGCAGATGTTCGCAACCTTGTCGAAGCGGTATTGAGCCAGGCCGGCTTCGAAGTCCATTCGGCGGCCCGTGGCAGGGACGGAGTGGACGTCGTCCGGCAGCAGGAGGCCCGCGTGGTCACCCTGGATGTCGGGCTTCCCGATATCGACGGGTTCGAGGTGTTGCGGCGGATCCGCGAGTTCAGTGACGCGTACGTGGTCATGCTGACGGCCCGTGCCGATGAACTCGATACCCTGACGGCGTTCCACACAGGTGCGGATGACTTCCTGGCGAAGCCGTTCCGGCCCCGTGAGCTGCGGGCACGCGTCGGGGCAATGATGCGGCGGCCGCGGCACGACCTCCAGGCCGTTCCGGTAACGGCGGCGGATGCCGGGACCCCGGCCGTCCCCGTGGTCCCGCCGTCTCCGGTCCTCCGGCACAACGGGCTCGAGCTGAACCCGGAGACCCGGACCGTGAGCGTCGACGGTGCGGCGATCGGCCTGACCCGCAGTGAGTTTGACCTGCTGCAGGCCCTGCTCAGGGGAGCCGGCGCCGTCCGGTCCAAGACCGAACTGGTGCGGGTGGTCCGGGGGGACTACTACCGGGCGGACGCCTATATCAGTGAATCCGACGAACGCGCCGTCGAAGTGCATATCGGGAACCTGCGGCGGAAACTCGGAGAAGATCCGCTGGAGCCTCGCTGGCTGCAGACGGTCCGCGGTGTGGGCTACCGGCTGGCGCCGGAACGGTAGCCCGGCGCCCGGGTTTTGCGGCCGTGCCGGCGTTCCCGGCAGGCCTAGCTGTCCCACAGGACATAGCTGAACTGAAGCTCATCCACGGTTTCGCCGCCGCGTTCGGCGACGTCGTGCAGGAGGGACAGGGCGCGGTCCAGGTCGCCGTCCCGGAGTGCGGCCTCCAGCTCGCCGGCGAGCTGGGCCAGGCGCAGGCCGCCCACCATCGCCGAGGACGTCTTCAGGCTCAGCACGGCGTCCATGGACCCGGCGAGGTCCCCGCGTTCAAGGGCGGACGCGAGCGCACGGTATCGCTGGTCCCACATCCTGGTGTAGTCCCGGGCAAACCCCTTCGCCACGGCCGGGCTGTCGAGCTGGACGCCCAGGTCCTGGAGCGCCGCCGGATCCACGAGCGGGGCGGGATCCCCGGAGGCTGCGGTGGCAGGCTCCGGAAGTCCGGGCGAGGCTGCGGGGGCGAGGACCATGCTCGCGTCTCCGTCGTCGGGGCAGGCACTGGGAAGAGACATGTGCCCACGGTACTTGCTGATGCAGCCGATCCCGCGGACACCGCCCTATCCTGCGGAAACCTTTCGGCTTTCCGGAGGGAACCTGCGCCGGCGTCTATGGCCGGCCGCCGGCGGGGGTCGGCTACTGGCCGCTGAAGGTGTCGATGGCGTTGATGACGGCCGGGCCCAGGATGGCGATGAAGAGTACCGGGAAGATGAAGAACAACAGGGGAAACAGGATGGTGACGGGCAGCTTCATGGCCTTCTCCTCGGCCCGCTGCCGGCGCTTGACCCGCATGACTTTCGCCTGCACCCGCAGCACCCGGCTGATCGCGATGCCGTACGTGTCCGCCTGGACCACCGCCTGGACGAAGCTGCGGAGCTCGGGCACGTTGGTCCTCTCGGCCAGGGCGACGTAGGCCTCCCGGCGGCTCCGCCCGACCTGCATGTCCTGCAGCGTCCGGATCAGTTCCTCCGCCAGGGGGCCCTTGCCGTTCTCGCCCGCCCGGGCCATGGCGCCTTCGAAACCCAGCCCGGCCTCCACAGAGATCAGCATCTGGTCCAGCGTGTTGGCCAGCTCCAGCTGCATGATTTTCTGGCGTTCCTGGCCCTTGCTGTAGAGCAGGAGGTCGGGGATGAAGTAGCCCAGCAGGAGGACGAAGATCCCCACGGCCTTGAGGATCGGCGTCGGGCCGTTGGCGCTGATCCAGAAGCCGAGCAGGGCGCCCAGGAGGCCGAGCAGCGGCTTGGCCGCGAGCACGCGTCCCAGCGGCAGCGAGGCCGGGCGTCCGGCGAGGGACACGAGCCGGTCCAGTTTGCGGACATAGGCCGCAGGCGTCAGCCGGTACCCGGCGCGCTCCAGCAGGCTGCTGCGCACGGGCTGCGCCTGTCCGGCCGCGTCCGTGCCGAGCGCCAGCATCTCCCGCATGGCGCGCTGCGACTTCCGGTCGACGGCGAGCAGGGACCACGCCAGGTAGCCCAGCGGGAGCGACACCAGCAGCATGGCGAGAAAGACGGGGAGTGCCATGGCTGCCTCAGAACTTCAGGTCGATGATCTTGCGCATCCACAGACCGCCGATGGTCATCAGGACGACGGACGCGGCCATCATGCCCCAGCCCAGCGGGTGCGTGAACATGGCATTCATGTACCCGGGGTTGACGAGCATCAGCATCACCACGATCCCGATCGGCATGGCCATGAGGATATAGGCGGAGAATTTGCCTTCGGCGGCGAGGGACTTGATGTGCCCCTTGATCTCGCTGCGCTCGCGGATGGTCTCGTTGACCTGGTCCAGGACCTCGGCCAAGTTGCCGCCGACTTCGCGGTTGATCTGGATGGCCTGGGCGATCCAGACGAAGTCCTCGTTGCGCATCCTGTCCGCGGTGTCGCTGAGCGAGGCCAGCAGGTCCCGGCCCAGGCTGGTCTCGGTGACCACGCGGCGCATCTCCTCCGCCGTCGGGCTCTGCGATTCGGCCGCGGCGGCATCGATGGCGCGCAGGATGCTGTGCCCGGCGCGGAGGCCGCCGGAGAGCAACTGGAGGGTGTCGCCGAGCTGCTGGTCAAACTTGTTGCGGCGCTTGCCGGTCAGGAAGGTGATCACCAGGTGGCCCACGAAAGGGGCAAGCAGCACCAGCATCAGCGCGAGCAGCGGGCCCGCGACGACGAACCCGGCGAGGCCCCCCGCGGCGGCCCCGGCCAGCAGCAGGACATAGAAGTCGGCCTGGCTCAGGCGCAGCCCGGCCTGTTCCAGCGTCTCCCGGTTGAAGAGCCGGACGGTTCGGCGGGAGAAAAACGCGTCAACCAGGTGGACGGCCGAGCCGGCGAACCGGGCCAGCTGCGAATCCGGCGGACCCACGACGGGCCTGCGCCGGTCCAGCGGAACACTCGCCCCGCCGGGGGACAACAGTACGATGCCCAGCACCAGGACGGCACAGAACACCAGCACGACGCCAAGAGACAGCACGGTCATGGGCGGGTCACGTCCTTCCGGCCGGCGCCGGCGGCGCACCGAACACCTTGGCCGAGACATGGATGCCCATGTCCTCGAAGCGGTCGATGAAGCGGGGGCGGATCCCGGTGGCCACGGGCGTGCCGAGGAACCGGCCGTGGGCATCGACGCCGGCGGCGTAGTCGAACACGAAAGCATCCTGGAGGGTGACGATGTCCCCTTCCATGCCCTGGACCTCCGTCACGTGGGTGATCCGCCGGGTTCCGTCCCGCAGCCGGGAGATCTGGATGATGAGGTTGACGGCCGAGGCGATCTGCTCCCGGATGGCCCGCAGCGGCAGGTCCATGCCGGCCATGAGGACCAGCGTCTCGAGGCGGGCGACGGCGTCGCGCGGCGAGTTGGAGTGGACCGTGGACAGCGAGCCGTCGTGGCCGGTGTTCATCGCCTGGAGCATGTCCAGCGATTCGCCGCCGCGGACCTCGCCCACCACGATCCTGTCCGGGCGCATGCGCAGGGAGTTCCGCAGCAGCTCGCGGATGGTGACCTCGCCCTTGCCCTCGGTGTTCGGCGGCCGGCTCTCCAACCGGACCACATGTTCCTGCTGGATCTGGAGTTCGACCGCGTCCTCGATGGTCACGATCCGCTCGTCATGCGGCAGGAACGAGGACAGCACGTTCAGCAGCGTGGTCTTGCCGGTGCCGGTCCCGCCGGAGACGATGATGTTCAGCTTGGCCTTCACACAGGCGTTGAGCAGTTCCGCCATTTCCGGGGTCAGGGTGCCGAACTCGATGAGGTTCCGGACGGTCAGCGGCACCTTGCTGAACTTCCGGATGGTCAGCGACGAGCCGCCGACGGCGAGCGGCGGGATGACGGCGTTGACGCGTGATCCGTCCTCGAGCCGCGCATCCACGAGCGGTGATGACTCGTCGATCCGGCGGCCCACCTTGGAGACAATGCGCTCGATCACCTTGCGCAGGTGCTCCTCGGAGCTGAAGCGCGATTCCGTCAGGGTCAGCTTGCCGTGCCGTTCCACATAGATCTGGTCCATCCGGTTGACCATGATTTCGGTGACGGCGGGGTCGTCGAGCAGCCGCTGCAGCGGCCCGTAGCCGAGGACGTCATCGGCCACGTCGCGGACCAGCCGGGCGCGCTCGTCGACGGACAACGGCACCTGCTCGGCGTCGATGATGCGCGTCAGCTCGTCCCGGGCCGCGGTGCGGAGGTCTTCTTCCTTCGTGCCGGAATCGTTGAAGCGGGTTCCGAGCCGTTCGAACAGGGCCGTGGCGGCCCGCTGCTTGAGGGCGGCGAAAGCGTCAACGGGCTGCTGGCCCCGGGCACGGGATTCGTGGGGCTCGGCGGTGCCCGGCACCAGCGCCGGGCCGCTCTTTTCGATGACGACGACGGCGGCAGGCGGCACCGCCGTCGTCGGCTGGCCGGGCGCGGTGACGGGAGCTGCGGCAGCGGGCCCTGACTCGGCGGCGGACAGCCGTTCGGAGAGTTTCATCAGACCACCACCCGCCGGTGCAGTTTCCGTTGGGCCGTGGCGCGCCAGGCGGGATCGAACCGGTCCACGAGCTGGCGCAGGCCCTTGACGGCGGGGTCCTTGCGCCCGTCCTGGAGCACGGGTATGCCGCGGTTGGTGGAGAACGCGACCGCCTTGGACCGGGGGATGCTGACGTCCACGGGGGCGCCGATGGTCGCCTCGACGTCCTGGACGCTCAGGCCGGACTTGGAATCGGCCATGTTCAGGACCACATGGCGGGTCTCGGGCAGCATGTCCAGGCGCCGGAGGATGTCCAGGCCGGAGCGGAGTCCGCGGATGCTCGGCACGTCCATGGCGGTGACCCAGACGGCGTCGGTGCACTGTTCAAGGGCGGCCAGTCCCACCTCCGGCAGGCCGGGGGCGGTGTCCACCACCACATACTGGAACTGTTCGGCCAGCTGTTCGAGCAGCCGGGTGACCTGCTGGGGCGTGATGTCGTCGGCTTCCTCGGGCGACTTCGGGGCGCAGAGTGCGTAGATGCTCCCGGGGTGGACCGTCAGGAACGCCTTGAGCACCAGGGAGTCCTGGCTGGCCGCCGAGGAGACGGCGTCAGTCACCGTGTGTTCCGGGTGCAGGTACAGCCCCGAGGCGACGTCGCCGAACTGCAGGTCCAGGTCCACGATCACTACGCCCATGGGCGCCACCTTGCCCAGCCCGATCGCGATGTTCGTGGCGATGGTGGTCTTCCCGACCCCGCCTTTGGGGGAGAAGACTCCGATCACCAGCCCCTTGGCCGTGCCCGGCTGGGCGGCGGCCGTGGTCCGGTTGCGGCTGGCAAATGACTGGCAGGCCCGCTCAAGCAGCACCCGGATCTGCGCGGGGTCCGCCGCGGGGCTCAGGATGTCCCGGATGCCGGCCCGCATGGCCAGCAGGACGAAGTTCGGGTCGGCCTCACCCACCAGGATGACGCTGAGCTCGGGGAGCTGGACGTCGAACACCGTGGCCAGGCGCAGGGCATCCTCGACCGGGACGTCGGGTCCCAGGATCAGGACCTCGGGGCGTTCCTGGTTGAGGCTGGCGAAGAGCTCGGCAGGGTCCGCCGGGTTGACGAACGCGAAGGTCTGCAGGCCGCCGGGGAGGCCGCCGGCCAGGGCCTGCCGGACGCGCGCGTCGAAGTCCGTATTGGGGGAAATCAGGACAAAGCGGCTCATTTGTACACCTCTGGTTTCGTCATGATTCCTGGCCGGCCGCTGTCCGTGGCATCGAGCGGTTCCTTGCTTAGCCACAGGGTCGCAAATTCGGAGCCGTACACAATTTTGGTGGCGTCGACGTCGTTGACGGCCACCGTAACGAGCATGAGTCCGGTGGGCAGTGAAGAGTCCTCAGTTGGGGCGCCGTCGCCCGACGACGCCGCCTTTGGCGCTGCGGTGGGCACCGGAGCGCGCTGCACGGCGGTGACCAGGACCTTGTGAACTGTCAGCTGGGTGGTTTCCTTTTCCGGCTTCGCCTCGAGACCGCCGCTCTTGAGGGAGATGAAGATGCCGACGTGGTCACCCGGTGCCAGCCGGCCGCCCACCACTCGCTGGGGCTCGAGCTGGAAGGACACTTCTTGAAGGCCCTTGGGGACTTCCACCGATCCGCTGGTCTGCAGTTCCTCCGGTGCGACCAGTCGCTCCGCGACGAGCTGTTCGCCGGGGAGGAGCTCGACGGCGGTGACCTTGCCGGCCAGCCCGTCCAGGTTGTGGAGTGCGGACTTGGCGACGGCCGTGCCGGGCAGTTTTTCGGTGGTGAGGAACGGCTTGAGGGTCTCGACAGTGGTTCCGGCCGGCACTGTCTTGGCCACCACGAGTACATCCTGTGGATCCAGGCCCTGGACGGCCCGGTTGTCGGCGCCCTGCGCGTAGCTGACCACCAGGAAGGCTCCGACGACGGCCAGCACCAGGGCCGCGATCCCTGCCAATAAGCGTGACTTCAAAAACTGCTCCTGAACTCGAAGGTGGACTGGGTGGCGGGGAGGGGTGCTATTGGGTGAGCCGGACGACGCCGGCGCCCAAGTCCTCCGCGGGCCCGAGGGTGTAGGCGCTGTCCAAGGACACGTAGCGGACAAAGCTGCCGATGATGCCGCGGCAGTTGTTGTCGCATTTCAGCGACGAGTCCACGGCCGGTGGTTTGTTCTGGAACGACTGCGGCAGCGTGTTGTTGCCGCTGAAGTTCCAGCCCTTGACCTTGAAGGCAGCGAAGGAGATGAGCTTGTATGTGGCGTTGTTGCCGGTGCCGGTGACCCGGTTGAAGACGGGCAGAAGAACGATCACGTCCTTGCCGGCGGTGATGTCGGCTGCCCACTTCAGCAGGATGCTGTCGCAGACCGTACCCGGGTAGCTGTTGCCGGAGGAGTTGGGGGCGTCGCCGGCGTTGATGTCGATCACCCCGCCGCACACGCCCGGGTTGGTCTTCAGCCAGCCGAAGCCGCCTGGCACCGCGGCACCGGACGGCCCGTACATGCAGTCGGGATTGGCGTCGTCGCCGTGGCTCTGCAGCCGCTGCAGGCTCCCGTTCACCTGGTCCTTGACCTGGCAAATGGAGAACGTCAGCGGAAACGCTGTCGGTCCCGCCACCGGCCGGCCCCATTGCACTGTGGCGCCGGCGGTGACCGTGGCGGTGGTGATCCCCAGGGCGCGGGCGAAGAACAGCGACACCTGGTTGGGGGTGTTGCCCGTTTCCTGGGCGCCGGCGGTGACCCGTACGGTGCCGGCGGCCTTGTCGAGGACCAGGCCGGCGATGTTGCTCGCGCCGTCCCGGGCATTGCCGTTGGCAAGGCTGCGGGCGAGGGTTGAGGTGGTGGAGCAGTCGGCGTCGTTGATGTTCTTAGCGCACTTCTGCGCGATTGCAAGGGCGGCGGAGTCGGCCCCGTTGCGCAGCTGGGTCCGCTCGGCGTACAGCATGCCGACGTCGACGGCGAGGGCCGCGAACCCCAGCAGGGTCACCATGAGGATGGCGACCATGACGCTGAGGGCTCCGCGCTCGCCGTCGGCAGTTCTGCTTACCCGCCGCACAGCATGACTCCTTTGCCTTCCATCGCGAACGGACCCGCGATGCCCGTCATCGTGGCGAGCGAGTAGGTGATCCGGAGGGTCACCTGGGCTCCGGTGGTGCACGTGGCGGGGCTGATGCTGATGTTGGTGTCGGTCAACGCAGGCTTCATGGCCGTGGCCGCATTTTTGGCCGCTGTCCGTGCGGCGGTGGGGCTGTTGCCGATGGCCATGACCCGGACGCCTTCGCGGGCCGCGGCGGAAAGGGTGACCTGGGCGTTGTAGGCGCGGCCGAACTCCGTGATCCCGAGCAGCAACATGACCAGGACGGGGGCCAGGAGGGCGAATTCCACCGCGACGGCGCCCCGTTCGGATGTCTTGGACATGGGGACCGCCTTCCCGCGATGGTTGCCAGAGGCGACTGTGTGGCGGCGGCCTGATGCCACCGCCACACAGTCATTGACCGAAGCGCCTTGATCGGGTCGTGCTGCTTAAGGCGCGCAGGAGGCTGTGCCTGCTGCGCCGGCGGCTGCAGGCGTGAACGTGCCACTGCCGACCGAGCACTGAACCTGTACAAACGTGTCGTGCAAGGTGCCGCCGAGGAGCGTCACGGCGACGATGATCACGACGGCGATGAGGGAGACCATGATGCCGTATTCGACGGCGGTGGCGCCGCGCTGGTCGAAGCGAAGACTGGTTGCGAAAGCGGAGAGGTAGGAACGCATTGGATACTCCTGAGCGAGTAGGGCGGCTGGTCCTGCACCAGCGCTGAGGGAAACGTAGCAAGCGCCGACACACCGTCAATTGGACGTGGGAGATTCCTGAGCCAAGGCTTCCCAAACTGCACAATTCCTGTACTTTCCGTGCGCCCATCCTGCGCCCATCCTGCGCCGGGCACAGCGGAGGACCCCCTCGGCTCTGGGTCCAAGGGGGTCCGGTCTGTTGGGCTATCTGCGGAGGCGCATTTGCGCCGGACGCCGGCCTAGCGATGGGCGAAAACGTCCATGATGCTCAGCACCGTAGGTCCGAGTACTACGATGAACAGGGCCGGCAGGATCGAAACGATAAGAGGGAACAGCATCTTGACCGGCATTTTCATGGCGTGCTCCTCAGCCTGCTGGCGCCGCTTCACCCGCATTACCTGCGCCTGCGACTTGAGGACATTCGCGATTGCAATCCCGTAGGTGTCGGCCTGGACAACTGCACGAACGAACGAGCGTAGGTCCGGGACGTCCACACGCTGGGCCAAGGCAACATATGCCTCCTTGCGCGACCGGCCCACCTGGATGTCCTGGAGTGTGCGGATGATTTCGTCCGCCAAGGGTCCCTTGCCGGTCTCGCCGGCTCGGGCCATGGCGGTCTCGAAGCCGAGACCGGCCTGGACGGAGATGAGCATCTGGTCCAGGGCGTTTGGCAGTTCCAGCTTGATGGCCGCCCGGCGCTTTTCGGCGTAGTTCCGCAGCAGGAGGTCCGGGACGAAGTAGCACAACGCCGTAACTCCAATGGCCATGGCCAGCTTGAAAGGCTTGGGATCAGCCATGTAGAGCAGGATGCCCATCGCGGCGCCTGCGAGCGCGAGCAGCGGCTTGACCATGATGATCCGGGCCAGCGGCCAGACTTTCGGCCGGCCTGCGCCTGCGATCTGCTTGTCCAGCCACGCGGCATAGCCTTGCGGCATAGCCTTCTTCGCAAGGGAAGCAAGTTGTTCATTGGTGCCGAAGGCAGTTGCGCCAGAACCGGGGCGGTGGCCCAAATTCGACTGGATGTTCCGCAGCCCCGCACGGTCCCCGGTCAGGGCCAGCCACGTCATGACGGACACAGGGACAACTACGGCCAGGATGGCGGCATAAGCGATAGTTTGCACGGTTCTCTCCCTGTTTCCCTAGAACTTCGGTTTGACGAGCCTGCTGAGCCAAAAGCTTCCGACCGCGAGGAGCACCACCGCGGCGGCGATCATGAGATACCCGGGCAGCGTGCTGGTGAAGACTCTCGAGTACATGGGGTTGAACAGAGTCAATCCGATGAACATGACCACGGGCAGGGAAACCAGGACGATGGCGGAGATCCTGCCTTCCGCGCTGAGGGCCCGCACCTGACCGCGAATCTGGTTCCGGTCCCGGATCGTTTCCCCCACGTGGTCCAGGACCTCAGCGAGGTCACCGCCGACCTCGCGGTGGATCTCCACGGCCCGCGCGATCCAGCCGAAGTCCTCGTTATCAGTCCGGCGGGCGACTTCGTCTAGAGCCTCGCCGAGATCCCGTCCGATCCTGGTCTCGTTCACCACCCGGTTCAATTCCTCGGCCATGGGGGCCTCGTTTTCCTGGGCGGCGGCGTCAATGGCGCGTAGCAGGCTATGCCCGGCCCGGAGACCGCCTGAGAACATCTGCAACGTATCCGGCACCTGGTCGTCGAACTTCTTCCGCCGCCGCGAGATCAGCACGTTCAGGAACACGACGAGCCCCACCGGCGTGATGACCAACAGCAGGACAGCAAACGCCACGCCGCCGAGCAAGAAGCCGATGACCGCGGCGACAAAGGTCACCGCGGCTGCGATCAGCAGGTAGTCACCCGGCTCCTTCTTCAGGCCGGCCGCGTCCAGCTTGTCCCGGTTGAGGATTCCAGTGCGTCCGCGGCGGACACCCTTGTTCAGTGCCTTGACGGTCTGGTCCGTCAGCTTCGTGAAGGCGGACCTCTCGGGTGCGCCGTCCGGACGGCGTCGGGAGAGGGGGACCGCTGACCTGGACTTGAAGACGAAGGTGAAGAGCATCGCCAGCGCGCCGTATACCAACAGTAGGCCAACCGCGAAGGCCATGGGAGACAGCTCCGGAAGCATGGCTACCGCCCCCTTGCCGGCTGGGCGCCGAAGACTGCTGGTGAGATCTGAATACCGAGTTCGGCGAAGCGGTCCGTGAAACGCGGGCGGACGCCGGTCGGAATGGGCTTGCCGAGGAACCGGCCACTGCTGTCCACCCCGGCAGAGTAGTCGAACACGAACGCGTCCTGGAGGGTGACGATGTCGCCCTCCATCCCCTGGACCTCGGTGATGTGGGTGACCCGCCTGGAGCCGTCCCGGAGCCGGGAGATGTGCACGATCAGGTTCACGGCCGAGGCCACCTGCTCACGAACTGCCCGCAGCGGCAGGTCCATTCCCGCCATCAGGACAAGTGTCTCAAGCCTGGCGATAGCGTCGCGGGGAGAGTTGGCGTGAACGGTGGAGATGGAGCCGTCGTGGCCGGTATTCATGGCCTGGAGCATGTCCAAGCACTCGCCGCCGCGGACCTCGCCGACCACGATCCTGTCCGGCCGCATGCGCAACGAGTTCCGCACGAGGTCGCGGATGGAGATTTCGCCCTTGCCCTCGATGTTCCGTGGCCGGCTCTCCAACCGGACCACATGGTCCTGCTGAAGCTGCAGTTCCACGGCGTCCTCGATGGTGACGATCCGGTCCGAGGCCGGGATGAAGGAGGAGAGCACGTTCAAGAGCGTCGTCTTGCCGGTCCCGGTACCGCCGGAGACGATGATGTTCATCCTGGCCAGCACGCATGCCTGCAGGAGTTCGGCCATTTCCGGGGACAGGCTGCCCATGGAGATTAGGTTGTTGACCGTCAGCGGATCCCGTCCGAACTTCCGGATGGTTAGTGCGGGACCGTTGACAGCCAGGGGCGGAATGATGGCGTTAACGCGGGACCCGTCGGCAAGCCGGGCATCGACTAGGGGTGATGACTCGTCGATGCGCCGTCCAACGTGGGACACGATCCGTTCGATGACCCGGCGGAGTGCTTCGTCGGAGGTGAACTTCGTGTCCGTCAGGAAAAGCTGGCCCTGGCGTTCGACGTAGATCTGGTCGAACCGGTTCACCATCACTTCCGTCACGGCCGGGTCGTCAAGGTACCGCTGGATGGGGCCATGGCCGAGGATGTCGTCGGTGATCTCGCGGATCAGCCGCTGACGCTCCTGGCCGGTGAGGGGAATCTGCTCCTCGTCGACCACGGCCTTCAGTTCGTCCTTGACGGACTGGCGGAGTTCCTCCTCGCCGATTGAGGAGTCCGTGATCCGCGAACCGAGCCGTTCGAAGAGCGCCTGGCTGGCCCGTTCCTTCAGGGCGTTGAGGGCTTCGCTGGCGATGGATGCCGTCTGGGGCACGTCGACGACGTCGGATCGGGATTCGGCGGCGGCTTTCGCCTCGTGGATCCGGCCGAGGGTCGAGGGGGCCTGGTAAATGTCGCCGGGGACCGCCAGTGCATCGGCTGGCTTTGCTGCCGGGGCTTCCCCTCGCAGTTGCAGGAACCGGTCTGTGAGGCTCACTGGAATACCGCCCTTCTGTGCAGTTGCTTGTGAGGTCTTGCGTCCCACTCGGGCTTGAACCGCTCCACCAGCTGGCGGAGACCCTTTGCCGCAGGGTCCCGGCTGCCGTCCTGGAGAACAGGAATGCCCTTGTTGGTTGAGAAAGGCAGGTTTTTGGAACGTGGCAGCACCACGTCCACGGGAGCGCCAACCGTTGCTTCGACGTCCTTTAGGGTCAGGCCTGCCCTGCGGTCGGCCATGTTCAGCACGATGTGCCGCTGCTGCGGGACCAGATTGAGTTCCTCGAGGATCTGGAACCCGGTCCGCATGCCCCGGATGCTGGGGACGTCCATGCCGCAGATCCATACTGCGTCGGTGGCCTGTTCAAGCGTGGCCAATACGTGCTCACCCAGACCAGGCGCTGTGTCCACCACGATGTAGCGGAACTCCTGCCGGAGTTGCTCCAGCAGGTGAGACACATGCGTTGCGGTGATCCGGTCCATTTCGATCGGACTGCGCGGGCCGCACAAAGCGTAGATGCCGGCCGGATGGACCGTCAGGTACGTCTTGAGCACCATGGAATCCTGGCTTGCTGCTCCCAAGACGGCATCCGTAATGGTGAACTCGGGATCGAGCATCAGGCCGCTGGCCACATCGCCGAACTGGAGGTCCAGATCCACGATCACGACTCCCATCGGGGCGATTTTGCCCAGGCCGACGGCGAGGTTGGTGGCCACGGTGGTTTTGCCGACGCCGCCTTTGGGCGACATCACGGCGATCACCCTGCCGGCGCCATGGTCTGCATGTTCTGACGCCTGTGGCGCCAGGCCCCGGCGCCGACCGGCAGCGGCCAGGCTTGCCCGCTCCAGCATGACCCGGATGGTGTCCGGAGCGGCGCCCGGGTCCAGGAAGTCCCGGACGCCGGCCCGCATGGCCTGGAGGACGGTCTCCGGTGTAGCGGTCGCTGCCAGCACCACGCTGATCTCGGGGTACTGGAGATCCACCACAGACGCGAGCTTGAGGGAATCCTCCACCGGGAGCCCGGGGCCGAGGATGAGGACTTCCGGCGGCTCGCCCTGGAGCTGGCGGAGGATGTCCGCTGGTCCTTCCGGCAGGTAGTCGGCCTGGAAGACATGCAGCGCGCCGTGCATCCCGGCGACCGCCTGCCGTACCAGCCGCTCGAACTCAGTGTTCGGGGTGATTAGAATGAAGCGGCTCATCGGAACAGCCCCGCCGTATCAACCACGCCGCTGTTCGTTTCCAGCGCGTCGCCAGGCTCCTTCGACAGGTAGATCTTGCCGAACTCTGCAGCAAAAACGATCCTTTCGGCGTCGGCGGAGTTCCGGGCCAGCGTCACCAGGTAGGTGTCGTCCGTCTGTTCCTTGCTGCTGGACGTCGATGAAGCCTGGGTAGTCCCGCTGGAGGATTCCGAGCCGCCTGTCTGGGTGGCTGTCCCGTTGCTGAACTGTGCCGCGGTCACCAGGACCTTGTGGAAGCTCAACTGGGTCTTGCTGGACTTACCTCCGGCCTGGGCGCCGGTGTCCTCCAGCGAGAGGAAGACTCCCACAGTGTCGCCGGCTTTGAGGACGCCGCCCGCCACGCGCTCAATGGGCAGCTTCAGCGTGATTTCCTGAAGCCCCGTAGGGACCTGGACCCGCGCCGGGCCAAGGAAAGCGTTCTGCTCCACCATCCGGGAGGACAGCAGTTGCTCACCCGGCATAAGCGTCACGGCGGAGACTTTGGAGTTCAGTGTGGCAAGGTCCGTGACGCTGTTCTCTGCGATCGCGAGTTTCGGTACTGACTTCTTGGACACCGAACCGGCGATCTCTTCGGCGGTAGCGCCGGCCGGTATGGTTTTTTCGACGACGTAAACATTTTCGATTTCGGTGCTCGCCAGCGCGCGTTTATCAGCGTTCTGGACGTAAGTGACCAGCAATACAGTTCCAACAATTGCGACGAGTAAAGCCGCGATGCCCCCCAGCAGGCGTGTTTTCATGATATCCCCTTAGAAATTGTCTATTTGATTAGTTTGATATCAGCCGTCCCTAGATTCGCCCCCGTTCCACCTTCCCCCGTCCAAGAGCCAATGGATTCAAACTTAATAAATTGACCGATCACGCAACGATCCTGACCGCTCGCACAAGCTAGGGCGGCCGTCATTCCGGGATCGTTCTTCGTGTTGCGAAATTCGTACTCGTGGTTGTTGCCGAACTTCCAGCCCCAAATCTTGAAGGTGGCATAGCCGATGATGTGGAAGGAGCCGTTCTGCCCGTGGTTGGTGGCGTCGTCGAAGATGGGGAAGGCGACACGGACTTCGCCGCCGTCTGTGATTGTCTTGGCCCAGCCTTTGAGAACGTCGGAGCACCCCGCTGGAGGGGGATTTCCTGGATCGGATCCGAGTTCATTGCTACCGAGTTTCGTGGTCGCCTCACAGGGAGAGTCCTGGTCCAGCCAACCCCAGCCGCCCGGGATCTGCGTTCCGGACGGGCCCGTGCAGGTTCCGCCGGGCTTGTATGAGATCTTCTGCACCTCACTCGAGCTGCTTGCGCTCGAGAGGTTATAGCAGCTGTCCGAAATTGCCAGCGGGAAACTGGATCCACCTGTGGGTGGGGCCATGGAGGCCGTTGCATGCGCTCCGACCGCAACTGCTGGAGCATTCAGGGCGCTTGCAAATAGTTTGGTGAGAAAGGCGTTAGTGCCGCTGCGGGTGGAGGTAGCTACGGTGACCTGGTTGTTCTCCAGATCCACCTCCACGGAATCGACATCGGTGGCGCCATCGTTGGAGTTGCCGCCGGACAGCGCCTGCGCCCACAGGACGGCCTGATCGTGCGAGCATGCGGTAGGCGTGCGGTGGCACTGCTGGGCCACGGCGAGCGCCCCCGCGTCTGCGGCGTTCTGGAGCTGCGCGCGTTCGGCGTAGATCTGGCCGACGTCTACAGCCAGCGCGCCGGCTCCGATGAGAACCAGCATCATGACCGCGACCAGGACGCCGGCGGCCCCGCGCTCCTTCTCGGAATTTCTCCTCAGCCGCCGCATCGCATTGCTCCTACGCCGGTGAGGGTGTAGAGATCGCCGAACATGCCGGTCACGCCAGCTGACTTGTAGGTAACGGTTACGGTGGTGTTCTCGCCGTCCTTGCAAGCGCCCGAGAAGCTAAACCCAAAGTTCGCTGCTGTGAGGCCGGGAGCGCCGGCGACGGCGGCTGCTTTTGCGAGACCTACGTCGTTCTTGATCGCCATGGTCCGGGCCGCCTCGCGGGCGGCCTGCGTAACGGAAATCTGAAGATTGTAGATGTACGAAAATTCGATGATCCCACCGACCAGGGCGAGCAGGATGGGTAGAACGAGCGCGAATTCGACGGCTACCGCGCCTCGTTCCCGCGCCGGCGCCCGGTGCTGGGATGCTGATGAACTGCTGCGCTTCATGGGATCCCCCAGGGATAGATGCAGCGGATGTGGGAAAGAAAATGTGCCGCGTCCGCGCTGAGCGGACGCGGCACACTGGGTGTTGCTGAGACCTGCGAGGGTGCTTCGACGCCGTGACCTACTTGTTGGCCCAGCCCTTTACGGTGGTGCCGAGGCCATCAAACCAGGTGTTCAGTTCGCCGCCGAAGGCGGTGACGCCGGCGATGATACCGAAGGCGATGAATGCCACCAGCAGCGAGTATTCCGTGGCCGTGGCGCCCTTTTCGGATGCGAGCTTGTCCTTGACGCCGGCGATGAAAGAAAGCATTGAGACCATGAGACCAGTCATTTTATTTTTTTCCTTTTCCAGAGTGGGAGTAATAAACGAATTTCCGGCAAATCCCCGATTGCTTATTTGCTGGAGCTTCGTTGGAACAACATTTGCACGGCCGGCAACGGGGCTGCAATGAAGTTCGATACTCGACTTTTGGAAGGAAATTGGGGGCACCACCTGCCCGCAAATGAGGGGTGTACTCAGTTTCCAAGTAGGCGCAGAGGCCGATTACTTGGTTTGATAAGCCGCCTTACTTAATCTGCGGCTGCGGGACGGCATGGTCCCACTTAGGGGAGCAGCAGGATGACGGCCAGGCCGGCCGCCAGCATTGCGGGGCCGTAGGGGACTTCCTTTGGCTTGTTTCCGCGGTTTTTGAGGACCGTGACGACCGACACGACGCCGCCGACCACGAATCCAAGTGCTCCGCCGTAGAACACTTGGGTCCAGCCCAAGTAGCCCAAGTACAGCCCAAGTGGTGCCGCCAGCTTCACATCGCCCATTCCGAGGCCGTTTCGGCTGGTCAGGGCCAGAAAGAGGTACAAAACGAACAATATTACGGCCCCGGCGATGCCCCGCAGCAGGTTTTCCGCAGCTCCCTGTGCTACCGCGGCGCCCGTCAGGAGCACCAGTCCGCCTCCCAGGAGGGGAAAAACCATCTTGTTTGGCAGCAGGTGGTGGATCAGGTCGATCCGTGCCAGCTGCACGCCGGCGACCGCCAGCAACACGAAGGCGGCAAGTTCGGGGGCCGGCCCGAACCGCCATGCCAGCAATGCGGACAGAATAAAGGTGACCGCCGCCGTCGTACTTCCTGTCCCTAAAGTGCGGGAACCGGCAAGGTGCGGCAGCATCCGCTGCAGGGCGACGCCGGCCACCAGCGCCAGGACGGCGCCGGCGGCGCCGATCCCCAGGATGAACAGCGGGGACGCGGAGCCGGCGGCGGTGTAAGGCACGGTTCCTCCAGGGATGCGACGGGCCGGTGCGCGGCCGGGGTGAAGAGGCGTGCCGGAGAGCAATCACTGGCAGCGGACAATGGCAGTATGCACCGGCGCTCAAGGCCGTACGCATCCGGACACGCCATTTTGACCCAAGAGACTGCGGCAGGCTATTCTTGGTAGTCGTTGTGCGTGTCCTATCTCGATGGTGCGTGCCCGCTTGAGAATCCGGTTGCAGGATAACTACTCAACGTGCACATTCGAGACCTCAGGATGACTGGTTACATAGAGCCCTCACCTCTGTTCCGGTAGCGCATAGATAGTAGGCGCACCCCGCGTGACGCCTAAAACAAGAACGCCAGAACAAGAACGAGGCAAACACCGTGCGTACGTACACCCCGAAGCCCGGCGATATCAACCGCCAGTGGCACGTCATTGACGCCACCGACGTTGTCCTTGGTCGTCTCGCCAGCCAGACCGCAATCCTGCTGCGCGGCAAGCACAAGGCCACCTTTGCGTCCCACATGGACATGGGCGACTTCGTCATCATCATCAACGCTGAAAAGGTTGCCCTCACCGGCGCCAAGCTGGAGCAGAAGCGCGCATACCGCCACTCCGGCTACCCGGGCGGCCTGACCTCCGTCAACTACGCGGAGCTGCTGGAATCCAACCCGGTCCGCGCCGTGGAGAAGGCCATCAAGGGCATGCTCCCGAAGAACTCCCTCGCTGCCCAGCAGCTGGGCAAGCTGAAGGTGTACCGCGGTGCTGAGCACCCCCACGCCGCCCAGCAGCCCAAGACTTTCGAAATCACCCAGGTCGCCCAGTAGTCCTGGCCACCAACCAACTTTTTATCAAGGAGAATCGTGGCTCAGAACGAAGAACTGACCACCGAAGCCGTTGAGGCTGAGGAAAACCTGACCAGCTACACCTCGGAGAGCAACGCTGCTGAAGCAGCCGCGCCGAAGAAGGAACGCCCGGCCCTGACCGTTGCCGGCGCAGCTGTTGGCCGCCGCAAGGAAGCCGTCGCACGCGTCCGCGTTGTGCCGGGTTCCGGCAAGTGGACCATCAACGGCCGCGAGCTGGCGAACTACTTCCCGAACAAGCTGCACCAGCAGGACGTCAACGAGCCCTTCAAGATCCTCGATCTTGAAGGCGCCTACGACGTCATCGCCCGCATCCACGGCGGCGGCATCTCCGGCCAGGCCGGTGCGCTGCGCCTCGGCATCGCCCGTTCGCTGAATGAGATCGACGTCGAGAACAACCGCGCCACCCTGAAGAAGGCCGGTTACCTGCGTCGCGACGCCCGCGTGATCGAGCGCAAGAAGGCCGGTCTCAAGAAGGCCCGTAAGGCTCAGCAGTACTCGAAGCGTTAAGTTCGCTTCCAAGCGCTTCTGGCGCTTGCACGAAAGCCCGTTCCGCCACTCGGCGGGGCGGGCTTTCGCCGCTTAAGCCGGACTTGCCGCGGCCATCGACTAAACTTGACCCGATGTCTAGATTATTTGGAACAGATGGAGTCCGGGGCCTGGCGAACGGCCTGCTCACCGCAGAGCTCGCCTTGCAGCTGGCGCAGGCCGCCGCCGTCGTGCTCGGCCATGACCGCAACACGTCCGGCAACCGGCCCCGCGCGGTGGTGGCCAGGGACCCGCGGGCCAGCGGTGAATTCCTCGCCGCCGCGGTGGAAGCCGGTCTCTCCAGTTCCGGGATCGACGTCTACGACGCCGGCGTGCTGCCCACCCCGGCCGCGGCCTACCTCGTGGCGGACCTCGATGCCGACTTCGGTGTCATGATCTCCGCATCGCACAACCCCGCACCGGACAACGGCATCAAGTTCTTCGCCCGCGGCGGCCAGAAGCTGCCCGACGACGTCGAGGACGCCATCGAAGAGCAGCTGGGCAAGGAACCGTTCCGGCCTGTCGGCGGGGAGGTCGGCCGGCTGCAGCGCTTCGCTGACGCCGAGGACCGGTATATCGTCCACCTGCTCGGCACACTGCCGCACCGCCTTGACGGCCTGAAAGTGGTCCTCGACTGCGCCCACGGCGCTGCCAGCGGCTGTTCCCCGCAGGTGTTCAAGGACGCCGGTGCCGACGTGATCGTGATCGGCGCCGAACCGGACGGCCTCAACATCAACGACGGCGTCGGGTCCACCCACCTGGGCCCGCTCCAGCGCGCTGTGGTGGAACACGGCGCCGACCTCGGCATTGCCCACGACGGCGACGCCGACCGCTGCCTCGCCGTGGACCACGAAGGCAACGAGGTGGACGGCGACCAGATCATGGCGATCCTGGCGCTGGCCCTCAAGGCCTCCGGAAAGCTCAGGGACGATGTCCTCGTGGCGACCGTGATGAGCAACCTCGGGCTCAAGCTTGCCCTGCGTGACGCCGGGATCAGCCTGCGGGAAACCGGGGTTGGAGACCGCTACGTCCTGGAGGAAATGCGTGCCGGCGGTTACAGCCTTGGCGGCGAGCAGTCCGGACACGTGATTTTCGCCGAGCACGCCACCACCGGCGACGGCGTGCTGACAGGCCTGCAGCTGGCGGCACAGATTGCCCTCACCGGGCGCCCGCTCAAGGAGCTGTCCACCGTGATGGCCAAGCTTCCCCAGGTCCTCATCAACGTCAGGGGCGTGGACCGCACGCGGGTGAAGGGCGACACCGTGGTGGCCGAGGCTGTGGCCCTGGCCGAAGCTGAACTCGGCGACACCGGACGGGTGCTGCTGCGTCCCTCGGGCACCGAACCTGTGGTGCGCGTGATGGTGGAGGCCGGGGACCAGCAGACCGCCCGGGACGTCGCGGAGCGCCTCGCCCAGGTGGTCCGGACCGAACTCGCCCTGGCCCTCGTCTCGGACTAGCCCGACTTACAGGTACCCCGGGGCGGCCGGCAGGCCGAAGTACTCCTCGAGGGTGCCGATCCCGCGGGTGGACATGTCCCGTGCAGCCTCGACGCCGATGTACCGCAGGTGCCAAGGCTCGTAGAAGTATCCCGTGATGTCGTGCAGCATCCAGGGGTACCGGACCACGAAGCCGAAGCGGTGGGCGTTGGCCTTGGCCCAGACGGCTGCCGGCTGTCCGGCAAAGCAGGGCTGGAAGCTGCACGCCCCGCCGCCGTCGCCGATATCGAATGACCAGCCCGTCTGGTGCTCGGAATAGCCCGGCCGCGCCGAGGCAGTGTCGGCCTCCGCCTGGCCCCGGGACCGCACGTAACTGCCGTAGGTGGCTGTCTGCGTCGCAAACGAGCGGTACCCGCTGGCCAGCGTGAGGACCACTCCGTCCGCCGCCGCCGCGGCAAACATCTTAACCGCCGCTGCCGCCGTCGTGCTGTTCAGCAGTGCGGCCTCGCCGGAGGTCGCCAGCCGGACGGCGGGGCGGACCAGGTCCGGCGGCACGAAGGCCGCGGGGGTGAGTGGCCGGTGCTTGTTGACCACCACCCAGGGGCTCCGGGGGTCCGTGAGTGAATGTTTTGGGCCGGGCGCTGCTGCCGACGGCGGCGTGGCTGGCGGCGCGGCCGACGTCGGGGCCGCCGCGGCGGAGGGGGAGGGGGCTGCCGCCGTCCCGCCTGCCGGTACCGGCCCCGACGTTGCGGAAGCGGATGCGGCGGCACCGGCCGGCGGCGTCGCAGAGATGGTCGCGGGGGGTGTGCCGGGTGCCGGCGCCGGTGTTCCGGGGCCGGGCGAGGGGGACGCCTGTTCGGGGGTGCAGGCGGTGCAGGCAGCCAGTGCTGCGAGACCCGTGCCCGCCAGCAGGAGGCGGGTGAACGCCCGGCGGCTCGGTCCGGCGCCGGGCCGGACTGCTGGCTGCCGTCCCGCTGCGTCACCGCCGCCGTCGTAGCACACGTGTGCTAAACCTTCCTCAGCAGCATCCGCCGGATGGAATGGTCGGCATCCTTGGTCAGGACCAGTTGCGCCCGGCCCCGGGTCGGGAGGACGTTCTCCTCGAGGTTGGGCTCGTTGATCCGCTTCCAGATCCCGCGCGCGGTCTCCTCGGCCTCGGCGTCAGACAGGGTGGCGTAGCGGTGGAAGTATGATTCCGGCTGGGCGAAGGCGGTGCTCCGCAGTTTGCGGAAGCGGTCCACGTACCATTCCTCGATATACGAGGTCTTGGCGTCGACGTAGATGGAGAAGTCGAAGAAGTCACTCAGGGCGAGCCCCTGCCGGCCGTCCTGCCGCGCCCGGGCCGGGGCCAGGACGTTCAGGCCCTCCACGATCAGCACGTCCGGCCGCCGGACTACTACTTCCTTGCCCGGGACGATGTCGTAGGTGACGTGGGAGTACCAGGGGGCCCGGACTTCCTCGGCGCCGCTCTTGATTTCGCTCACAAAGCGCAGCAGGGACCGGCGGTCATAGGACTCCGGGAAGCCCTTGCGCTCCAGCAGCTGCCGGCGCTTGAGCTCGGCCAGCGGGTAGAGGAAGCCGTCCGTGGTGATGAGCTCCACATTCGGGGTCCCCGGCCAGCGCCGGAGCATTTCCCGCAGGACGCGGGCGATCGTGGACTTGCCGACTGCCACCGAGCCGGCGACGCCGATCACGAACGGCGTGCGCTGGGTCGATTCGCCGAGGAACGTTGTGGTGGCCGCGTGCAGCTGGCCGGCGGCCTCCACATACAGGTGCAGCAGGCGGGACAGCGGCAGGTAGACCTCGCGCACTTCCTTGATGTCCAGAGGGTCGCCGAGGCCGCGCAGGCGGAACACGTCCTCTTCATTAAGGGGCTGCTCCATCTGGGCGGCGAGCCGGGACCAGGTCTGCCGGTCCAGCTCCACGAACGGGGAGACACCTTCCCCGGTCGCTTCATTGCGTTGCAAAGTCACCCTAGAGATTCTGCCCCTCGCGGCGCCGAGAGCGAAATGGACCGGCCGGTGGGGGCAGGAATGGCCTCGCCGCGCGGCGTGCGGCCGTCCAGTTTCCGGGCCGCAGCACGCCCTGTCCCGCGTCGTCGCCCCCGGAAACCCGATAGGCTTGGGACCATGTGTGGAATCGTTGGATATGTGGGCCACTCAGATGGCCGGGTAAATGCTGGACACAATGCCCTGGATGTTGTCCTTGAAGGGCTGCGGCGCCTGGAGTACCGGGGCTACGACTCCGCAGGCATCGCAGTGGTTGCCGACGGCACCATTTCATCCCGGAAGAAGTCCGGCAAGCTGAGCAACCTCGTCGCCGAGCTCGAGGCTAGGCCGCTGCCGGAATCCCTGACGGGGATCGGGCACACCCGCTGGGCAACGCACGGCGGCCCGACGGACCAGAACGCCCACCCGCACCTGTCCGACGGCGGCAAGCTGGCGCTGATCCACAACGGCATCATCGAGAACTTCGCCGAACTCAAGCAGGAACTCCTGCGCAAGGGCGTGACCTTCCAGTCCGAGACCGACACCGAAGTGGCCGCCGCCCTGCTGGGCGACATCTACCGCAACCAGCTTGGCGGTGACGCGGCCAAGGGCGGCCTCACCCGTGCCATGGAGCTGGCCTGCCAGCGGCTCGAAGGTGCCTTCACCCTGCTGGCCGTCCACGCCGACCAGCCTGACGTGGTGGTCGCGGCCCGCCGGAACTCCCCGCTCGTGGTGGGCCTGGGCGAGGGCGAGAACTTCCTCGGCTCCGACGTCTCCGGCTTCATCGACTACACCCGGCGCGCCGTGGAGCTCGGCCAGGACCAGATCGTCACGATCACCGCGGACTCCGTGGAGATCACCGACTTCTACGGTGCCCCCGCAGAAGGCAAGGAATACCACGTCAACTGGGACCCGGCTTCCGCGGAAAAGGGCGGCTTCCCGTCCTTCATGGAGAAGGAGATCCACGACCAGCCGGACGCCGTGCTGCAGACCCTGCTGGGCCGCTCCGACATCCACGGCCGGCTGACGCTGGACGAGCTCCGGGTTGACCCGGAGCTGCTCAAGAGCGTCGACAAGATCATCGTCCTGGCCTGCGGCACCTCCGCCTACGCCGGGCAGGTGGCCAAGTACGCGATCGAACACTGGTGCCGGATCCCCACCGAGGTCGAACTCTCGCACGAATTCCGCTACCGGGACCCGATCGTGGACGAGAACACCCTGATCGTCTCCATCTCCCAGTCCGGCGAAACCATGGACACCCTCATGGCGGTCCGCTACGCCAAGGAACAGGGCGCCAAGACGGTCTCCATCTGCAACACCAACGGCTCCACCATCCCGCGGGAATCGGACGCCGTGCTTTACACCCACGCCGGCCCTGAAATCGCCGTCGCTTCCACCAAGGCCTTCCTCGCCCAGATCACGGCCGCCTACCTGCTGGGCCTTTATTTGGCACAGCTGCGCGGTAACAAATTCCAGGGCGAGATCAAGGACATCCTGGCCGACCTCGGCAAGATTCCCGCCAAGATCCAGGACATCCTCGACAACGAGGACCAGATCAAGGAACTCGGCCGGTCCATGGCCGACGCCAAGTCCGTGCTGTTCCTGGGCCGCCACGTCGGGTTCCCGGTGGCGATGGAAGGCGCGCTGAAGCTCAAGGAGCTTGCGTACATCCACGCCGAGGGCTTCGCCGCCGGCGAGCTCAAGCACGGCCCGATCGCCCTGATCGAGGAAGGCCAGCCGGTGTT
This sequence comes from Arthrobacter sp. PM3, assembly GCF_003352915.1. NCBI lineage: Bacteria > Bacillati > Actinomycetota > Actinomycetes > Micrococcales > Micrococcaceae > Arthrobacter > Arthrobacter sp. PM3. The sequence continues at coordinate 64,208 of NZ_CP022314.1, read as the reverse complement.
CGTGGTGGTCCCGTCGCCGCGCGGCCGCGATTCCCTGCACTCCAAGGTGGTCTCCAACATCCAGGAAGTCCGTGCCCGCGGCGCCCGGACGATTGTGATCGCGGAGGAAGGCGACGAGGCCGTCAAGGCGTACGCCGAGCACGTCTTCTACATCCCGGAGACGCCCACGCTGCTGGCTCCGCTGCTGGCGACCGTGCCGCTGCAGATCTTCGCCCTCGAACTCGCCTCGGCCAAGGGATACGACGTGGACCAGCCTCGCAACCTGGCCAAGAGCGTGACCGTAGAATAACGCCATGATTGTTGGCATTGGCGTAGACGTCGTAGACATTGAGCGGTTCGGCCGTCAGCTCGAGCGCACCCCCGGGCTGCGCGACCGGCTGTTCGTGCCGGCCGAGCGGGACCTGAACACACGCTCCCTTGCCGCACGGTTCGCGGCCAAGGAAGCCGTGGCCAAGGTGCTGGGGGCCCCCGCCGGCATGAACTGGCAGGACTGCTGGATCGGTCTGGACCAGAACGGCCCCACGGTGCAGGTCAAGGGCACCGTCCTGGCCGTGGCGGAGTCCAAGGGCGTCAAACGCTGGCACCTGTCGATGAGCCATGACGGCGGGATCGCCACTGCGACGGTCATCGCCGAAGGCTGAGCATCACGGTCTGAGCAGCACCGGGCACCTTCCAGCCACCGCACCGCGAACGGACTGAAAACATGATCAGCGCCTATACCGGAACCCAGATTCGAGACGCCGAGAAACCGTTTCTCGACGACAGCCTGGGTTCCGGTGCGGGCGCTGTTCTCATGCAGCGGGCCGCCCATGGCCTCGCCAACGCCGTGATCGGCGCCCTGCGCGGCCGCGGACGGCGGCTGTACGGGGCCAGCGTCGCCGTCCTTGCCGGCAAAGGCAACAACGGCGGCGACGGTCTTTTCGCCGCCGCGCTGCTGGCCCGCCGCGGGATCCGGACGACGGCGGTGCTCACGGCCGGCGCCGCCCACGACGCCGGACTTGCGGCGTTCCGGAAAGCCGGCGGCCACGCCGTGGCCCTCACCGCCGACAACGTTGCCGAACTCGCCGCGATGGCCGGCGCCGCCGACGTCGTGATCGACGCGGTGCTGGGGACCGGAGCACAGGGCGGCCTGCGGGGACCGGCCGCCGACCTGGTCCACTTTCTGGCGCGCGCCCTGGAACGCGCCCGGCCCGGCCGGTCCGCTCTGGTAGTAGCCTGTGACATCCCCAGCGGCGTCGACGCGGACACCGGCGAGGCGCACGCGCCCGTGCTGGCCGCCGACCTCACGGTGACGTTCGGCGCGGCGAAGGCCGGGCTGCTCGCCGACCCCGGCGCCGACTTCAGCGGCAGCGTGCAGGTAGTCCCGATCGGCATTGAGCAGGAACTGCCGTGGCCTGCCCTGCAGCGGCTGGAGGCCGGGGATCTGTCCGCCCTGCTGCCCCGCCCGGCGCGGCGCGCCCACAAATACACCCGGGGCGTGCTGGGCGTGGTGGCCGGGACGGCGGCCTATCCCGGTGCCGCGGTGCTGGCGTGCAAGGGCGCCCTGGCGGCCGGCGTCGGGATGGTGCGCTACCTGGGACCGCCCGCCGTCGCGGACCTGGTCCGGCAAGCGTGCCCCGAAGTGGTGTGCAGCACCGGAACCGTGGCCGGGACGCACGTCCAGGCCTGGCTCGTCGGCTCCGGGCTGGATGACTCCGATGAGCAGCAGCTGCAGCGCTGCCGTGACGCCGCGGACTCGGGCCTGCCGACGGTTGCCGACGCCGGCGCCCTGCCGGCCCTGCCCGAGGTGCTGGCCCCGCAGGTGATCCTGACACCCCATGCCGGCGAACTCGCGGCCCTGCTGCAGCGCCTCGGGGTAGCGATGGACCGCTCCGACGTGGAGGCGGCCACGCTCGCTGCGGTCCGCAGGGCCGCGGGCCTGACCGAAGCCACAGTGCTGCTCAAGGGCGCGACCACCCTCGTCGCCTCCCCGTTCCAGGACTTCTACAGCCAGGCCGAAGGCACGCCCTGGATCGCCACCGCAGGCAGCGGGGACGTCCTGGCCGGAATGACCGGTGCGCTGCTCGCCCAGCTGGGAACCGACGTCGCGCGCTTCGGCGAACACGGCATCGATCCCGACCAGCGGTGGGCGGCCATCGCCGCCATGGCGGCCAGCCTGCACGGCCGCGCCGGCGTCCGGGCCTCCGCCGGGGGCCCGGTGACGGCCAGCGGCATCGCCGAGGCAGCCCGGGAGGTGATGCGGGAGCTGTAACAATCGGGCGCGTTCAGTGCGCCCTGACAATTACTAACCCTACTTACAAGTAGTCTGTCTAGAGATTATCCGTCACGCACTAGGAGTACACATGGAAGTCTGGCCCGGAACGGCTTACCCGCTGGGAGCCACTTTTGACGGCACTGGCACCAACTTTGCCCTGTTCAGCGAGCGCGCCGAGCGCGTGGAACTGTGCCTCCTGGCTGACGACCTGAGCGAAACCCGAATCGAGATGACCGAGGTCGACGGCTACGTCTGGCACTGCTACCTGCCGCAGATCCAGCCCGGCCAGAAGTACGGCTACCGGGTCCACGGGCCCTACGATCCCGACACCGGCAACCGGTTCAACCCCAACAAACTGCTCCTGGACCCGTACGCCAAGGCCATCCAGGGCCAGATCGACTGGGACCCGGCGCTCTTTTCCTACAACTTTGGGGACCCCGCGTCCCGCAACGACGCCGATTCGGCCCCGCACACCATGCACGGCGTCGTCATCAACCCGTTCTTCGACTGGGACGGCGACCGTCAGTTGCGCATTCCGTACCACGAGTCGGTCATCTACGAAGCCCACGTCAAGGGCCTGACCGAGCTGCACGAGGAGGTCCCGGAAGAGCAGCGCGGCACCTACGCCGGCGTGGCCCACCCCGCCGTGATCGAGCACCTGAAGAAGCTCGGCATCACCGCCGTTGAACTCATGCCCGTGCACCAGTTCGTCAACGACGGCACCCTCGTGGAAAAGGGCCTGAACAACTACTGGGGCTACAACACGATCGGGTTCTTCGCCCCGCAAAACACGTACAGCTCCACCGGCGATGTCGGGCATCAGGTGCAGGAGTTCAAAGCGATGGTCCGGGACCTGCACAAGGCCGGCATCGAAGTGATCCTGGACGTGGTGTACAACCACACCGCCGAAGGCAACCACCTCGGCCCCACCCTCTCTTTCAAGGGCATCGACAACGCCGCCTACTACCGGCTGGTGGACGGCGACCTGAAGCACTACATGGACTACACCGGCACCGGCAACTCGCTCAACGTCCGGCACCCGCATTCCCTGCAGCTGCTCATGGACTCGCTGCGCTACTGGGTCACGGAAATGCACGTGGACGGATTCCGCTTCGACCTCGCCTCCACGCTGGCCCGCGAATTCTACGACGTCGACAAGCTCTCCACCTTCTTCGAACTCATCCAACAGGACCCGATCGTCTCCCAGGTCAAGCTGATCGCCGAGCCCTGGGACGTGGGCCCCGGCGGCTACCAGGTGGGCAACTTCCCGCCGCAATGGACCGAATGGAACGGCAAGTACCGCGACACCGTCCGTGACTTCTGGCGCGGCGAGCCGTCGACACTCGGCGAGTTCGCCTCGCGGCTGACCGGCTCGGCCGACCTCTACGAGAGCTCGGCCCGGCGGCCGGTGGCCTCGATCAACTTCGTCACGGCCCACGACGGTTTCACCATGCTCGACCTCGTTTCCTACAACGAGAAGCACAACGACGCCAACGGGGAGGGCAACAACGACGGCGAATCGCACAACCGCTCGTGGAACTGCGGCGCCGAAGGCGACACCGACGACGACGCCGTCCTGACGCTGCGCGCCCGCCAGCAGCGCAACTTCATTGCGACGCTCCTGCTCTCGCAGGGCGTGCCGATGATCCTGCACGGCGACGAGCTCGGCCGCACCCAGCAGGGCAACAACAACACCTATTGCCAGGATTCCGAACTGAGCTGGGTGCACTGGGATTCCGCGGACCAGCCGCTCGTGGAATTCACGGCCATGGTCAACAAGATCCGCCGAGACCACCCGATCTTCCGGCGCAGCCGCTTCTTTGACGGCCGGCCGGTGCGCCGCGGCGAGGGCGAGAAGCTGCCCGACATCGTCTGGCTCAACACCGACGGCAAGGAAATGCTGCCGGAGGACTGGGACAGCGGTTTCGGCCGGACCATCGGGGTGTTCTACAACGGCCACGGCATCCAGGAACAGGATTCGCGCGGCCGCCGGATCACCGATGACAGCTTCATCCTGGCCTTCAACGCCCACGACGATTCCGTGGACTTCCTGCTCCCGTCCGAGGAATACTCGCCGTTCTGGGACCTCATGGTGGACACCGCCGACGGCGACACCGACGAGCCGCTCAAGGCCGGGTCCGTCCTGTCGCTGGCGGCGAAGTCCCTCGTGGTGCTGCGCTCCTACTCGGGCCCGGAAGTGGAGGTGGACTATTCCGCCGCCGCGTCCCTGGCCGCGCGGGCCGAGGCTCCCGCCGACGAGGCGCCGGCTGACTCGGCTCCGGAGGAAGCCCCCGTTGAAGAGGCTCCTACCGAAGAAGCCCCGGTTGACGAGGCTCCCGCCGACCCGGACGCCGCGCCCGCGCCGGAAGCTGGCGCCGAAACCGGGCCGGCGGCCGACCCGGAGCCCGCGCCCAAGGCGAAGCCGGCCAAGAAGCAGCGGTCCAAAAAGGGCCCGGCTTCGTGAGGACGCCGGCCTCGACGTACCGGCTGCAGATCCGGCCCGGCTTCACGCTGCAGGATGCCGCGCGGATCGTGCCCTACCTGAAATCGCTGGGCGTGGACTGGATCTACCTCTCGCCCATCCTGACGGCGGAACGGGGCTCGGACCACGGTTACGACGTCACCGATCCCTCCGCCGTCGACCCGGACCGAGGCGGCCCGGAGGGCCTGCTGGCGGCATCGGCGGCGGCACGGGAGGCCGGCATGGGCGTGCTGGTCGACATCGTGCCCAACCACGTGGGTGTCGCGACCCCGGTGCAGAACCCGTGGTGGTGGTCCCTGCTGAAGGAGGGGCGGCAGTCCCGCTACGCACAGGCGTTCGACGTCGACTGGGACTTTGGCGGCGGCCGCGTCCGCATCCCCGTGCTGGGCGACGACTCGGACGTGGACGCGCTGCAGATCCGTGACGGCGAGCTGCGCTACTACGACCACCGGTTTCCGCTGGCCGAGGGCACCTTCACCGCAGGTGACCCTACTGCCGACGATCCCCGCGAGGTCCACGACCGGCAGCACTATGAGCTGATCGGCTGGCGCCGGGCGGACACGGACCTGAACTACCGCCGGTTCTTTGCCGTCAACAGCCTTGCCGGGATCCGGGTGGAACTGCCCGAAGTCTTCGACGAGGCCCACGCGGAGGTGGCGCGCTGGTTCCGGGAAGGACTCGTGGACGGGCTGCGGATCGACCACCCGGACGGCCTCGCCGATCCGGAAGGCTACCTGCGCCGGCTGCGCGACGTGACCGGCGGCAGCTACCTGCTGATCGAGAAGATCCTGGAACCCGGAGAGGCCCTGCCGGCCGGTTTCCAGTGCGAGGGCACCACCGGCTACGACGCCCTCGCGGACGTGGACCGGGTGTTCGTCGACGCTGCCGGCCAGGGCCAGCTTGACGCCCTCGACGCCGAACTGCGCGGCGGCCAGGCGGCCGACTATGAGGAGATGATCCACGGGACCAAACGCCGGATCACCGACGGCATCCTGCACGCGGAAATGCTGCGGCTGGCCCGGCTGGTCCCCGCCGGCGCCGGCGGGGACCAGGACACCGCGGCGGACGCGCTGTCCGAGATTATTGCCGCGTTCCCGGTCTACCGCAGCTACCTTCCTGACGGCGCCGACGTGCTCCGGGAAGCCTGCGCGCTGGCCGCCCGGCGCCGCCCCGACCTGGGGGAGGCTATCGGCACGCTCCTGCCGCTGCTGCTGGACGCCGACGCCGAACTCGGCATCCGCTTCCAGCAGACCTCGGGCATGGTGATGGCCAAGGGCGTGGAGGACACCGCGTTCTTCCGCTACACCCGTCTGGGCACCCTCACGGAGGTCGGCGCCGACCCGACGGAGTTCGCGCTCACCCCGGAGGAGTTCCACACCAGGATGGCCCGCAGACAGGCCGAGCTTCCGCTGTCCATGACCACGCTGAGCACCCACGACACGAAGCGCAGTGAGGACACCCGCGCCCGGATCTCCGTCCTGGCCGAGCTGGCGCCGCAGTGGCAGGCGTCCCTGCGGCGACTGCAGGCGCTGGCACCCCTGCCCGACGGCCCGCTCAGCAACCTGCTGTGGCAGGCAATCGCGGGGGTCTGGCCGGCGGACCGGGACCGCCTGCAGTCCTACGCCCGGAAAGCGGCCCGGGAAGCCGGGAATTCAACCAACTGGATCGACCCGGACGAGGCCTTCGAAGCGAAGCTGGCCGCCGCCGTCGACGCCTGCTTCGACGACCCGGCCGTGACGGCGGAACTGGAATCGCTCGCGGGCCTGCTGGCCCCGTACGGTGCGGTCAATGCGCTGGGCGCCAAGCTGGTCCAGCTCACCATGCCCGGGGTGCCGGATGTCTATCAGGGCACCGAGTTCTGGGACCGGTCGCTGACCGACCCGGACAACCGGCGTCCGTTCGACTTCGGCGCCCGCCAGCGCGCCCTGGCGGCGCTCGACGCCGGTGAGCGTCCGGCGTCGTACCTTGACGAGGAAGCAAAGCTCCTGGTGACCTCGCGGGCGCTGCGCCTGCGGCGGGACCGGCCGGAACTGTTCACCGGGTACGCCCCGGTGACCGCCACGGGTGCCGCCGCCGGGCACCTGCTCGGCTTTGACCGCGGCTCCGGCACGGCCCCCGGCGCGATCACGCTCGCCACCCGGCTGCCCCGCGGACTCGAACAGCGCGGCGGCTGGCAGGACACCGCCATCCGGCTCGCCGCCGCCATGACCGATGAACTGACCGGCCGGACGCACGGCCCGGGCCCGGTGGCGGCGGGGGATATCCTGCGGGACTACCCGGTGGCCCTCCTCGTGCCGGCCGCCTGAGGCGCACGTCCTGACGAACCGATTGAGGGGAACGGCAATGACTCTGCCCGCACACGGGACCGCACGATTCGACCTCTGGGCACCGGAGGCGGACGCCGTCACGCTCGTCGCCGGCGGCGAGCGGTACCCCATGGTCCGCCGCGACGGCGCCGCCGGGGACCCGACGGCCGGCTGGTGGACGGCCCCCGGCGCGCCGGCGTCGGGGGACGTGGACTACGGATACCTGGTGGACGGGGACTCCACGCCGTTGCCGGACCCGCGGTCCCGGCGGCAGCCCGAGGGCGTGCACGCGCTCTCCCGCACGTTCGACGCCGGACAGCACCGCTGGACGGACGGGCAGTGGGCCGGCCGGGACCTCCGGGGCGCCGTCATCTACGAACTGCACGTCGGCACCTTCACCCCGGAGGGAACGCTGGACGCCGCGGCCGGGAAGCTGGACTACCTGGCCGGGCTCGGCATCGATTTCGTTGAACTGCTGCCGGTCAACGGGTTCAACGGCACGCACAACTGGGGCTACGACGGCGTCCTCTGGTACGCCGTGCATGAGGGCTACGGCGGCCCGGCCGCGTACCAGCGCTTCGTGGACGCCGCCCATGCCGCCGGCCTCGGCGTCATCCAGGACGTCGTCTACAACCACCTCGGCCCCAGCGGGAACTACCTCCCGCGGTTCGGGCCGTACCTCAAATCCGGGGAGGGCAACACCTGGGGCGACTCCGTCAACCTGGACGGCCCGGGGTCCGATGAGGTCCGCCGCTACATCCTGGACAACGCCGCAATGTGGCTAAGGGACTACCACGTGGACGGCCTGCGGCTGGACGCCGTGCACGCCTTCAGGGACGAGCGCGCGGTGCACCTGCTCGAGGAGTTCGGTGCGCTGGCCGATCAGGTCTCCGCGGAGACGGGGCGTCCGGCCACCATGATCGCGGAATCGGACCTGAACGATCCGCGCCTGCTTTACCCGCGGGACGCCAACGGCTACGGCCTGGCCGGGCAGTGGAGCGATGACTTCCACCACGCCGTCCACGTCAACGTCAGCGGCGAGGCCACCGGCTACTACGCCGACTTCGAGTCCCTGGCCGCCCTGGCCAAGGTCCTGGAACGCGGCTTCTTCCATGACGGCAGCTACTCCAGCTTCCGCGGCCGCCACCACGGCCGGCCCATCAGCCAGGCCCTGGTCCACCCTGCAGCGCTGGTGGTCTGCAGCCAGAACCACGACCAGGTCGGCAACCGGGCCACCGGGGACCGGCTGTCCCAGACCCTGGGCTACGGGCAGCTGGCGCTCGCCGCCGTCGCCACCCTGACCTCGCCGTTCACACCCATGCTCTTCATGGGCGAGGAATACGGGGCCACCACGCCCTGGCAGTTCTTCACCTCGCACCCGGAGCCCGAACTGGGCACAGCGACGGCCGAGGGCCGGATCAAGGAGTTCGAACGCATGGGGTGGGATGCCGCCGTCGTGCCCGATCCGCAGGACCCGCAGACCTTCACCCGGTCCAAACTGAACTGGGCCGAGGCCGGTGAAGGGGACCACGCCCGGCTCCTGGAGCTCTACCGGGCACTCATCGCGCTGCGCCGCAGCACACCGGACCTCGCGGGTGCAGGGTTCGGGGAGACCGCCGTCGACTTCAGCGAGGACGACGGCTGGCTCCGGCTGCGCCGCGGGTCCGCGGAAGTGGCGATGAACTTCTCCGCCGAAACCCGGCGGATACCCGTTGGCGGCGGCTCGCTCGCCCTGACCACCGACGACGGCGTCCTTCTCGACGCGGCCGGACGGCTTGAGCTCCCGGGCCACAGCGCCGCGATTCTCATCAACTAAGGCAGGATAAGACGTATGACTTATATGGCAGCGGACTCCCGCTACGACACCATGCCCTACCGCCGTGTGGGGCGCAGCGGCCTGAAACTCCCGGCCATCTCGCTGGGCCTGTGGCACAACTTCGGCGATGACAAGCCGTTCGAGGTCCAGCGCGCCATCCTGCGCCGCGCCTTCGACCTCGGCGTCACCCACTTTGACCTCGCCAACAACTACGGCCCGCCCTACGGCAGCGCCGAAACCAACTTCGGCCGCCACCTCAAGGACGACTTCGCCCCGTACCGCGACGAACTCGTCATTTCCAGCAAGGCCGGCTACGACATGTGGCCGGGCCCCTACGGCAACTTCGGCTCCCGCAAGTACCTGCTGGCCAGCCTGGACCAGTCCCTGAACCGGATGGGCCTGGACTACGTCGACATCTTCTACAGCCACCGTCCGGACCCCGAAACGCCGCTGGAAGAGACCATGGGCGCGCTGGACCAGGCCGTGCGCTCCGGCCGGGCACTCTACGCCGGCATTTCGTCCTACACCCCGGAGCAGACCCTCGAGGCGGCGCGGATCCTGAAGGACCTCGGCACCCCGCTGCTGATCCACCAGCCCAGCTACTCCATGCTGAACCGCTGGACCGAGAACGGCAGCCCCAACCTCTACGAGACGCTGGAGCAGGTGGGTGCCGGGTCCATCGCATTCTCGCCGCTGGCGCAGGGCATGCTCACCGACCGCTACCTCACGGGGATCCCCGCCGGGTCCCGCGCCGCGCAGCACAAGTCGCTGGACGAAGGCATGATCAGCGAGGAGAACCTCGCCCGCGTCCGCGGGCTGCAGCAGATCGCGCAGGGCCGCGGGCAGACGCTCGCCCAGATGGCCATCGCCTGGATTCTCCGCGAACAGGGCAAGGGCGCCTCCGTCACGTCGGCGCTGGTCGGCGCGTCCAGCGTCGCCCAGCTCGAGGACACCCTCGCCGCCACGAACAACCTGGAGTTCACCGCCGATGAGCTGACGGCGATCGACGAGTTCGCCGTCGAATCCGACATCAACCTGTGGGCGCAGAAGTAGGCCGCAGAAGTGGGCCGCAGGCCGGCCGTCACACACACCGCCGGGACCGCGGGGAACAACCGCGGCCCCGGCGGTGTTGTCTAAACTACTAAGGGCGCCTTACCGCGCCGTGTCAGCCTGCCGCCCGCACCACAGAGCCGTACCGCTGAGCTTCGCAGCTGAGCCGTTCGACCGGGTGCGGCCGCGCCGGTCAGCCTTGTCCTCAAAAGGAGTTCCGTGTCTTCACATCCGATTCGTGTTGCAATCGTCGGCGTAGGTAACTGCGCCGCTTCGCTGGTCCAGGGCGTCGAGTACTACAAGGACGCCGACCCCAAGGCCACGATTCCGGGCCTGATGCACGTGGAGTTCGGCCAGTACCACGTCGGCGACGTCGAGTTCGTCGCCGCGTTCGACGTCGACGGCAAGAAGGTCGGCCAGGACCTCTCCGCCGCCATCCTGGCCAGCGAAAACAACACCATCAAAATCGCCGACGTCCCGCCGACCGGGGTCACCGTCCAGCGCGGCCACACCCTGGACGGCCTTGGCAAGTACTACCTCGAGACCATCGAGCAGTCCCCGGAGGAGCCGGTCGACGTCGTCCAGGCCCTCAAGGACGCCAAGGTTGACGTCATGGTCTGCTACCTGCCGGTCGGTTCCCAGGAAGCCGCGGAGTTCTACGCCCAGTGCGCGATCGACGCCGGCGTGGCGTTCGTCAACGCCCTGCCCGTCTTCATTGCCGGGACCAAGGAGTGGGCGGACAAGTTCACCGCCGCCGGCGTCCCGATCGTGGGCGATGACATCAAGAGCCAGATCGGCGCCACCATCACGCACCGCGTCATGGCCAAGCTGTTCGAGGACCGCGGCGTCACCCTGGACCGCACGTACCAGCTGAACGTCGGCGGCAACATGGACTTCAAGAACATGCTGGAACGCGACCGGCTCGAGTCCAAGAAGATCTCCAAGACGCAGGCCGTCACCTCCAACGTCGAGGCCGAGCTCGCCGCCAAGGACGTCCACATCGGCCCGTCCGACTACGTCCAGTGGCTCGATGACCGCAAGTGGGCCTTCGTCCGCCTCGAGGGCCGCAACTTCGGCGACGCCCCCGTGTCCCTGGAATACAAGCTGGAAGTCTGGGACTCGCCCAACTCCGCCGGCGTGATCATCGACGCCATCCGCGCCGCCAAGATCGGCCTGGACCGCGGCATCGGCGGCCCGCTGCTCTCCGCCTCAAGCTACTTCATGAAGTCCCCGCCGGAGCAGTTCAACGACGACCTCGCCCGCGAAAAGGTCGAGGCCTTCATCCGCGGCGACCTGGAGCGCTAGCCCCTCCACCCCCGACGCTCCCTCACTTTTGGGGTGTCCCAACCCGACGCTCCCTCACTTTTGGGGTGTCCAGACCCGACGCTCCCTCACCTGTGGTGGGGGAGCGTCGCAATTCCCGGGGAAAGTGGGAACGCTCCGGCATCTCTGGTCGGGATGCAATCGACCCTCCGTCACAACCGCAGGAGAGGGCTCCTTCACCTCAGATGGTGCTGGAAAATCCCGCTGCGGCGGCCGGACTGAGATACGAAGTCCGGAGAATGCGCTTGATTTTGGCGACGGCGCCGGCATAGCCATCGGACTGGTCGTCACGGGTGAGGACGAGGACCGTCCAGCCTGCAGCCTCGAAGGCCCTGTCACGGCGGCGATCGCTCACTACTTGAGAAGCGACCAGGTGGTGCCCGCCGTCGTACTGAATCGCCAGACGACGACGGCGATACCCAAGGTCCGCCGTCGGCGAGAACGGGCCGGCCGGGTGCAGCCGGAGCTGCAGTTCCGGCTCAGGGAGTCCGGCGTCGCACATCGCGAGGCGCAGGAGCGTCTCCGGCGCGGAATCCGAGCCAACGCGCATCAAGTCCAGTGCGGCCCGGGCACGGACGATTCCCTGCAGATTCGGGTGACGCCCCACCATGGCACGCAGCTCGTCGAAGGTCGCGTATGGCTCGCTGCGCCCCTCAAACTCAGGCCGGGGAATCCGGACAAGCTCATCGCCCATGCATACCAGCTCTGGCAGGTTGAGCCGCCGGGCGAGATCGAGCCAGGTCCGGGGGCGCGTGCTGATCCGGATTCCGTCCACCGTTTCGACCTCGCCGTCGAGTGCAAGGACCGTATGCCCGAGAACGCCTTTGCGCCGGACTTCCGGGAGCGCTCGCGGCTTGCTCAAGTGGAGCTCATCGGAGTCCGAGAGCCACGGAGGCAGGATCTGGCATCTGAGCCTGGCAGCCGTGACGTGCGAGATCCAAGCCCCGGGCGAGGCAGCGGACAACGCACGAGCCGCCGACTCCAGTTCGAAGTTCCACGCAGCCGGCCGGTAGAGTCCCCGGCTGACGTGAATGATGTCGGACTGTCTGAGCCTGGTATTCGGAATGCCCAGCGATCTGGCCGCGGCAATCGTGAACGGAGCAGCGGTGAGTTGGCCGGGGAGTTCCCTTGGCGTTTTCATGGTCGCATTGTGTACCGATTTGGAAAGCCGTGCAGGCGTTATCCACAGGTGGGCAGCATTGACTTACCAAAGCAGGCGCACGACGGCGGCCCCGCCATCGGCGCAATGCAAGAGGTGAGGGAGCGTCGGGTGGGGACGTGCGGGAGGTGAGGGAGCGTCGGGTGGGGGCGCGCGAGAGGTGAGGGAGGGTCGGGTTAGAAGAGGCCGGTGGGGTTGCCCGCGGCGTCGACGTCCATGCGCATCGCGGCCGGGACCTTGGGCAGGCCCGGCATGGTCATGACGGCGCCGGTGAGGGCGACGATGAAACCGGCGCCGGTCTTGGGAATGAGGTCGCGGACGTGGACGGTGAAGCCCTTGGGGGCGCCGAGCCGGGTGGCGTCGTCGGTGAAGGAGTATTGGGTTTTCGCCATACACACGGGCATCCCGGACCAGCCGTTCTTCTCGATCTCGGCCAGCCGCTTGAGGGCCGGGACCGAGAAGTCCACGCCGTCGGCGCCGTAAACCTCCTGCACGATGGTGCGGATCTTGTCCTCGATGGGCATGTCCAGCGGGTACAGGTGCCGGAAGCCGTGCGGGGCATCGATCGCCGCCGCCACCTTCGCCGCGAGCTCGTCCCCGCCGTCGCCGCCTCCGCCGCGGCCCCAGACGTCGGCCACCGCGGCCTGGACGCCCTCCGCGGCGCACCACTCGAGCAGCCAGTCCAGTTCCTCGGCGGTGTCCGTGGCGAACTTATTGACCGCCACCACCGGGACGATCCCGAATTTTTCGACGTTGCGGATGTGCCGCTGAAGATTGGCGACGCCGGCGGCCAGCGCCTCCACGTTGGGTTCCTTGAGCAGGTCCTTCGCGACGCCGCCGTGCATCTTGAGGGCCCGGACGGTCGCGACGAGGACGACGGCGGAGGGGGCGACGTCGGCCATCCGCGCCTTGATGTCCATGTACTTTTCGGCGCCAAGGTCGGCGCCGAAGCCCGCCTCCGTCACCACGATGTCGGCCAGGCTGCGGGCCGTCTGGGTGGCGATGAGGGAGTTGCAGCCGTGGGCGATGTTGGCGAACGGGCCGCCGTGCACGAGGGCTGGGGTGCCGGCGATGGTCTGCACGAGGTTGGGTTTGATGGCGTCCTTGAGCAGCATGGTCAGGGCGCCCTGGACCCCGAGGTCGGCCACGGTGACCGGCCGGCGGTCGTAGGTGTAGCCGAAGGTGATCCGGCCCAGCCGTTCGCGCAGATCGTTCAGGTCCGTGGCGAGGCAGAACACCGCCATGATCTCCGAGGCCACCGTGATGTCGAACCCGTCCTGCCGCGGGACGCCCTGGGCCGGACCGCCGAGACCGATCACGACCTCGCGCAGGGAGCGGTCGTTCATGTCCAGGACCCGCTTGAACGTCATCCGCCGCGGATCGATGTTCAGCTCGTTGCCCTGGAAGATGTGGTTGTCCACGAGGGCCATGAGGGCGTTGTTCGCCGACGTGATGGCGTGGAAGTCGCCGGTGAAGTGCAGGTTGATCTGGTCCATCGGGAGGACCTGGGAGTAGCCGCCGCCGGTGGCGCCGCCCTTCATGCCCAGGATGGGCCCGAGCGAGGGCTCCCGCAGCGCGATCATCACCTTGTGCCCGGCCCGGGCCAGGGAATCCGCGAGCCCCACCGTGGTGGTGGACTTCCCCTCACCGGCCGGGGTGGGGGACATCGCCGAGACGAGCACCACTTTTCCGGGCGTGTGCGCCGGGGCGCCGGCCGGGGCCTGCAGCCGGGCCGGATCGATCTTGGCCTTGTAGGGTCCGTAGAGCTCCAGCGCATCGGGGTTGATGCCGGCCGCCGCCGCGATCTGCCCGATCGGCTGCATCACGGCCCGCTGGGCAATCTCAAGGTCGCTGGGGACGGTGTTTCCGGCGGTGGTGGTCTCAGACATCGTTGTCCTTTTCGCTCGTGGCGTCAGCGGGTGTCCCGGTCCGGTGTCTCCGGCCCGGGGATCGGGGGTCCGGTCAGGGGGTATGGCCCACCGGCATGCTCAGGGTTCCAAAGTACTGGCTCAGGGCGGTGTGGTAACTCTCCAGTGTGATCGCGGCGGTGCGCTGCCAGCCGAATTCCTGGGCATGGATCGCGGCGGCACGCCCCATGTCGGTGCGGGTCTGGGGATCGTCGTAGAGGGCCTCGAGGGCGTCGGCCCAGTCGCAGGCCTTATGGCCCTCCACCAGCATCCCGGTCCGCCCGTCCTGCACGGCGCGGGACAGCCCGCCGACCTTGGTGGCGAGGACAGGGGTTCCGCAGGCCTGCGCCTCCAGGGCCACCAGCCCGAAGGATTCGCTGTAGGAGGGCATTACGACGACGTCGGCCGAGCGGTACCAGCCGGCCAGCTCCGGTGCGTTGACGGGCGGGTGGTGGGTGGCGACGTCGTCCATTCCGGCGGTGCTGATCAGTGTCTTCAGGTTGAAGTCCTTGGCGCCGCTCACGGCCCCCACGATGGTCAGCTGCAGGTCGATGTCCGGTCGCCGGGACCGCAGGAGCGCGGCGGCCTTGACCAGCACCTGCGGCCCTTTGAGCCGCTGGATCCGGCCGGCGAAGAGCAGGTGGAACTTCCCCGGGGCCACGCCGTGGTCGGCCCGGGCGCGGTTCCGGAACGCCGGGGTGAAGACGGTCAGGTCGACGCCGGGCGGCGCGACGTCGATGCGGTCGATGTCGGCGCTGTAGTGCGAGACCAGTTCCGCCGCTTCGGTGCCGGTGTTGGCGATGAGCCGGGCGGCGCCGTCGACAATCCGCTGCTCGCCGTCCTCCCGCCGCCGCGGCTCGGGCTGCTCGCCGGACCCGAGGAGCTGGTTCTTGACCTTGGCCATGGTGTGCATGGTGTGGACGAGGGGCACGCGCCAGAGGTCGGCCAGTTCCAGTCCGGCCACGCCGGAGACCCAGTAGTGGGAGTGGATGACGTCGTACCTGCCGTGCGGCTGGAGCTTCCGGATCCGGTCGATCTCGGCGACCATGCTGTGCAGCAGTTCCGGGAGCTCCTCCTTGGGCAGCTTCCGCGGCGGTCCGGCCAGGACATTGTGCACGCACACCCCCGGAGAGGGATGTTCGACGGCGGGCTGCGTCGCCGAGGTGGACCGGGTGAAGATTTCGACCTCGACGCCGGTCTCGGCGAGGGCCGCCGCCAGCGCCCGGACGTAGACGTTCATGCCGCCGGCGTCACCGGAGCCGGGCTGCTCCATGGGGGAGGTGTGCAGGGAGAGGAAAGCGACCCGGCGGATCAGCGACACGGTTCCCCTTTCCTCGGCACATGTGTGTTCGGATAAAACACTACTCCTGCAGCGGCCGCGGGTTCGCAGCCTGTTCCGCGGCGCCGCCGGTTCCGGCGCCTTGCCTGGCGCTACCGCGGGGGCGGCGCGGCCAGCAGTCCCGGGAACGCGGCCGCGTAGCCGGCGAGCAGCCCGGCGGCGAGGGCGTCCGAATCCACCAGCGGGTGCCGGGCGAACGCGGCGAGGGCCGCCTCCCGCCGGCCCGTGGTCGCCGCCTCCACCACGAGCCGCTCGACGTCCTTGACCCGCCGCATCAGCTCCAGTTCCGCCGGCCCCGGCGCGTCCTGCGGGAGCGGCACGGCGCCGTCGGGCGTCACCTGGCACGGGACCTCGACGACGGCGTCCGCCGGCAGCCCGGGCACGGCCGCCGACGCTTCGGGGCCCGGTCCGGGACCTGCCGGCGGGGCGGTGTTGAGGGTGTTGACTGTGTTGAGGATCAGCTCGGCCGCGCCGCCCCCGGAGAGGGCGCGCATGGCGGCGAGGGCGACGCGTTCGTAGCCGCCGCCGGCGAGGTCGGTCTCGTCCCGGCGTTCGCCCGCGGCGCGGGCCTCGGCCAGGTAGCCCTCCTCGCGCGAGCGGCGGGCAGCTTCCCAGAGCGCAAACGCCCCGGGCCCGGCGGCCGCCAGCCGGGGATAGAGCTCCTCCTGCTGCCGGGCGATGGATTCGCCCCGGGTCAGGTCCGCCCCGCGCATCCCGGCCACCGCGCGGGCGGTCTCGTAATAGTAAAAGAGGTATTCGTTCGGCAGGAGGCCCAGGCCGGCCAGGAACTCCTGCGGGAACAGGCGGCCCTCCTCGAAGCCCGCCAGCGCCGCGGGGTCCGCCAGCAGCGCCGGGAGCGCATCCAGGCCGCCGGACTCCAGCCGGTACAGCCAGCCGAGGTGGTTCAGGCCGTAGTAGCCCACGCCGTCGAGCCTGCCGTCCGGGAGCGTGACGCCGGCCGCGCGCGCCGCCCGGTGCACGAGGCCGCTGGCGGAGTCGCAGATCCCGATCACCCGGCGCCCGAGCACAGGCACGAGCGCCTCGGTGACGATGCCGGCGGGGTTGGTGAAGTTCAGCAGCCACGCATCCGGGCAACGGCGCCGCATCTGTGCCGCGAGCTCCAGCATGGGCGGGATGGACCGCAGGGCGTAGGAGATGCCGCCGGCGCCGGTGGTTTCCTGGCCCAGGAGCCCGAGGCTGAGGGCAATCCGCTCGTCGGCTATCCGCCCGGCCGTGCCGCCGGGCCGGATCGCGGCGAAGACCATGTCGGCACCGTCGAGAGCCTCGGCGAGAGATGACACGGCCCGGACCTGCGGGCCGGAACCGGGCGGACTTTCCCCGGCCAGCGACGCCAGGACGGCCTCGATCGCGGCCAGCCGCCCGGCGTCGACGTCGTAGAGCACCAGCTCCCGCACCAGCCCCGCGAAGGGCCCGGCGGAGAGCGCCCGGTAGACCAGGGGGACCCGGAACCCGCCCCCGCCGACGATCGTGAGCCGCATGCGCCCAGTCTATGCTTCGGCGCCCGCGGCGTTGCCCGGGGTGCGCCGGCGCTGCCTGCCCCGCAGCCGTTTCCGGCCGCCGTTCACGCGGTTTCGCCCGGCGGCGGGACGGCGTAGTGTGCCGTATATGGACGCGAATTCGACGCGGCGTTTTGACCCGCTGTCCGCCGTCCGCAGCACGGCCGCGGACGGGTTCGACCTGCTCCTGACCGGCACCGTGTTCCAGGACATCATCTTCACCGGGCTGCCGCACGCACCGCAGCCCGGAACGGAAATCTGGAGCGACGGGATGGGCAGCTGCCCCGGCGGTGTCGCCAACCAGGCAATTGCCGCGGCCCGGTTGGGGTTGCGGACCGGGCTGGCGGCCGCGTTCGGCGACGACGGCTACGGCGACTACAACTGGAAGATCCTGGCCGGCCAGGAGCACGTGGACCTGTCCCTGTCCCGGCGCGTGCCCGGCTGGCATTCTCCCGTCACGGTGTCCCTGAGCGTGGAGAAGGACCGGTCCATGGTGACCCATGGGCACCCGGCGCCGGTGACATCCACCGAACTCATCGGATCCCCGCCGCAGGCGCTCGCGGCCGTCGCCGAGCTGGGGGAGGAGCTCGAACCTTGGGCCCTGGACGCGCACAAGAACGGCGTCCGGCTGTTCGGCGACGTCGGCTGGGACCCGACCGGGGTGTGGTCCTCGGCACGGCTGGACAACCTGCGGCACTTCCACGCCTTCATGCCCAACCAGCACGAGGCGATGGCCTTCACCGGCAAGGACAGCCCCTGGTCCGCCCTGTATTCGCTCGCTGACCGGGTTCCCGTGGCCGTGGTGACCCTCGGCCCGCAGGGTTCCATGGCGGTCGATTCCGAGACGGGGGAGGAGGAATGGGTCCCGTCCCTGCCGGTCCGCGCGTACGATCCCACCGGGGCCGGCGACTGCTTCGGCGCGGCGTTCATCGTGGGCTGCCTCGCCGGCTGGCCGCTCGGGGACCGGCTGCGGTTCGCCAACCTGTGCGCCGCCCTGGCCGTGCAGGAAGTCGGCGGCTCCCTCGCCGCGCCCGGCTGGGGGGACATCGCGGACTGGTGGCAGCGCGCCAACGCCCGCAAGGAGCGGCAAAGCAGCCAGTGGCTGCGCCGGTACGGGTTCCTGGAGGAGATTGTCCGCGATGTTCCGTCACAGGCGCAGCGGCGTGCGACGGCGACCATCGCCCACCTGTCCGACGCGTAGGGGCAACGCGTGGGGGCAATCCGGGAAGGAGCGTGGCGGCAGGCCCGGGGCGGGTTGCGGTCACTCCCACCGCTGGACATGCTCAATCTTGACCCTGAGCAACGGACATGATGCTGTCATGCCCGTTGGCCCTGCCCGGTACTGGGCATGCTCCCTGCCGCGGGCGCCCGCGATGGGGCATGTCCCGCGTGAGAGTCGCGCCGGTTCGGGTTCACCGTTGGACATGCCCAGCTCCGGCCGTAGGCAACGGACATGATGCCGTGATGCCCGTTGGCCGTGCCCACCCGCGAGCATACTCCTCGTTGCGGGCACCCGAGAATGGGCATGCTCCTCGTTGCGGGCACCCGAGAATGGGCATGCTCCAAACGGGGCTGAACTTGCCCTGACAGTTGGGCTGAGGAATTCATTCCCGGCTCCCGGAGCGCGGCCCAGTCTGAGCATGTCCCGCGGGCCCGGCGGGGCAGTACTCCTGCACCGTTGGGTATGTCCTTCGCTGGGGCCAAGGACTGGGCATAGACCTGTTATGCCCGTTCGTGCGCGCGAGGAATGAGCATGTCCCGCGGGCCGGGCCGGGCGGTACTCCTGCACCGTTGGGCATGTCCTTCGCTGGGGCCAAGGACTGGGCATAGACCTGTTATGCCCGTTCGTGCGCGCGAAGAATGAGCATGTCCCGCGGTGAGGAATGAGCATGTCCCGCGGGGAAGGGAGGGCATGTCCAGCGGCAGGCCGTGCCGCCCGGATTCTTCGGCCCGCGGCGCCACCCCTAGAATCGTTAAGTGACTTACCAAGCAGCAACAGGCGATCTCCTGTCCGAACCGGCGGCCGCGCCGGTCCGCGCGGAGGAACGCTCGGCAGTAATCGACCTCGACGCCGTCCGGCACAACGTCCGCCACATCGCAGCGGTGGCCTCACCCGCGAAGGTCATGGCCGTGGTCAAGGCCGACGCCTACGGGCACGGCGCCGTCCACGTGGCCCGGGCCGCCCTGGGGGCAGGGGCCAGCTGGCTCGGCACCGCCCACATCTCCGAGGCCCTGGCCCTGCGCGCCGCCGGGATCGAGGCGCCGCTGCTGGCGTGGCTGCACACCCCGGACAGCAACTTCGCCGCCGCGGTGGCCGCCGGCATCGACATCGGCTGCTCGGGCTGGGAACTGGAACGGATCGTGGCCGCCGCCCGCGAGCAGGAACGGCCCGCGCGCATCCACCTGAAGGTCGACACCGGGCTGGGCCGCAACGGCGCCACGCTCGATGCCTGGGACGGTCTGGTGGGTGAAGCCATGGAGTACCAGGACCAGGGCCTGCTCCGCGTCGTCGGGATTTTCTCCCACCTCGCCGTCGCCGACGAGCCCGAACGGCCAGAAACCGACGAACAGCTCGCGGCGTTCCGCCAGGTCCTGGCCGTCGCCCAGGACGCCGGCGTGGACCCGGAGGTCCGCCACCTGGCCAACACCCCGGCCACCCTGTCCCGGCCGGACACGCACTTCGACCTGGTCCGCGTCGGGCTCGGGCTCTACGGGCTCTCCCCCTTTGAGGGGCAAAGCCCGGCAGAGCTCGGACTCCGCCCGGCGATGACGGTCCGCACCGTGGTCTCGCACTGCAAGGACGTGCCCGCCGGGCAGGGCGTGTCCTACGGGCTGAACTACCGCACGGACGGCGTCAGCACCCTCGGGCTGATCCCGCTGGGCTACGCTGACGGCGTCCCGCGTGTCGCGACCGGCGGCCCGGTCCGGGTCGAGGGCGTCAACTATCCCGTGGTGGGGCGCATCGCGATGGACCAGATGGTGATCGACCTCGGTCCCCGCAACGTCACGGCCGGGGGCCCGAGCATCCTCGGGGCCGAGGCGGTGCTGTTCGGTGACGGCGCCGACGGCGGACCCACCGCCGACGACTGGGCCCGGGCCGCCGGCACCAACAATTACGAGATCGTCACCCGGATCAGCCCCCGGGTGCCGCGCCGCTACCTGAACGAAGAGCCCGCCGCCGGCGACGAGCAGCCGTGAGCGGCCCCGTGTGGGAACGGCGCCTGGACGTGTCGACGGCGGCGCAGACGCACGCCCTCGGTGCGGCGCTCGGTGCCGTCCTCGAAGCCGGCGACCTGCTGGTCCTCACCGGCGAACTCGGTGCCGGCAAGACGACGTTCACCCAGGGCCTGGGCGAAGGCCTGGGCGTGCGCGCCGGCATCATCTCCCCGACCTTCGTCCTCGTGCGCATCCACCCCAACCTGCCCGCGGGTCCGCGGCCGGGCGGCCCGGACCTGGTGCACGTGGACGCGTACCGCCTGGAGTCGGCCGCCGAGATCGATGACATCGATCTGGAAAACACCATGGACACCGCCGTGACCGTGGTCGAATGGGGCCGGGCCCGGGTGGAACACCTGAGCGACAGCCGGCTGGAAGTGGAGCTGCACCGCACCCGCGGCGGTGCCGGGGACACGCCCGACGCCGGCCCCGCCGCCACCGTCGTTGACGCCGCCGCGCCGGTTCTCGATTTCGACACGGACGACGACGACGAGCCCCGGACCGTCGTGATCCGCGGCTTCGGCCCGCGCTGGGCCGAACCGCCGGCGCTGCCCGGCATCGACTCGTCCGGCACCGGTGAGCCCGAGACCGCACTGCCCGAGACCACGCCCCAGCCCCCGGAACGGAACGCCTGATGCTGATCCTCGCCATCGACACCTCGGCCGTCGCCAGCGCCGCGCTGGTCTCCGACGACGCGCCGGAATCCGTGCTGGCCAGCTTCGCCACCGAGGACACGCGCACGCACGCGGAGGTTTTGGCGCCGGGCATCGACGCGCTCCTGGCCGAGGCCGGGGTCAGCGGCCACGACGTCGACGCCATCGTCACCGGCGTCGGTCCGGGCCCGTTCACGGGACTGCGTTCCGGGATCGTCACGGCGCGCACGCTCGCCTTTGTCTGGGACAAACCCCTCTACGGCGTCATGAGCCTGGACGCGATCGCCCTCGAGGTCGCCGAATCCACCGAGGCGGCCGCGGAGTTCATCGTGGCCACCGACGCCCGCCGGAAGGAGGTGTACTGGGCCCGGTACACCCTCGCCGATGCCCAGCTGCCCCACCTGGCCGACGGCCCGCACGTCGGATTCGCCGCGGACCTGCCGGACCTGCCGGTGTACGGTGCGGGCGCCGGCATCTACTCCGACGTGGTCAAGGCCGTTGCGGAATTCAACACCCGGCAGCCGGAGGCTCTCTCGCTGGGCCAGTCCGCGCTCGCCCGACTCGCTGCGGGGGAGCAGCTCCTGGACTCCACCCCCCTGTACCTCCGCGAGTCCGACGCCCAGGTGCCCGGCCCCCGGAAGCGTGCCCTGTGAGCGCACAGCACCCCGCACCGATCACGCTGCCCGGCGGCATCACCCTGCGCGACATGGATGCCGCGGACATCCCCGCCGTCCACGACCTCGAACGCCGGCTGTTCCCCGTGGACGCGTGGCCGCAGCAGATGTTCCGGGACGAGCTCGCCCAGGCCGAAACCCGCCGCTACCTGGTCGCGGAGCTCCGCGGCGTCGTCGTGGGCTACGCCGGGCTGATGTGCATCGAACCCATCTCCGACGTCCAGACCATCGCCGTGGTGCCCGAACAGGAAGGCAAGGGCATCGGCTCGGCCCTGCTCAGCGAGCTGATTGCCGAAAGCCGCCGCCGCGGCGCGCAGGACGTGCTCCTGGAGGTCCGGGCGGACAACCCTCGGGCCCAGCAGCTTTACCGGCGCTTCGGCTTCGAACAGATCCACGTCCGGCCCCGGTACTACCGGGACGGCGTCGACGCCCTGATCATGCGGCTCCAGCTCCCCGGCGAGCCCCTCAGCCCCCAGCCCAAGGAAGCAGGCCGCCCATGAACCGCACCCAGCCGCTCGTGCTCGGCATCGAATCCTCCTGCGACGAAACCGGCGTCGGCATTGTCCGCGGGACGACGCTGCTGACCAACACCGTGTCCTCCTCCATGGAGGAGCATGTCCGCTTCGGCGGGGTGATTCCCGAGATCGCCTCCCGCGCCCACCTCGATGCGTTCGTCCCCACCCTCCACGAGGCGCTCGCGGAGGCGGACGTGTCCCTCGCGGACTTGGACGCGATCGCCGTGACCTCCGGCCCGGGGCTGGCCGGGGCGCTCATGGTGGGGGTGTGCGCGGCCAAGGCCCTCGCCGTCGCCACCGGAAAGCCGCTGTACGCCATCAACCACCTGGTCGCGCACGTCGGCGTCGGGCTCCTCGAACAGGGCGCCGCAACGCCGCCGGACGCGCTGCCGGAGAACATGGGCGCGCTGCTGGTCTCCGGCGGCCACACCGAGATCCTGCGGATCCGGAGCATCACGGACGACGTCGAACTGCTGGGTTCCACGATCGATGACGCCGCCGGCGAGGCGTACGACAAAGTGGCCCGGCTTCTGGGCCTGGGCTACCCCGGCGGGCCGGCCATCGACAGGCTCGCCCGCACCGGCAACGCGAAAGCCATCCGGTTCCCGCGCGGCCTGACCCAGCCGAAATACATGGGCACGGCCGAGGAACCGGGCCCGCACCGCTACGACTGGTCCTTCAGCGGACTCAAGACCGCCGTCGCCCGCTGCGTGGAGCAGTTCGAGGCCCGCGGCGAGACGGTCCCGGTCGCAGACATCGCCGCGGCCTTCCAGGAGGCCGTGGTGGATGTGATTACGTCCAAGGCGGTGCTCGCCTGCCGCGAGCAGGGCATCACCGAGGTGCTGCTGGGCGGCGGCGTCGCAGCCAACTCCCGGCTGCGCCAGCTCACCGAACAGCGCTGCGCCGCCGCGGGGATCCGCCTGACGGTACCGCCGCTGTCGCTGTGCACGGACAACGGCGCCATGGTGGCCGCCCTCGGCGCGCAGCTGGTGATGGCCGGGGTGGAGCCGAGCGGGATCGGGTTTGCCCCGGACTCCTCAATGCCGGTCACGACCGTCTCCACCTAGTTGTACTGAGCCCGCGCGGATTCCTGCCCGGCGGGCGGAAGCCCAGGCGGACGTCCGCCGGGCAGCGGGGCTAGGCTTCCGGGCCCTGCCGCATCTGCTTGACCAGGTCCAGGACGACGGCGCGCAGGTCCCCGCCGTGTTCGGCGGCAACCCGGCGCTGGCGCTGGTAGCCCGCGCCGCGCCGGATGATCTTCTCGACGTCGGCCAGTTCGGCGCTGCACCCCAGCTTCGCCGCGACTGGCTCCAGCCGCTTGAGCGTCGCGCGCAGGTGGTCGGTGACGAGCTGTTCGTTGCCCTCGGCGTCGAGGATGATGATCGCGTCCAGGCCGTAGCGGGCCGCGCGCCACTTGTTTTCCTGCACATGCCACGGCGGCATGGTGGGAATCGTGCCGCCGTGGTCCAGCGTGGTGGAGAACTCGTCGACGAGGCACTGGGTCAGGGCGGCGATGGCCCCCACTTCCTCCAGCGTGGCCAGGCCGTCGCAGATGCGCATCTCGATGGTGCCCAGGGCGGGGACGGGCCGGATATCCCAGCGGATCTCGGAGAGGGTGTCGATCACGCCGGTGGTGAACATGTCCTGGACGTAGGACTCGTAGTCCGCCCAGGAAGCGAACTGGAACGGCAGGCCCGCGGTGGGCAGCTGCTGGAACATGAGGGCGCGCTGGGAGGCATAGCCGGTGTCTTCGCCGCCCCAGAACGGGCTGGACGCCGAGAGCGCCTGGAAGTGCGGGAAGTAGTTGACCAGGCCGTCCAGCACCGGCAGGACCTTGTCCCGGCTGTCCAGCCCGACGTGGACGTGGACGCCGTAAATGACCATCTGCCGGCCCCACCACTGGGTCCGGTCAATGAGCTTGGCGTAGCGTTCCTTGTCCGTGACGGGCTGCAGCTGGGGCGGGCTGAACGGGTGGCTCCCGGCGCAGAAGACCTCCACGCCCATCGGATCGGTGACGTCGCGGACAGCCGCGAGCGAACTGTTCAGGTCCGCCTTCGCTTCCGCCACCGTGGTGCAGACGCCGGTGACGAGTTCCACGGTGTTCAGCAGCAGTTCCTGCTTGATGTGCGGGTGTTCGTCGTCCTCGTTGAGTTCGGGATGCCGGGCGGCCACTCCGCGGAGCACCTGGTTCGCCACGGAGGCCAGTTCACCGGTCTCGGCGTCGACGAGCGCCAGCTCCCATTCCACGCCAAGAGTCGACTGCCTGGACGAAGCGAACTCGATCTTCATGTGGTCCCTTCACTGTTCTGCTGTCCCTGGCCGTCGTCCTGCGGGGAAATGTGCCGGCAACACCCTTCGGACGTGCCCCCGGGGGCGCCACCGGCGGTGTCGGGTGACAACTCCCATGAAGGCGCCGGCCGGGTGGCTGGCAGGGCCGCGGGTGGTCCAAGTCTAGTGCAGGGCCGGCCCCGGAACGGTGTCAAAGTTACGCCTGGTGCGTGAGTGTATTCACAGGCGGTCCCGGCCGGCGGCGTCCCGGGCGGGGCTGCGGGGTGCGCGGGCGGTCCTGGCGTTTAATGGACCTGTGCCCATTCTGAACAAAGACATGACCCTGTGCATCTCGCTCTCGGCCCGGCCGAGCAACAACGGGACGCGCTTCCACAACCACCTGTACGAACAGCTGGGCCTGAACTGGATCTACAAGGCCTTCGCCCCGACCGACCTCGGCCAGGCGATCGCCGGGGTCCGCGGCCTCGGGATCCGCGGCTGCGCGGTGTCCATGCCCTACAAGGAGGACGTGATCGCCCTCGTGGACGTCATGGACCCCTCCGCGAAGGCCATCGATTCGGTCAACACCATCGTCAACGACGGCGGGAAGCTCACCGCCTACAACACCGACTACACGGCTATCGAGCAGCTTTTGCAGCGCAACGCCGTGCCGACCGACTACACGGTCCTGGTCCTGGGTTCCGGCGGCATGGCGAAGGCCACCGTGGCCGCGCTGCGGGATGCCGGGTTCAAGGACGTGACGGTCGTGGCCCGAAACGAGGCCACCGGACGCGGCCTGGCCGATCTCTACGGGTTCGCCTGGCGGGCCGAACTGGGCTCAGCGAAATCCGGGAGCGCGACGGCCGACATGATCATCAACGTCACGCCCGTCGGCATGGCCGGCGGCCCGGACGCCGAATCGCTGTCCTTCCCGCAGGAAGCCATCGACGCCGCCAAGGTGGTGTTCGACGTCGTCGCCCTTCCGGCTGAGACGCCGCTGGTCAAGGCCGGCCGCGCGGCCGGGAAGACCGTCATCACCGGTGCCGAGGTTGCCACGATCCAGGCGCTGGAACAGTTCGTGCTCTACACCGGGATCCGGCCGACCGATGAGCAGGTCCGGGCCGCCGAGGAGTTCATGCGCGCCCAGTAGCCGGCCGGCCGACGCCGCAGCCGTGGCCCTGTCGGAGCCGCGGCCGGCGCCTTTGCCGGACCGCGTGCGTATTAGACCGGCTCCACCGAGATGGCCACCCGGTCCTCGCCGATCCTGGTGAGGACCAGGGTAGCCGACTTTTTGTTCTTGCCCTTCGCGCTGCCGCCCGGCAGCAGCTGCTTGCGCAGCTCTTCCGGGGTGACGGCCGTGCCGCGCTTCTTGATCTCCAGGACGCCGATGCCCTGGTCCCGTACCCAGGCTTTGAGCGCCTTGACGTGGAACGGCATCACGTCCAGGACCTTGTAGGCCCTGGCGAACGGCGTGTCGCGCAGCTCGGGTGCGCAGATGTAGGCGATGTGCTCGTCCACTAGGTGTCCGTCCAGCTGGAGCGCGACGTCGGCCACCAGACCGGCGCGGATCACCGCCCCGTCGGGCTCGTACAGGTAGCCCTCCACCGGGCCCACGGGCGCCGCCGGGCCGGCGTCGAAATCCTCGCCGCTGGTGAGTTCGGCGGCACCGCGGGGACCGAGCACCAGGGCTGCCCGCCGCACTCCGGGGCGCCGCACTCCGTTGAACCACAAGGCCACCTCGGTGACGTCCCCGTCCACGGAAACCCACTGCGCCTCGCAGCCCGCCGGCACGGAATCGTGCGGCATGCCGGGCCCCATTTTCACGCCGACTGCGCGCCCGGTGCCGGCCAGCGACTCCACGAACGACAGCGGCGGGGAAAAGTCCTCCGGATCCCAGATGCGTTTGGTGCCCGAGGCAGAGGTGGTGCGCCGGGCCGGGTCCAGCCAGACGCCGTCGACCCCGTCCAGCGAAACCGCGGTGGCATCGGCGTGCACCACGGTGGCGTTGCGGAACGGGATCAGGTTCATCGTGGCGCAGGCCGCCGTGGCCTCGTCCATCTCCACCGCGGTGACCTTCAGGTCCAGGGACGCCAGCGCCATCGCATCGGCGCCCAGCCCGCAGCCGAGGTCCGCGACATGGCCGGCTCCCGCCTCCGCGAAGCGTTGCGCGTGCCGGGCCGCGACGGTCAGCCGGGTGGCCTGTTCCAGGCCGGCTTTGGTGAAGACCATTTGCCGGGCGAACTCGCCGAACTTGGCCTCGGCCTTCGTCCGCAGCCGGGACTGGGTGAGGACGGCCGAGACCAGTTCGGGGGAGTGGCCGGCCTTGCGCAGCGACGCTGTGAGGCGGAAGGCCTCGTCCTCGCGGTACGGGCCCAGCGACGCCAGCAGTTCCCAGCCCTCCGGGGTCAGGATCGGGGCGATGTGTTCCTGCGGTGCGTCAGTCATGCCATCCAGCGTAGTTCAGCGCCGGGGACCCGCTGTGAACGGACCAGCCGGGCTAGGCTTGACGGCATGGAAGACAGCGGTACAGGCAACAGCACCCCAGAGGACACGGCCGGGCAAAACCCGGCCGGACCGGACGGCACCGGCGGGGACAGCGCCGGTCCGGGACGCCGCCACCTCCACGGCCCGGCCCGCTACGCCCGGCCGGCGCTGATCGCCGGAGCCGTGATCGCCGTCGTGTGCGCTGCGCTGCTCGTGATCATCTTCTTCCTCGATTCCTTCAACGCCACGGTCTATTCCGTCGGCGGCAAGAGCGTCCAGGACGCCACGGATGAGGCCCGCGCCATCCGGGACACCTATGCCACGGCCCGGCTCGGCGGGATCATTTTCCTGCTGGTCGGCCTCGTGCTGGCCGCGGCCGGGGGACTGCTGGTGTACCGGCACCGCAACGACGCCGGCCCCGATGAGGATGCCGAGGACGGCGAGGACGTCGATTTCGAGGACCTCGCCGGCCAGTAGCCGCATGCCCCCACCGGACATGCCCACTCTTTGGCGCCAGCGCCGGACATGCTTCGCACCTCCGGTGGGACATGCTCATTCTGCGCGGCAAGGGGCGGGCATGCCCCGCGGAACCCCTTCGCCCCGGGGGACATGCTCATTCTGCGCGGCCACGGCTGGGCATAGCGGTGCTATGTCCAATGGTGGAGGCCAGGGCTGAGCATGTCCCGGGGCGACGAGGGCTGATGGGGGCCGGGTGACTGCGGGCCCGGGGCGTTGGGCTGGGGTGTCCACGGGGCATGCTCATTCTTTGCGGCCACGGGTGGACAGGGGGGTGCTATGTCCAGTGGTGGAGCCTCAGGCTGAGCATGTCCTGTGCGGGGATGTTCACCTGAAACGAATTTCTGGCACTCGCCTTGACCGAGTGCTAACCCGTTACATAGAGTCGTCATTAGCACTCTCCCTAGGAGGGTGCTAACACATGAAGCACGTTCCGCCAGGCGCGCTGCCGGCACCGCGACGACGGTCTGTACGCCTTGGCATCACCGCTTCATAGTCCACGAATTTGCTGACGAAAAGGAGAGGTCCGAGTGTCGGTCTCTATTAAGCCTCTTGAGGATCGTATTGTTGTCCGCCCGCTCGAAGCCGAGCAGACCACGGCTTCCGGCCTGGTTATCCCGGACTCCGCACAGGAGAAGCCGCAGGAAGGCGAAGTTGTCGCCGTAGGCCCCGGCCGCTTCGACGACAACGGCAACCGCGTTCCCGTTGACGTTGCCGTCGGCGACGTCGTCATCTACTCCAAGTACGGCGGAACCGAAGTCAAGACCGGCGGCACCGAGTACCTCGTGCTCTCCGCCCGCGACGTTCTGGCGATCGTCGTAAAGTAACTCTCTTGGACCCCCGCGCAGCCGATCCTTCGCCACGAACGGATCAGTTGCGCGGGGTTCTGTCTTGAAAGGACACAACCATGGCAAAGCAGCTTGCGTTTAACGACGCTGCCCGCCGGTCGCTTGAAGCCGGCATCGACAAGCTCGCCAACACCGTCAAGGTCACGCTGGGCCCGCGCGGCCGCAACGTCGTACTGGACAAAAAGTGGGGCGCCCCCACGATCACCAACGACGGCGTGACCATCGCCCGCGAAGTCGAGCTGGATGACCCCTACGAAAACCTTGGCGCGCAGCTTGCCAAGGAAGTCGCCACCAAGACCAACGATGTTGCCGGTGACGGCACCACCACCGCCACCGTCCTGGCCCAGGCCCTGGTCAAGGAAGGCCTGCGCAACGTTG
The DNA here is from genome assembly GCF_003352915.1 of Arthrobacter sp. PM3. NCBI lineage: Bacteria > Bacillati > Actinomycetota > Actinomycetes > Micrococcales > Micrococcaceae > Arthrobacter > Arthrobacter sp. PM3. The sequence goes on along the minus strand of NZ_CP022314.1, from coordinate 35,503 downwards.
CGGCAGGCGCCGCACCGGGTGAGATCAAGCGCGGCATCGAGGTTTCCGTCGAAGCCGTCGCTGCCCGCCTGCTGGAGAACGCGCGCCCGGTCGAGGGCACGCAGGTTGCCAACGTTGCCTCCATCTCCGCCCAGAGCGACGAGGTCGGCGAGCTCCTGGCCGAGGCGTTCGGCAAGGTCGGCAAGGATGGTGTGATCACCATCGAGGAATCCTCCACCACGCAGACCGAACTGGTCCTCACCGAGGGCATGCAGTTCGACAAGGGCTACCTGTCCCCGTACTTCGTCACCGACGCGGAGCGCCAGGAAGCCGTCCTCGAGGACGCCCTGATCCTGATCAACCAGGGCAAGATCTCCTCAGTGCAGGAATTCCTGCCGCTGCTGGAAAAGGCGCTGCAGAGCTCCAAGCCGCTCTTCATCATCGCCGAGGACGTCGAGGGCGAGGCCCTCTCCACGCTGATCGTCAACCGCATCCGCGGCACCCTGAACGTCGTGGCCGTCAAGGCGCCGGGCTTCGGCGACCGCCGCAAGGCCATGCTGCAGGACATCGCGACCCTCACCGGCGCCCAGGTCGTTTCCCCGGAGCTGGGCCTGAGCCTGGACACCGTTGGCCTTGAGGTGCTCGGCACCGCCCGCCGCATCACGGTCACCAAGGACAATACGACGATCGTCGACGGCGCCGGTTCGGCCGAGGACGTTGCCGCCCGCGTTGCCCAGCTGCGCGCCGAGCTGACCCGTACGGATTCCGACTGGGACAAGGAAAAGCTGCAGGAACGCCTGGCCAAGCTGGCCGGCGGCATCGGCGTGATCAAGGTCGGCGCCGCCACCGAGGTCGAGCTGAAGGAAAAGAAGCACCGCATCGAGGACGCCGTGTCCTCGACCCGTGCGGCCCTTGAAGAAGGCATCGTCGCCGGTGGCGGCTCCGCCCTCATTCACGCGCTGAAGGCCCTCGACGAGGACTCCGCCGTTCAGGCCCTCGAAGGTGACGCGGCTGCCGCCGTCGGCATCGTCCGCCGCGCCCTGACCCAGCCGCTGCGCTGGATCGCCCAGAACGCCGGCTTTGACGGCTACGTGGTGGTTGCCAAGGTGGCCGAATCCGCCGTCAACCAGGGCTTCAACGCCAAGTCCGGCGACTACGAGGACCTGATCGCCGCCGGCGTGATCGACCCCGTCAAGGTGACGCGTGCGGCCCTCCGCAACGCTGCCTCCATCGCCGCGCTGGTCCTCACCACGGAAACCCTCGTGGTGGAGAAGCCGGCTGACGAAGACGAGCACGCAGGCCACCAGCACTAAGCTGCGCCCGCAAGAGGGACGGCCCGGCAACCTGCCGGGCCGTCCCTTTTTTGCGGCCGGACCCGGCCCGGCGGCGCACGGACGCCGCAGCGAATTAACTGGAAACTCCCATCTTGGCGTGCCTGAATAGAGAGCGATGCCCGCCGCGACGATTGGCCATCAAGATTACGGTTGGGTAACATGGACGTTTTGGTTACCGGTATGAGGGGTTTTCTATGACACAGCAAAGAACCCTGGTCCCGCCTGCCCAATCCGGCGGCGCTCCGCCGACAAACCGCAAGCCCACTTTCCGGCCCGAAATCCAAGGGCTCCGGTCCCTGGCCGTGCTCATGGTCATGAGCTACCACATTTGGCTGGGCCGGGTCTCCGGCGGCGTGGACGTGTTCTTGCTGATCTCGGCGTTCCTCATGACGCTGCAGTTCGTCGGACGCTATGAACAGCGCCGGCCCATGGCACTGATCAAACACTGGCTGCACCTCTTCCGGCGCCTGGTCCCGGCCGCCGTCACCGTGCTCGTGGCCGTCCTCGCCGCCAGCATCCTCTTCCTTCCGCGGACCCGCTGGCTCGAAGTGATCTCCCAGGGCTGGGCCTCCCTCTTCTACGTCGAGAATTGGTTCCTGCAGTCCCAGGCCACCAATTACTACGCCTCGGACCACAGCCAGGCCAGTCCCTTCCAGCACTTCTGGTCCCTCTCGATCCAGGGACAGGTGTTTATCCTGTGGCCGCTGATCTTCGCCGGCGCGGCCCTCGTGGCCAGGCGCTTCAAGCTCCGCTACCGCGTGCTGCTCTGCTACATCTTCGCCGCGATCTTCGTCGGCTCCCTGATTTTCTCGATCCTCTACACCCGGTCGTCCCAGACCGAGGCCTACTTCGACACCGGGGCACGCCTGTGGGAGTTCGCCCTGGGCACCCTCGTGGCGTTGTTCCTGCCGGCCCTGCGGCTTCCCCGGAAGGTCCGCATGGGACTGGGCTGGCTGGGCATTGTGGCCATGCTCAGCTGCGGCCTCCTGCTCAACGTGGAGGCATCCTTCCCCGGGTACGTGGCCCTCTGGCCCACCCTGGCCGCAGCCTGCGTGATCGTGGCCGGGCAGACCGGCAGCAAGCTTGGCGTCGACCGCTTCCTCAGCTCGGGCCCCCTGGTCCGGCTCGGGGACATCTCCTACGCCTTGTACCTGTGGCACTGGCCGGTCCTGGTCATCTCGCTGGCCGCGACGGACAAGGACCGGGCCGGGCCCATCACGGGTTCCGTGATTGTGGCCGTTTCGCTGGTGCTCGCCTACCTCACCACCCGCTTCATTGAAAAGCCCTGGCGGGAGTGGAAATGGCCGGAGCTCAAGCGGCGGCGCGCCGCCATCGCGATCGCCGCGGCCGTGGTGACCGCCGTCGTGCCGCTGGTGGGGTGGCAGCTCCAGATCAACGTCGCCACGGCGGCGGCCGCCAGCCAGGCCTGGGCCAACAACCCGGGCGCCCGGGCACTGGACCCGGCCTATGTCAGCGGGGCCGACCCTTCCGCCCCGCTCCTTCCCAGCCTCACGACCGTCGCGGACGACTGGCCCAAGTATGAGGGCGGCTGCACGTCGAATGAGAAGGAACTCACGAACATCTGCACCAATGGCAAGCAGAATGCCGCCAAGACCGTGGTGATCATCGGCAATTCGCACGCCCACGTCTGGGCCACCCCCGTCCTGAGCCTGGCCGAGAAGTACGGGTGGAAGGTGGAGGCCATCACCAAGGGCTACTGCCCGGTCACGGTCGGTCCGGCGCCGGGGCTCTCCGACGGCTGCCTGGACTTCAACAAGGACACCCTCAAGAAGGTGCTGGACATGAAGCCGGACCTCGTGGTGACCACGAGCACCCGCACGGAACCGGCCCCGGGGGCCACGGAGTTCATGGACCCGGGCTGGGTTCCGCCGATCAAATCCATTAACGACGCCGGCATCCCTGTCGTGGCGCTGCGGGACACCCCGCGCATGCACAAGCCCGTGCCCGCGTGCCTGGAGGATGATCCCGACGACTACGCGGCCTGCGGATCGACGACGGCCGAGAACTACCAGGCCACGTCGCCCGACACAGCGGTGGCCGGGCAGTTGCCGGACACGAAGTTCCTGGACTTCAGCCGTTTCTTCTGCCAGAAGCAGGTGTGTCCGGCCGTGATCGGCAACGTCATGGTCTACAAGGACGACAACCACGTCACCAGGACCTACATGGAGAGCCTCACCCCGTACTTCGAGACGGAGTTCCTGGCGGCGACCGGCTGGAACGCCGGGTAACGGGCACCCGCGCCGCGGGCCGTCAGCGCTGCTGGCGGCCCGCCTTGCGCCGCAGCCGCAGGGCCGCTTCCGGTGACAGCCGTTTGGTCACCAGCCGGTAGAACAGCAGCACCCCGACGCCGGACACCACGATTCCGGCCAGGTTCAGGAACAGCTGCAGGGCCGAGCCGGCCGCCTTCTGGTATTCGCCCAGGACCAGTGCCACGGCCACGAACCCGGCCGCGGGCACCGTCGTGACAGAGATGAACACGCCGACCAGCGTGGTCGAGCGCCGGCTGATGACCGAAAGCATCCCCGCGGTTCCGGCGAGCACGGCGACGATCAGCGAGTACGGGCCCGGGTGGTAGATGAATTCGACGGCTGTGCCACGGTCGAGCGTATCCGCGGGGAAGAGCCCGAGCGGGACCGACAGCCATGCGGTCAGGGCAGCGGCGAGCATCGCCGCGGGAAACCCGATGCCGAGGGCCAGGGCCGCGTCGCGTCCGAGCCGCCGCTGGCGCCGGACCAAGGCCACGGCCAGCGCGGCCAGCGGTCCGAACTCCGGCCCCACGGCCATCGCGCCGACGATTGCGATCGTGGAGTCCGTGACGATGCCGATCGCGGCCAGCTGCGTGGCCAGGACCAGGAATGTCAGATAGCTCCACGTCAGGCGTGAATCTTCGCCGCTTTGCCGGGACACCTCGTCCCAGATCACGGCGTCCGCTCCCTCGCCGGGGGCCTCTGCCTCCGCCCGGTCCGCGCGGTCCGAGAGCACCAGGTCCGGCATGGTGATCGCAATTGATCCGAGCTTTTGGACATCGAGGGCATGGAGTTTTTCCACGAGCCCTTCCACGGATTCGCGGGCGAGCAGGACCTCGACGACATCCCCCGCCGGCATGACCGATGCGCCCTTGTCCACGGCGACTTCCGCGACGCCGACCTCGCCGGCGCAACTCTCGAGAACAACCCCGGACAACTCGCCGGGGACACAGATTCGCAGCTGCACGATCACTTCGCGGCCTCCTCAGACGCGTATCAGCCTAGCTGCCGGCGCGCCCTCCCCGGACCGCGCCGACACCGGCACGGGGCCGCCGCGATTGGCAATGAAAGTTACGTTTCGGTAACATTGAGGTTTTGGAGGCCGTCACGGAGGGTTTTGAGTGTCGAACGAGCGAACCACCGCCACCCCGCCAGCAGCGGATGCGGGTTCACCCGCGAGCCGAAAAGCCAGCTACCGTCCAGAAGTCCAGGGCCTTCGCGCCCTCGCGGTCCTCATGGTGGTCACCTACCACGTGTGGCTGGGCCGGGTCTCCGGCGGCGTGGACATCTTCCTGCTGATTTCAGCGTTCCTGATGACACTCAGCTTCACCCGGAAAGTCGAAACCGGTGCACCGCTGAAGCTGCTGGGGCACTGGCTGCACCTGCTCAAGCGACTGCTGCCCGCCGTCGTCGTGGTGGTCCTCGGCGTGCTGGCCGGCACCTGGGCGATCCTGCCGCAAAGCCGCTGGCCCGACGTCCTGGACCAGGCCTGGGCCTCGCTGCTGTACAGGCAGAACTGGCTTCTGGCGGACAGCGCGGTCGACTACTACGCGCAGGACCATTCGGGGGCGAGCCCGCTGCAGCACTTCTGGTCGCTGTCGATCCAGGGCCAGGTGTTCGTGCTGTGGCCGCTCGTGTTCGCCGGCACGGCACTGCTGAGCCGCCTCCTGCGGGGGCCGCTTCGGCGCCGCACCGGCAGGGACCACGCGCTGCTGGGCTTCCGGCCGCTGCTGGCCACTGCGTTCGGCGCCATTTTTGTCCTGTCCCTGGCCTACTCCGTTCAGCAGACCGCCACCAACCAGGCCCACGCCTATTTCGATACCGGCGCCCGGCTCTGGGAGTTCGCGCTCGGCTCGCTCCTGGCGCTCGCGCTGCCGTACCTGAAGCCGGGCCGGATGGTCCGCGTGGTGCTGGGCTGGGCAGGCCTGGCAGCCATGCTCTCCTGCGGGCTGCTGCTGACCGTGGACCGGTCATTCCCCGGCTTCATCGCGCTGTGGCCTACGCTGGCCGCCGCCGCAATCATCACGGCCGGGCAGAGCGGCAGCCGGTTCGGCGTCGACCGCTTCCTGACCTGGAAGCCCCTGGTCTCGCTCGGGGACAACTCCTACGCGCTCTACCTCTGGCACTGGCCGCTGCTGGTCCTGGCCCTCGCCGGCGCCGGCATCACGGCACCGAACCTCGTCCAGGGGCTGTGCATCGTGGCCGCGTCCCTCGTCCTGGCCGTGCTCACCACGCGTTTCGTCGAAAAGCCGCTGCGCGAATGGCACTGGCCGAAGCGGCGCGCCTGGCGCACCGCCGTCGTGATTGCCGCGTGCGGTGCACTGCTGGCGGGGCCGGTCGCCGTGTGGCAGACCCGGCTCGTGGCCGATGAGGCTGCCGCGGCAGCCCAGCCGAAGGAACTGACCCCCGGGGCGGCCGCCCTCGCTCCGGAGAACGCCGGCAAGCCCACCCCGGAGGCGAAGATCATTCCCGCCCCCGCGGCGATGAAGAACGAGTGGGCCGACATCGACGGGCTGTGCACCGACGAGAACGTCCCCAGCGACCCCCTGCTGCAGGGCTGCCTGCAGAACAACAAGCCGGAGAAGGTCACCAAACGCATCGTGGTGCTCGGCGATTCGCACGCCCAGCAGTACATGGCGGCGCTGGGCCCGATCGCGAAGAGCCACGGCTGGGAGGTTGTCACGCTGCTGAAGGGCAACTGCCGTTTCGGCGGGGAGTCCCCGGAGCGGGACGCGGACTGCAACGCCTTCAACAAGGCCAGCGCGCAGTACGTCATGGACCACCGCCCCGACGCCGTCTTCACGGTCGCGTCCCTGACCCACAAGGAGGCGCCGTTCGAGACCGAGGTGCCGCAGTACCTTGAGGGCATCAAACCCTTCACCGACGCCGGCATGGACGTGGTGGGCATCCGCGACAACCCGCGCTTCACCATCAACATGCCCGAGTGCGTCCAGAAGAACGGTGAGGCCGCCGCGCAGTGCAATGTGCCCGAGCAGGAGTCGCTGGCCGGGTCCTCGCCGCTGGACGCCTACCGCGGCAAGGTTCCCGGGCTGCACCTGATGGACATGAGCGATTTCATCTGCGCCAACGGGATCTGCCCTGCGGTGGTCGGCAACGTGTACGTCTACAAAGACGACAACCACCTGACCAAGACCTACGTGCAGACCATGATCCCGATGTTCGAGCAGCGGCTCCTGGCCGCGACCGGCTGGAAGTAGCACGCCCCGGCCCCCGGCACCCCCGGGGGCCGGATGGGATGGCTCACATCGGACGGGCACATTACCGTCCCCGGCGGCTGCGGAATATGGGGATCGCCGCCAAGGTTCTACTATTTATTCAACCCCTCTGCACAGACCAGACCCGTAATGACTGGCTGGTCATCTGTTGCAACCCCTACCCGTGAACCCCGTAACCCAAGGTAAGAGGCGCACTCATGACCCAGCCCGAACACGACCCCTTCGGCTTTATCGGCCTGACCTACGACGACGTCCTGCTGCTGCCCGGGCACACCGACGTGATCCCCTCGGAAGCGGACACGTCCTCCCGGATCTCCAAGCGCATCACGGTCCAGACCCCGCTGCTGTCCGCGGCGATGGACACCGTCACGGAATCCCGGATGGCCATCGCCATGGCCCGCCAGGGCGGCCTCGGCGTCGTGCACCGCAACCTGTCCATCGCCGACCAGGCCGACCACGTGGACCGGGTCAAGCGCAGCGAATCCGGCATGATCACCAACCCGCTGACCATCGGCCCCGAGGCCACCCTGGCCGAACTGGACGAGATCTGCGCCCGCTACCGCGTCTCCGGGCTCCCGGTGGTGGACGAGGGCAACAGGCTGCTGGGCATCGTCACCAACCGCGACACCCGCTTCGTGCCGGAATCGGACTTCCCGATCCGGCTGGTCAGCGACGTCATGACCAAGATGCCGCTCGTCACCGGGCACGTCGGCATCAGCCGCGACGAGGCCTCGCACAAGCTGGCCACCAACAAGATCGAGAAGCTCCCGCTCGTTGACGAGCAGGGCCGGCTCAAGGGCCTGATCACCACGAAGGACTTCACCAAGGCCGAGCAGTACCCGCTGGCCACCAAGGACGAGGAAGGCCGCCTGCGCGTCGGCGCCGCCATCGGCTTCTTCGGCGACGGCTGGGAACGCGCCATGGCGCTTGTCGACGCCGGCGTGGACGCCCTGTTCGTGGACACCGCGAACGGCCACTCCCAGGGCGTGCTGGAGATGATCCGCCGGCTCAAGGCCGAGCCCGCCGCGGCGCACGTGGACATCATCGGCGGCCAGGCGGCCACCCGCGAAGGCGCCCAGGCGCTGATCGACGCCGGTGCCGACGGCATCAAGGTCGGCGTCGGCCCCGGCTCCATCTGCACCACCCGCGTGGTGGCCGGCGTGGGCGTCCCGCAGATCACCGCCATCTACGAGTCGGCCAAGGCCGCCATCCCGGCCGGCGTGCCGCTGATCGCCGACGGCGGCCTGCAGTACTCCGGCGACATCGGCAAGGCGCTGGTCGCCGGCGCCGACACCGTGATGCTCGGCTCCCTCCTGGCCGGCTGCGACGAATCCCCGGGCGACCTGATCTTCGTCAACGGCAAGCAGTTCAAGAGCTACCGCGGCATGGGCTCCCTCGGCGCCATGCAGACCCGCGGCAAGAACACGTCCTACTCGAAGGACCGCTACTTCCAGGCCGACGTCTCCGGCGATGACAAGCTCATCCCGGAAGGCATCGAAGGCCGGGTCGCTTACCGCGGTCCGCTGTCGTCGGTGGCCTACCAGCTGGTCGGCGGCCTGCGCCAGACCATGTTCTACACCGGCGCGCCCACCGTCCCCGAGCTGAAGGCCCGCGGCAAGTTCGTCCGCATCACCGCGGCCGGGCTCAAGGAATCGCACCCGCACGATATCCAGATGACGGTCGAAGCCCCGAACTACGGTTCGCGCTGACCCACGCACGCTGACCAGGTAACCCGCCGCAGGGGCCGTTCTGAACGTTCAGAACGGCCCCTGCTGCCATCTGGCGTTGCCGCGACCCGCAACTAGGCTGGAGGCATGTCCGAACTCGTGCCGGCCCGGGAACCGAAACGCACGCTCGCGCTGAAGCCCTACGCCCGCGCCGTGGCGCAGGTGCTGCGGGTGAGCTTCCGGGCGTCACCGTCCGCCGTCGTCATGAAGGTCCTGGGGTCGCTGATCTCGGCACTGCTGCCGCTCGTCACCACCTACTTCGCCGCGCTGACCACGACGGCGCTGGCCGCCGCCTACGCGGGCAACGCCGACGCCGGCGCCCAGGCCATCGTCTACGTCATCATCACGGCCGTCCTGGGGCTTTTCTGGGGATCATTCAGCAGCGTGGACCGCTACATCCAGCAGGTCATGAGCTTCAAGGTCGGCGCGATCGTCGGCGATCTCATGTACGACCGTTTCCTGGCCCTGGATTTCTGGCGCTACGACGACAAAGAGACCGTGGACCTGTACGACCGTGCCAAGCGCTTCGCCGATTCCTACGCCCGGGTCCTGGACCGGATCGCCGCGATCTTCACCCAGCTCGTCTCCGTCCTGCTGGCCATCGGGGCGCTGCTGCTTGTCAGCTGGTGGATCGCCGTGATCGTCCTGATCGCGATCGTGCCCAGCGTCTACCTGCAGTTCAAGCTCTCGCGCGAACAGATCGCGCACTGGAACACCCAGGTCGATTCGCGCCGGCAGCGGCGGATGATCGAAACCAACCTCTTGCGCCCCCAGCACATCGCGGAGATGCGGCTCTACGGGATCGTCGGCTACCTCATGGGGCTGCGCTCACGGCTCCGGGACGCGGACGAAAAACGCCGGCTGGACTTCCAAAAGCGCTACATCCCCAAACAGCTCGCCGCCGACGCCCTGCAGTACGGCGCCGAAGTGGTCTCCCTGATCTGGGTGGTCGGCCAGATCATCGCCCACGCCCAGCCGGTGGGGCAGTTCCTCTACGTCCAGCAGATCGTCAGCCGCGCCCTGTCCACGGCCAACAACCTCGTCTCCTCGCTCAGTTCGATCGACGAGGACCTGGCGAACCTCAAGGATTACGAGCTGTTCATGGCGCTGCCCGTGCACACCGCCCACGCCCCGGCCCTGTTGGAGGCGCCCAAGACTGTGGAGCTGCGGGATATCCGCTTCACCTATACCGGCAGCGACCTGGAAGTCATCCGCGGCATCTCACTGACCATCCGGCAGGGCCAGCACATCGCAATCGTGGGGGAGAACGGCGCCGGCAAGTCCACCCTGATCCGTATCCTGGCCGGACTGTACCGGCCGGATTCCGGGCAGGTGCTGCTCGACGGCGTCGACCTCGCCGCCGTCGACGTCAAGTCCTGGCACCGGCACCTGGCCGTACTCAGCCAGGAGTTCCTCAGATACGAATTCGCCACCGCGGCGGAGAACATCTTCTTCGGCGACGTCGATTCGCCCCGCGACGACGTCCGGGTCCGCCGTTCCGCCGCGGACGCCGAGGCCCTCGACTTCATCAACAAGCTGCCCAACGGCCTGGACAACCACGTCAGCAACTGGATGGAGGACCCGCGCGGGCGGAAGGGGTCAGGGCTGTCCGGCGGGCAGTGGCAGCGCCTGGCGATGGCACGCAACTTCTACCGCGGCGCCTCCTTCATGGTCATGGACGAGCCGACGTCGGCCATCGACGCGCTCGCCGAGCACCGGATCTTCACCCGGCTCTTCGCCGACCGCAGCAGCACCATCATCGCCATCAGCCACCGCCTCGCCACGATCGAGAAGGCCGACGTCATCTACATGCTCGAGGACGGCCGGATCGTGGAGCAGGGCACGCACCGGGAACTCGTGGCACTGCGCGGCCGGTACTTCCGCATGTTCGAATCCCAGCTGACCGTCCCGGACACGGAGGGGATCAGCGGCGAGTGACCGGCCCGGCCTCCACGGTGGTGCGGACCCGGGCCAGGCCGGGCCGCGGCGGGACGCTGCTGAAGCCGAAGCCGACGGCGGGCCGGACCGCGGACAGGGGACCGGCGTCGAGCCCGTCCCAGCTGACCGTGGCGGCGTCGATGCGGTGAAGATCAGTGACGCCGTAGTACTCCCGCCGGCCGGCCCCGGCGGTTCCCGCGGTGCGCACCCCGGGGCTCAGCACGCCCGCGAGCGGGCTCACGGCACGCAGCCACCGCGGATGTACCGCCACTGCTGTCGGGATGAGCCGCGCCGCCGCGCCGAGCGCAGTCCTGGCGCCGAGCCTCGCCCGGACCCGCAGGTTCCCGGCGTCCACGCTGAGCAGGCCGTCGGCCTGCCGGGCGGAGACAGCGACGACGCGCACCTCATCGAAGTTGTAGACCGCGGCAATGAAGTCGGCCGCCTCGTCCGTCGGGGCCAGCAGGATGCGCCGGCCCGCGGGCAGTTCCACCATGGCGTCGGCGAAGGCGCCGAACGGGGACTGCTGCCAGAGCCCCAATACAGCGCGCAGGCCGGACGCGGTGCCGATCCCGGCGATGTGGCCGTCGAAAATCCACCTCGTGCCCATCCGGCCAGCTTACGTCGGCGCTGTCCGTTCCGCGGCGCGCCGGGAAAACCGGAGGCCGGCCGCACCGCTCACGGACACAACCGCCGACTGGGATAACCTAGAGCAGTGACTTACGAGATTGAGATTGGCCGAGGCAAGCGCGGGCGCCGTGCCTACTCCCTGGATGACATTGCGATCGTCCCCAACCGACGCACACGTGACCCCAAGGACGTATCCGTCTCCTGGCAGATCGATGCCTACAAGTTCGACATGCCGGTCATCGCGGCGCCGATGGATTCGGCCATGTCGCCGGAAACAGTCATCGCCCTGGGCCGGCTCGGCGGCCTCGGCGTCCTGGACCTCGAAGGCCTGTGGACCCGGTATGAGAACCCGCAGTCGGTGCTGGATGAAATCGCGGGCCTCGCGGACGAGACCAACAGCCCCGCCGTCACCCGGCGCATGCAGGAGCTCTACCAGGCGCCGATCCAGCCCGAACTGATCACCTCGCGCCTGGCCGAGATCCGCGCCGCCGGCGTCACCGTGGCCGGCTCCCTGACCCCGCAGCGCACCCAGGAGCACTACAAGACCGTGGTGGCTGCCGGCGTCGACATCTTCGTTATCCGCGGAACCACCGTCTCGGCCGAACACGTCTCCAAGGACCACGAGCCGCTGAACCTCAAGCAGTTCATCTACGAACTCGACGTTCCGGTGATCGTCGGCGGCGCGGCCGGCTACACCCCGGCCCTGCACCTGATGCGCACCGGCGCCGCCGGCGTCCTGGTCGGCTTCGGCGGGGGAGCGACCACCACCACGCGCCGCGCGCTCGGCATCCACTCGCCCATGGCCTCCGCCATCTCCGACGTCGCGGCCGCCCGCCGGGACTACATGGACGAATCCGGCGGACGGTACGTGCACGTGATCGCCGACGGCGGCATGGGCAGCTCAGGCGACATCGTCAAGGCCATCGCCATGGGCGCCGACGCCGTGATGCTGGGCAGCGCCCTGGCCCGCGCCGAGGAAGCACCCGGCAAGGGCTGGCACTGGGGACAGGAGGCCCACCACCTCGAACTGCCCCGCGGGGACAGGGTCAATGTCGGCACGGTGGGTCCGCTCGAAGAGGTCCTGTTCGGGCCGGGCCACCACACCAACGGCACCTCCAACCTGGTCGGCGCGCTGCGCCGTTCGATGGCGACCACCGGCTACTCTGACCTGAAGGAATTCCAGCGCGTCGACGTCGTCGTCTCGCCATACGCCGGCAACTGAACCCCGCGCCGGCCGGTGATTGGCCCCTGCCCATCCGGGGGACTTCGACGTAGTCTGGTGCCCTACGAGGTTTGATCCGGATGGAGGCGTGACATGAACAGTTTTCCCGGCGGTTCTCCCGTGGCCGGAGGTGCCCTTGGCCCGGCGGAACGCGAGGCTTCGATCGCGGTCCTCAAGGGCTCTTCCGAACCCGGTAAGGAACTCGACATCCTGATCGTGGGCGGGGGCATCGTCGGCGCCGGCGCCGCGCTGGACGCCATCACGCGCGGGCTCACCGTCGGGATCGTCGAGGCCAACGACTGGGCCGCCGGCACGTCGTCGCGTTCCTCCAAGCTCATCCACGGCGGCCTGCGCTACCTGGAGATGCTGGACTTCGCCCTGGTCAAGGAGGCCCTGCACGAGCGCGGGCTCATCCTCTCCGTCCTCGCCCCGCACCTGGCCCGGCCCGTGCCGTTCCTGTACCCGCTGACCAAACCGTTCCTCGAACGCCCGTATGTGGGGGCCGGGATCGCGCTGTACGACGCCATGTCCATTACCGGCGGGCACAGCCGCGGCGTGCCGTTCCACAAGCACCTGAGCCGCCGCGGGACCCTGCGCGCGGCCCCCAGCCTGAAGGACGACGCCTTCGTGGGCTCGATCCGGTACTACGACGGCCAGGTGGACGACGCCAAGTACGTCGCGAACCTCGTCCGGACCGCCGCGCACTATGGCGCCCATGCGGTGAACCAGATGGCCGTGGTGGATTTCCTGCGCGAAGGCGAGCGGGTGGTCGGCGCGAAGGTGGTCAACCACGAGGACGGCACGAACTTCAGCATCCGCGCCAAGCAGGTCATCAACGCCACCGGCGTCTGGACCGACGAAACCCAGGCCATGGTGACGGACCGCGGGCAGCTGAAGGTGCGCGCCTCCAAGGGCATCCACCTCGTAGTGCCCCGGGACCGGATCCAGTCCACGGTTGGGCTGATCCTGCGGACCGAAAAGTCCGTGCTGTTCGTGATCCCGTGGGGGCGGCACTGGATCATCGGGACCACGGACACCGACTGGCACCTCGACAAGGCCCACCCGGCCGCCTCCAGCAAGGACATCGACTACCTGCTGGAGCATGTCAACACCGTCCTCAAGCGCCCGCTCACCCGCGAAGACGTCGAGGGCGTGTACGCGGGGCTCCGCCCGCTCCTGGCCGGGGAAAGCGATTCCACTGCCAAGCTCTCCCGCGAACACGTTGTCGCCCACCCCGTCCCGGGGCTCGTGGTGGTGGCCGGCGGCAAATGGACCACCTACCGGGTCATGGCCAAGGACGCGGTTGACGAGGCAACACGCAGCATGGACGAGCGCGTCCCGCCCAGCTGCACCGAGTCCATCCCGCTGCTGGGAGCCAGTGGTTTCAAGGCCGCGTGGAACAAACGGAACCGGATGGCGGAGGAGACCGGCGTCCACGTGGCCCGGATCGAACACCTGCTCAACCGGTACGGCGCCATGGCTCCGGAGGTCCTGGCCCTGATCAGCAGCAACCCCGAACTGGCCGAACCGCTGCCGGGCGCCGATGACTACCTCGCGGCCGAAGCCGTATACGCGGCCACCCACGAGGGCGCCCGCCACGTCCAGGACGTCCTGACCCGCCGCACCCGGATTTCGATCGAGGCGTGGGACCGGGGTGTGTCCGCCGCCCCGGTAGTCGCTAAACTAATCGGAGACGTTCTCGGCTGGAGTGATGCGCAGCGCGAGAGCGAAATCAAGCACTATCTGGCCCGGGTTGATGCCGAGCGCCTGAGCCAGCAGCAGCCGGACGACGAATCCGCCGACGCCGCACGGCTGGGTGTGGAGGACATCGTTCCCTTGCGTTGAGGCTCAGCGCCGGCCGGTGTGCACTGGCGCCACTTCGAAGGGACATCTCTTGGCGGAACCACTGGACCGGTATGACGCCGAGCTCACCACGCCCGGGATGGTCATCCTCGAAATGGATGCCACGGACAAGCTCGATGCCACGTCCCAGCTCGCGAAGCGCATGTACGAGGCGGGGCGGATCTCCGATCTGGAGGGCTTCCTCGAGCAGGTCAACGCCCGGGAGCACCAGCTCGCCACCGGCCTGCCCGGCGGGGTCGGGCTGCCGCACGCCCGCAGCGAACTGGTCTCGCAGACCTCCATCGCCGTCGGCATCACCAAATACGGCCGGGCGCTCGATTTCGGCGCCGCGGACGGGCCCGCCACGGTGGTCCTGCTCATCGCCACACCGGCGAGTTCATTTTCCGACCACCTGGAGGTGCTCGCGACGCTGGCCCGCTCCCTGTCCAAGGAGTCCTTCCGGGAATCCCTCCGCCGGGCCTACGACGCCGAAGTCATCGCCGAACTGATCAATTCCAGCCTGGTGTTCTTCGATCACTAGAGGTTGGGGCAGAGATTGGGGCAGGCCCTTTCGTGTCGACTCCGTCGCCACGCAGGGACCCTGCTGCCCCACTCTAGGGGCGGGCCGGGCCCCGTTTCGGTGTTCTACAGGGAGACGAAGTACGGTTAACAGGTGCTAAAAACTGCCCTCAAGCCCCGCTGGATCGCAGGACTGGTGTTCGCGATCGCCATTTCCGGGGTCTTTGTGCTGCTCAGCCAGTGGCAGTTTGGCCGCTCAACCCAGACGGAGGCTCCGGTCTCCACCGCCACCGAGGAGACGCGCCCGCTCACCTCGGTCCTGCAGCCGGGACAATTTTTTCCCGGTACGGCCGCCGACCAGATCGTCTCCGCCACCGGCAGTTACGACCCCCAAAAGCAGGTCCTCGTCCCGGGCCGGCTCAATGACGGGGCAAAGGGTTTTTGGATCGTCTCCGCTTTCGCCGTCAAGGATGCTCCCGTCCTGACGGGCAGCGGGGCTTCCCCGCAGACGTGGATTCCGGTCGCGCGCGGCTGGGTCGCCGACCCCGCGGACGCCGCCGCGCCGCCGTCGGGCCCCATCGAACTGACCGGACGGCTGCTGCCGTCCGAATCCCCGGTGGCGCACACCGACCCCGGACCCGGCCGCGCCAGCGCGGTCTCGGTCGCCGAGCTCATCAACGACTGGAACGTCAGCAGCTACCCGGGCTTTGTCGCCGCCAGGACCGAACTGTCCGGCGGAACCGACGTCAGCCCCGCAGCCGCCGGCGGCGCCGTCAAACCCCTGCTGATCGGTCCGCAGCCGCCCGCGCAGCAGGTCAACTGGCTGAACCTGTTCTACTCGGTGGAATGGGTGGTCTTTGCCGGCTTCGCGCTGTTCATCTGGTGGCGCCTGGTCAAAGACGACTACCGCCGCGACCTCGAAGACGCGCTCGACGCCGAAACCGGCCCCGCAACCGGACCCGAAGCCGGCCCCACAGCCCCGGACCCCGCAGAGCCGGACGAAGATCCAAACTCCACAAACCCCTATCCGACAGACCCGAGAGTGCAATCATGATCGAGCCCCAGCCCGCCATCCAGCCGCAGTCCACCAACGGCGCGGGGGCAGCCGGCAAGAAGCGCCGCTTCGGCGGCACTGAAGCCCAAATCCGGTCCGCCCTGAAGTTCTACAAAGTGCTCGCCTACCTGACCGGCTCAATGCTGCTCCTGCTCTGCGCCGAGCTGATCGCCCGGTACGGTTTCGGCCAGTACCTCTACGTGGGCGGGACCGACGCGGTCACCGGGCAGCCGTTCGGCCTGGGCTTCGCCGACGCCGAGCCGCCGGGAGTGATCGGGGGCGTCAACCTCTCCGTCACGGTCCTGATCGTGCACGGCTGGATGTACGTCGTGTACCTGATCTCCAACTTCCGGCTGTGGTCCCTGATGCGCTGGCCGTTCACCAAGCTCGTGGTTCTGGCACTGGGCGGCGTGGTGCCGTTCCTGTCCTTCTTCGTCGAGAAGAAATTCCACGCCGAGGTCGAGGCCGAGCTCGCCGCGAACCCGCAGGCACCCCAGCGCTACTGAACCGGGCATGTCCGCGTGCAGCGGAAGCCGCCGTCGGGCGTGTGAGATCGCTTACCCGGGGCGCGATTCGGGGGCCGCAGCGACTTCTCAATGTGCAGGCGGGCAGCGCCGCAAAGTAGGCTAGTGGGGTGACTACTCCCACTGCATCCCAGACGTCCCACAGGCCGGTTCTGGTTGTTGACTACGGTGCCCAGTACGCGCAGCTGATTGCCCGCCGCGTCCGGGAAGCGAATGTGTATTCGGAAGTGGTTCCGCATACCTTCAGCACCGAGCAGCTGCTGGCCAAGAACCCCGCCGCGATCATCCTCTCGGGCGGCCCCGCCAGCGTCTACGCCGACGGTGCCCCCAGCGTCGGTGCCGACCTCTTCGAAGCCGGCGTCCCGGTCTTCGGCATCTGCTACGGCTTCCAGGCCATGGCGAACGCCCTCGGCGGCAAGGTCGACAAGACCGGCCTGCGCGAGTACGGCTCCACGCAGACCACCGTCCTCGGCGACAGCCGGTCCATCCTGGCCGGCATGCCCCAGCACCAGAACACGTGGATGAGCCACGGCGACTCCGTTCATGCGGCGCCGGAGGGCTTTGAAGTGCTCGCGACGACGGCGGGCGCCGAGGTGGCTGCCTTCGCGAACGAGGAAAAGTGCCTCTACGGCGTGCAGTGGCACCCTGAAGTCAAGCACTCGGCCTACGGCCAGCAGGTCCTGGAGAACTTCCTGTTCAAAGGCGCCAAGCTCGAGCCGAACTGGACCACCGGCAACATCCTCGAAGAACAGGTCCAGCGCATCCGCGACCAGATCGGCGACGCCCGGGTCATCTGCGGCCTCTCCGGCGGCGTTGACTCCGCCGTTGCCGCGGCCCTGGTGCAGCGCGCGGTCGGCGACCAGCTGACGTGTGTCTTCGTGGACCACGGGCTGCTGCGCGAAGGCGAAGCCGAACAGGTCGAACGGGACTTTGTGGCCGCCACCGGCGTCAAGCTCTACGTGGCCAACGAGCAGGAACGCTTCCTCAACGCCTTGGCCGGTGTCAGTGATCCCGAGACCAAGCGCAAGATCATCGGCCGCGAATTCATCCGCGCCTTTGAGGAAGCTGAACTGGCGATCATCGCCGAAGCCGCGGCGCACGGTGAGAAGATCAAGTTCCTCGTCCAGGGCACCCTGTACCCGGACGTCGTCGAGTCCGGCGGCGGCGAAGGCGCAGCCAACATCAAGAGCCACCACAACGTCGGCGGGCTGCCGGAGGACCTGCAGTTCGAGCTCGTTGAACCGCTGCGCGCCCTGTTCAAGGACGAGGTTCGCGCGGTCGGCGCCCAGCTGGGCCTGCCGCAGGAAATCGTGGGCCGCCAGCCCTTCCCCGGCCCGGGCCTCGGCATCCGGATCGTCGGCGACGTCACCAAGGAACGCCTGGACCTGCTCCGTAAGGCCGACGCGATCGCCCGCGCCGAACTGACTGCGGCCGGACTGGATGACGAAGTGTGGCAGATGCCGGTCGTGCTCCTGGCGGACGTCCGCAGCGTGGGTGTCCAGGGCGACGGCCGCACCTACGGGCACCCGATCGTGCTCCGTCCGGTGTCCTCCGAGGACGCCATGACCGCCGACTGGTCGCGGTTGCCCTATGATCTCCTGGCCCGGATCTCGAACCGCATCACCAACGAGGTGGACGGCGTCAACCGGGTGGTGCTGGACGTCACCAGCAAGCCGCCGGGAACCATCGAGTGGGAATAGCGGAGTGAATGGCCGGCCTTTCGAGGCCGGCCATTTCCTTTTGTTCCGCACAACGTTCGGCGACAATTCCGGTGGAATTTCGCGCCGCCCAGTGTTGCGGCCCCGCACCGGCGGGTGATTCGGGCTACCCTCGAAGGCATGCCGGTATGGTCCAAGGCCTCCCGCGCGAGCCAGGCAGCCGCGAGCCAGGCAACCGGGAGCGCAGAGAAGTCGAGCACAGAAAAGAAGGCAGCAGTGTCAGTTGGTCAGGGCCACCCCGAGGGCTCCGAGGAGTTCACGAAATGGCTGTCGGGTCTCAAGCCCGTCACCGGAGCAGATACGATGCTGCGCTTCACCAAGACCCCCGAAGGTTCCATTGACCTGACCCATGCCCATCCGTCCGGGCTCGCCCAGCTGATGGCCGGCCGGCGCACCCGGCTCTCGACCCTGATCCGGGACCGCCAGCAGTACGTCATTGCGGCCAGGGCCTCCCGCAACCTGCGCTCCAAGATCTTCGAACTTGCCAACGACCGCGGCATCGACGCGGGATACTTCTCCGCCGGCACGGTGGTCTGGACCTCCGCCGTCGGAGGCAAACCGCAACGTATCTCGGCTCCGGTCATGCTCACGGCCATCTCCCTCACGGTGCGCCCCGGCGAGGACGACTATGAACTGCAGCTCACCGAGCAGGCGCAGATCAACCCTGCCCTGGTCCGCCACCTCAAGACCGTCCACGGGATCGTGTTCGACGTCAATGCGGTGACGCGGATGGCCTACAGCACGGCCCGCTATGACCCCCAGCCCGTCCTGGACCGGCTGGGCACCCTGGTTCAGCCGATTCACGGCGCGGAGGTCGAACACAACCTCCTCGTGTCCACGTTCGCGGACCTGTCGGGCAACCTGGATGATCCGTGGATCAACCAGAACAACGCCGTCGTCACGGCGCTGGCCCGGGCCGGTGCCGGCGAACGGGTCGACGTTCCCCGGCTGGAGCCGGGCCGCTTCCCGAGCACCGATGAGCGGGACCCGGCCCGGGAGCTCCTGCTGCTTGACGCCGACACGGACCAGCAGTACGTCGTCGACGCCGTCCGGGCCGGCGACTCGCTGGTGGTCAGCAGCCCGCCGGGCACCGGCCAGACCCAGACCGCGATCAACACCATCGGCGCCCTCGTCGATGAGGGCAAGACCGTCCTGGTTGTCGGGGACAGGCGGGCCAGCCTCGCCGAGATCTCCTCGCAGCTGGACAGCCTGGGCCTCGATTCGGTGCTGCTGCAGCTCACCGGTAACGCCAGCCCGCTGCAACTCAAGGGCCAGCTGATCCGGGCGATCGTCCGCAACGAGAAATCCCTCCAGCCGCAGCTGAGCAACCTGCACGCCACCCTGACCGGACACCGGCACGCCCTGATGGACCACGTGGCCTCCCTGCACAACGTCCGGGACCGCTGGGGATGCTCCCCGTACGAGGCCATGCAGTCGCTGGCCGAACTGACCTCAATCCAGCCGGCGCCGGCCACGACAGTCCGGCTCAAGCGCAGCGTGCTGGACAACATCCGGGACCGCGAGGAACTTGCCGGCCGGCTCCGCCGTGCCGCGGAGCTCGGCGGCTTCAGCCGCGCGTCGACCTCCAGCCCCTGGCACGGAGCGCGCCTGCTGACCCGCAAGGAAACGCAGGAAGCACAGGCCGTTGCCCGGTCCGTGGCGGAGAACCTGCCGCTGCTGCGCGGACGCATGGACAGCGTGGCCGAACACGCCGAAATCCGGCTCGGCGGGACCTTTGCCGAATGGGGCGAGCAGATCGAACTCCTGGTCGCCGTCCGCGAAAGCCTCGACAAGTTCACCCCCGACATCTTCGACCGGCCCGTCCATGACCTGATCTCCGCCACGGCGTCCTCCGCATGGCGCCGGGAGCGGGGCATCGACATGCCCTCCATGCAGCGGTCCCGGCTCCGGAGGGTGGCGAAGGAATACGTCCGGCCCGGCGTGCACATCGCGGACCTGCACAGCTCCCTGGTCCTCGTGCAGGATCAGCGCGCCGCCTGGTCCGGGTATGCCACGACGCAGCGGCACCCGGCGGTGCCGTCCGGGCTGGCCGAAATTTCCGGGCTCTACCGGGAGCTCGCGGCACAACTCGCCGAACTGGGCCAGGCGGTCAAGCACACCGCCGCGGGCGGCGACCTGGACCGCGCACCCTACGCCGAGCTCCTGGCCCGTGTCCAGGAGCTCGTCGCGGACACCGCGACCCTCGAAACCCTGCCGGAGCGCACGCTGCTGTTGGAGAGCATGCGCGAGCACGGCCTGGGCGAGCTGCTCGCGGACCTCGCCGAGCGTGAGGTCCCCGAGGGCTCGGTGACGGCCGAACTCGAGCTGGCCTGGTGGCAGTCAGCCCTGGAAGCCATGATCAGCGGCGATGACTACCTGGCCATGTCCGACGGCGATGCCCTGCGCCAGCTGGAGGCGGAATACCGGCTCGCGGACAACGCCCATATTGCCAGCGGCGCCGCCCGGCTGCGGTGGAGCCTGTCCGAGCGCTGGCGTGCGGCCATCGGGGAGTACCCGCGCCAGGCCGAGCTGCTCCGGAGCCTGCTGAAGGACGGCCGGGTCACCCTGGCGGCCCTGAGCGGCCAGGCACAGGAGCTGCTGCCCACGCTCGTGCCCGTCTGGTCGGTCAGCCCGTACCTCATGACGGGCCTCCTGCCGATCGAGCAGACGTTCGACGCCGTCGTTATCCTCGACGCCGAGACGACCTCGCTGCAGGCCGTCCTGCCGGCAATCGCCCGGGCCCGTCAGGTTATTGCTTTCGGCGATGAGCAGATCGCCAACCCCCGGAGCTTCACTGTGGGGGTTGAACGGCTCGCCGCCGGGGAGAGCTCCTACCAGAGCGTTGAGAGCGCCTACCGGGCCCTGGCTGCGGTCCTGCCCGTGTGGAACCTGAGGACCGTGTACCGCGCCGTCGACGAAGACCTGGTGCGCCAGCTCAGCAAGGGCTTCTATCGCGGGGAACTCACCCGGCTCCCGGAGGGACAGTCCGCCACCGGCCTGGACCGCGCCCTAAGCGTGGAATACCTGCCCGACGGCACCGGGCTGCCCAGCGCTGACCAGGACGGCGTGGAATCAGTTGTCGCCGAGGTAAACCGCGCGGTGGAGCTCGTCTTCGAGCACGCCCGGCTCCGCCCGCGGACGTCGCTGGCCGTGGTGACCGGCAGCCTCCGGCACGCGGCGCGGATCGGCGAGGCCATCCGGGCGCAGCTGCCCAATTACCCCATGCTCGGCAGCTTCTTCACGGCGGGGGATGAGCCCTTCCGCGTGGTGGACCTGGAACGGGCCCAGGGCCTGGTCCGTGACCACGTCATCTTCTCCCCGGGCTACGGCCGCACACCACACGGGCGCACCCTGCACAGCCTCGGGCCCCTCTCCGCCGACGGCGGCCGCGCGAAGTTCGCCCTGGCGATGACGCGTGCGCGCCGCTCCCTGCACGTGCTGAGCTGCTTCCGCCCCGAGGACCTCGACGTCAGCCGCCTCAGCCACGGCGCCGTGGACTTCTACGAACTGCTGGACCGTGAGATCGCGGGCAACTCCGACCTCGGCAGCCCTGCGTCGCGGGCCGCGGCCAGCGAGCAGGCGCTCGGCGCTGATCCGCTCGTAGCAGACCTGGGGGACCGGCTCCGGGCCCGCGGGGCACGCGTCTGGCACCAGTACGACGGCGTCCTCAACATGGTCGCTGCCGCGGACCCGATGACCACGATCGGCCGGGACGACGCCGAGATTCCGCGCCCGGTGGCCATTGAATCCGACGGCACCAGCCACTACCGGCGGATGAGTGTCCGTGAACGGAGCAGGCTCCGGCCGCAACTCCTGGAGCGCCTTGGCTGGCGTTACATGCCACTATGGACCATAGAGGTCTTCACCGATCCCTCGGCCTGTGCGGACCGGATCGGCGGCTACCTCGGGTTGGAGAAGCCCGCCATCTCCAACCGGCCGCTGGCTTCGCACGGGTTCTTCGACGACGACATCGAGAACCTTGCGATTCATGATGTGCCGGCGGCGGAGCACGTGCTCGCCGGGCACACGTTCACCGGCCCCGCACCGGAGAGACGGGAAACCGGCGGCCGCAAGGCCGGGCACCGGGAGCATCCGGGGCCGGACAGGGCGGGCAGTACAGCAGGTTTGACAGGCAGTGAGGAGGCCGGCGGCATGAGTGCGGACGGCGAGATCCAGGACAACACCAGCGCCGACGAGGGCGCACCCAAAGACGCATCCAAGCTAACGGCAGGCGAACCGGTAGGCGGGCGGCCCGCCCCGGCGTCGTCCGGCGACAAAACGGGCCGCGCGGCGACGCCTGCCACGGTCCCCGGAGGGGTGCTGCCGAACAAGGCAGCCGAAGATGACCCCCGGCGCTGGGGCGACCGCCCGGACAGCTACGACCACGACGCGTGGCTCCAGGAGCAGAAGCCTCCGCACTGGGGCTGAGGCTCCGGCTATGCGCGGGGCCTGGAAGGCTAACCCGGTGCCGCCGCCACGAGCACGAAGTACAGCTTCCCCTGGGTGGATGCGCCCGCCAGGTCCCGTGCCTGGCCGGGCCCGGCCGCCACGACGATCAGCCCGTCCGTGTCCGCTCCGGCCAGCCACGGGCCGGGGCTGCCGCCGTGCCCGGAGGTCCACAGCACGGGGACGGACTCGGCCAGGATGCGGCTTTCGCCGGGTTGTTCGAAGCCGTTGCCGCCGGTGAGAACCACGTTGATGAGTTGCCCGGGGGAGACCAGCTGGATGGACGCCGGGTCAGCCATCCGCAGCGGCACGGCCGCAGACCCCGGCGGGCTCCCCGCGAGCAGGCCCGGACCAAGAATTTGTGCATCGGTGAGGAGCTGGCCCGCGCGCAGCGGCGCTGCAAGCTGTTTTCCCACGAACGCAGCCTCGCCGGCCGGGCTGCCTGAGGGAACCAGCCCGGGCGGGACACTGATGCGGCTGACATCGCCGGGTTCAACGGTTTTTCCGGCAGGAAGATCCGCCGCGGCCGCGAAGGCGGCAACAGTCTGCGCGGGCGCGGGGGTTAGCTGCTGCACCGTGACGCCGGCGGCGACGCACAGGAGGAGGGCCGCGATGAGCCGCCGGTTCCGGTCCAGCCACGCGCGCAGCCGGTGCCGCCGGTTTCCGCGGCGCGGGCGCCGACTGAGGGGGCGGCTGTGCGGCGGGCGTGGCCGGGGCGGGCTCCCTGAACCGGGGAGTGCGCCGGCAATTGAGCCGGGGAAACTTGCCATAGCCTCACGCTACGGAGCGGCCGGGCCCGGCGGCAGCTGCGGGACCGGCTATGTGGACAACCGGCGTGCGGAACCGGCTTAGCTGGCGGCGGCCGCGGCAGGAGCGGCTGCGGCTGCGGGCGCTGCCGCGGGGGCGGCAGGAGCCGGAGCAACGGTGCTGCCCTTGGTGTCGCGCGAATCGGTCCGGTAGAAGCCGGAGCCCTTGAACACCACGCCGACGCTGTTGAACTTCTTGCGCAGCGTGCCCTGGCACTCGGGGCAGGAAGTCAGGGAGCTGTCACTGAACGACTGCACGATCTCGAAGGCGTGGCTGCAGTCCTTGCAGGCATATGCATACGTGGGCACTTCAAATCCTCACTCTGGGACAAACGAGCAGGTCCCGTGCTGTCGAGGCGGGAACCTTGCCGATATGGCTGTCGGCGGGGTCCATCCTTTAGCAGTCGCAGGGCCTGAGTGCCAATTCTATCATCCCGGCCCGGGCCCGCTAGTGGAGCCGGATGATCCCGCCGGGGGTCAGTGCCACGTCAACCTTGCGGTCGAAGGACTCCGCCGGAATGCTGCCCGCGGGCAGAACCTCCGTGTCATAGACGACGGCGGCAGTCGCCAGCGCCCCGGCGGTTGCTGCCGGGGCCGCCCCGCCGGGCTCCGGCAGCAGGGCGGCAAGGGCGGCAAGGAATTTGTCGTAGTAGCCGCCGCCCTGTCCGATCCGGTTACCCGAGAAGTCCAGTGCCGTGGCGGGCAGGAAAATGGCGGTCGCGTCCCGCATCACCGCGGTTCCGTGGCGCGGGCCTACGGGTTCCTGGATGGGAGCGTACCGGCTGCGGACGAACGGGGATTGCGGCGTCCATTCCACCCAGCTCAGTTCGAGTTCCGTTTCGCAGACCGGCAGTAGGACGCGGTGTCCGGCGTCCGCCAGTGCGGTCAGCAGCGGCAGAGTGGGCGGCTCGGCACCCACGCCCAAATACGCGGCAAACATGCCCCGGCGGCCGCTGGTAAGCCCGGACGCCCATTCGAGCCCGTGCCGGGCAATGCCGGTGGCGGCGGCGTCGAGGGCTGGCTGCGTCAGCGCGGCACGCCTTGCCCTGTGACTGGAGCGAATATCCTCTTTCGACGCCATGCCGGCCCGTCCCCTGCCTCGTGCTACCCGCCCGCGCCGCCGGAGGGCCCGCGGAGGGATTCGAATAATTACGCAATGATTGGTCCCTCCGTTAGATTAGTCGAGTGAATACACCCAATGCTTCCGTCCGCAAGGCCGTCATCCCCGCCGCGGGCCTTGGTACCAGGTTTCTTCCCGCCACGAAGGCCATGCCCAAGGAAATGCTGCCTGTGGTTGACAAGCCGGCCATCCAGTATGTCGTCGAAGAGGCCGTGAATGTCGGTCTGAACGACATCCTGATGATCACCGGCCGCAACAAGCGGGCGTTGGAGGACCACTTCGATCGTGTCCCCACGCTGGAGTCCACCCTGAAGGAAAAGGGCGACACCGCCAAGCTTGAGTCCATTCAGGCCGCGAGCAACCTCGGCGACATCCACTACGTCCGCCAGGGCGACCCCATGGGCCTGGGCCACGCCGTGCTTCGCGCCCGGCAGCACGTCGGCAACGAGCCGTTCGCCGTCCTTCTGGGCGATGACCTCATTGACGCCCGTGATGAGCTCCTGAGCACCATGATTGAAGTCCAGGCCAAGACCGGCGGGTCGGTTGTCGCCCTGATCGAGGTGGACCCGTCCCAGATCAGCGCCTACGGCTGTGCCGATGTCGAATCGATCGGCGGCGAGGAATTTGTCCGCATCAAGCACCTCGTCGAGAAGCCCGACGTCGCGGACGCGCCGTCCAACCTGGCCGTGATCGGCCGCTACGTCCTGCATCCGGCAGTTTTCGATGTGCTGGAGCGCACCGCGCCGGGCCGCGGCGGGGAAATCCAGCTCACCGACGCGCTGCAGGAACTCTCCACCGGCACCGGTGAAGGCTACGGCGTGTACGGCGTCGTCTTCCGCGGCCGCCGCTACGACACCGGCGACAAGCTCAGCTACCTCAAGGCCTGCGTCCAGCTCGCCTGCGACAGCGAGGACCTCGGCCCGGGGCTGCGCGAATGGCTGCCCGGCTTCGCGTCCAGCCTGGCACCCAGCCTCGCCAAGTAATTCCCGTGGGGGGCAGTTTCACCTGGCCGGTGACCTTGGAGAGCGGCGATATTGTGCTGCGCCCCATCCGGTACCGGGACCGCAAGGAGTGGACGGCGCTCCGGTCCCGCAACAGTGAGTGGCTGGCCCCCTGGGAGGCGTCCAACCCGGTCCCCGGCGGCGGGCTGCCGGACTACCGGCAGATGGTGCGGTCGCTGAAGGCCCAGGCCGCGCAGGCCACGGCGCTGCCGTTCGTGATCGCCGAATGGACGCCCGGCCACCGGGCGCCGGTGATCGTGGGACAGCTGACCGTGTCTTCTATCGTGTGGGGGTCGGCGATGATGGCAACCCTCGGCTACTGGGTGGACAAGGAGCGGGCCGGCCGGGGGATTGCCCCGACCGCCGTGGCCATGGCGACGGACTTCTGCTTCGGAACCCTTGGCCTGCACCGCATGGAAATCAACATCCGGCCGGAAAACGGACCCAGCCTGCGGGTGGTGGAAAAACTCGGCTTCCGGGACGAGGGATACCGGCCCCGTTACCTGCACATCAACGGGGAATGGGCTGATCACCGCACCTTCGCTCTCACTGCCGAGGAAGTACCCGGGGGGCTCCTCGCGCGGTGGCTGCGAACCCGCCAGGGCTGACCCCGTGACCGCCGTCTGACCAGCGCAGACGCCCGGTCACGACCATTTGCCGCCGTGCGCGCGACACACCCCTGACAATGCGGCGCCGCACCCCCTATACCTCATACGGTTTTGAGTGTGGACTTCCCTCTTAGCAGCTCTGTGATCCTTGTCATTGCTGTTGCGCTCTGGATCGTGTGGGTGGCGCCCTACATTCTCCGGAACGGGCGGCACCAGCTGCACCCTGCCGTCGACTTCGTGGCGGACGCCGCAGACCTTGAACCAGCAGACCCACAAGCGGGGAAGGTTTTGAAAATGGCGGCCCAGCAGGAGAAACCCATGGACAGCATCAGGCGCGCTGAGTCTGCAGGCGGGTCCGCCGCGTCCGGCGTGCAGCCCGTTGCCGCTACCGACTCCCCGGCGTTCAGGATCCGGTGGGGCCGGCTGATCCTTGCCGTGGCCGGGCTCGTATCGCTGCTCACCGGTGTGGTGTCCGCGCTCCTTCGTTTGTTCGGCCTCGGCTCCGGCTGGCTGCCCCTCACCGCCTTGCTCGGTGCGGCCGTTTCCGTGACGCTGCTCCGCCGCCTCGCAGTCCGTGACCGCCGGCGCAAAATGAACGCCGCGTTCCGTGCCGCCATGGCCAGCCCGGCGCCCAGGCCGGCCCGGACGTCGGCGCCGGACAGCGCTTCGTCCCTTCCTGCCCGCCAAGACGCCGCCAGGCCGGAAAACCCGCCCTTCGACGCCGAGGCCGGCCGCGGGACGCCGGAACCGGCGCCCCGGCCTCTGACGGCCCTGGACCTCCGCCAGGCCGCGCTGGCCGAAGCTGCGGCGTCGGGCGATGCCTCGGCAGTGCCCGCTCCCGCCGCAGCCGCGGAGGGTTCCAGCTGGGAGCCCGTCGACGTGCCCAAGCCCACCTACGTCGAGGCGCCAAAGGCCGAACGTGCGGCCCCCAAGCCGCTTGACCTGCCGCAGGCGCCCAAAGCTGTCGGCAAGCCGTCCCTCAAGCAGGCCTCGGCACGGCCGGCCGCGTCCGAACGTCGGGCGGCCGATGACGCAGAGACGAAGCAGCTCAGCAAGGCCCAGAGCGCTTTGAGCAACCTCGACGACGTCCTGCAGCGCCGGCGCGCCTGATCCGGCCTCGAGTCATGACCAGGATCTGCGTTGCCGGCGGTACCGGCCAGGTGGGCCGTGAAGTGGTCCGGCAGGCTGTCGAGGCCGGGCACAGCGTGGCTGTCGTGAGCCGCAACCCGCCCGCGGCAGGCACTCCGGGCAGGATCGGAGGGGCAGAGTACTTCCGCGCGGACGTGACGACGGGCAACGGCCTCGGCGACGCTATGGCCGGGGCCGACGTCGTGATCGACTGTTTGGAGGGACGCTCCGGTAAAGCACTGAAGAACTTCGCAGACGGCGGCGCCCGGCTCCTGGCCGCCGCCCGGGAAGCGGGCACGCCCAGGGCTGTGATGCTGTCCATCGTGATTTGTGATCGCAGCGACGCCGCGTTCTATCGCTCGAAGGCTGCCAAGGAACACGTCTACGGGCAGTCCGGACTCGACACGGTGGTGGTCCGGGCCACCCAGTTCCACTCGCTGCTGGCCATGTTCTTCGGCGCCGGCGCGAAAGTGCGGCTCATCCCGGTGATCAGGGGCGCCCGCTTCCAGCCCGTCTCCCCGGCCGACGTGGCTGCCGTGCTCTTGGAAACTGCGCTGGACCCGGGACCGGGACCCGTGGCGGGCCCGCACCACCGGGTGCTGACCGTCGGCGGTCCGGAATCCGGGGACATGGCAGGTTTCGCCGGTCAATGGCAGCGGGCGACCGGCGCGAAGGGGCTCCTCGTGCGGGTTCCGCTGCCCGGAGCCATGGGCCGCTACTTGCGGTCGGGGCTCAATCTGGCGCCGGAAGCGCGACACGGCAACGAGACATTCCGGGGCTGGCTGGAAAACCGCGCCGATAGTTTGTAGCCTAGGGAAACCGGCAACGCCGTTCCTCCAGGACCGGCGTTGCTTCGGGGCTATAGCTCAGTTGGTAGAGCGCTTCGTTCGCATCGAAGAGGTCAGGAGTTCGAATCTCCTTAGCTCCACCATTACTCCGTCATCACCGGGTAGTTCCACAACACGTGAACCGGCCGTTGACGGCCGGACGGGACGGTCCGGTCCCCGGCAGCGACGCCAGCGCCGAATCCAGCGCATCATTACAGCGCATATTCGAGTGCAGACAAGGCGGCCCAGCATGAAGAACACCTCTTCCACCACGCTGGCCCTGCTGACCCTCGTCCTGGCGGCCGGATGCTCCGCCGCACCGGATGCCGGCACCCCGGCCGGGAACCCCTCGGGCGGTCCTGCAGTGACGCTTCCCAGCCCGAACGCTGCCCAGCAGGAGGCGCTGCTGGCCTCGCTGGCCGGGATCGACCCGCGACTGGCCGACGGCCAGGCCGTGGACAGGGCCCGCAGCCTGTGCGGCAGCATCCTGGGGATGGCCACCGGCGACCAGCTCATCGCCGCCGCGAAGGCCCGATTCACCGCCGTCGGGGGATCGCAGCTCACGGACGGAGACGCCCAGCGGATCCTGACGGCGATCAGTGCCAACGGGTTCTGCAGGTAGGCTCACGACGCTAGCCTTGTCAGTGACGCAAGGAGAACCATGACCACCCTCAAAGAACGCCTGCACGCCGACGTCGTGAGCCACATGAAGGACCGCAACAAGGTGGCCCTCACCACGGTGCGCAACGTGCTGGGCGAGATCGAAACCCGGGAAAAATCAGGCAAGACGCCGATCGAACTGGACGACGCGCAAGTGACCGCGCTCCTGCAAAAGGAAGCCGCCAAGCGCCGTGACACCGCCCGCATCTACACCGAAGCCGGCGAATCCGGGCGCGCCGCGGCCGAAATCGCCGAGGCTGAGGTGATTGAGGCCTACCTGCCCAAACCACTCACCGCCGCAGAGGTCGAGACAATCGTGGACGAGGCGATCGCATCCCTCAAGGCCGACGGCGTCGAGCTGTCCCAGCGCCAGCTGGGGGCCGTGATGAAGCCCGTCACCGCCCAGGTGGCCGGACGCTTCGACGGCAAGGCCGTCAGCGAGATCGTGCGCCGTCGCCTCGGGGAGCAGGGAGCGTAATCCAGCAGTCCGCTCACCGGGGCGGCTCACCGGGACGGGGAATCCGGCCCCGGACGACGCGGAGATGAACAACGGCACAAGGTTGGCTCAGCATTGGCGCAGGATGCGGCCGAAGCCGCTGACGGGCCCGGAATCGGCGGTTCCGGACGGGTAATGTGGCGCTGGCTGCTGATGGGGGCGGCGGCGGTCTCACCATCCGTTGTGAAAGGAATCTCCTGTGGCAGGAATCTTTGGCTGGCTCGGTGCACTGGGCACCACCGGCAAAGCAGTAGTAGTTGCATCCGTCGTGGTCACCGGCGGGGCAGGCGCGGCGGCCGCCACCGCAACCGCCGACTTCCCGACCGACCCCGTATCGACCACGACGTCGACCGACACTCCCACCGACTCCCCGTCGCCTGAACCGACCGGCACGGCGACTGCCGACCCGGCCGACGCAACCGACCCGGCAGGCTCGGAGACGCCGGAGCCGACCGATACCGCGACCGCTGACCCGGCCGAGGCAACCGACCCCGCCGGGTCCGAGACGCCGGAGGCGGACGACCAGGAGTCGGCCGAGCCGACCGACCCGGCCGGCTCCCAGACGCCGGAGGCCGACGACCAGGGCCAGGACGAGGCCGACGCCCAGGGCGACGACGAGGGCACCGAACAGGGCGACGACGAGGGCACCGAGGACGGACCCGCCGCACCGGCAACATCCGCCCCTGCTCCGGAGGCCCCCTCCGCCCCCGCGGCACCCTCCAACGATGACGCCGGCGACGCCCCCGAAACGCACGCCCCCGAAGCGCACGGCGACGGCCACTCGAACGGCAACAGCGCGTGGGCGCACCAGAATGCCGAGGAGCACCGTGCGGCAGGCCAGGCCAACGCCGCCGAGCACCGCGGCGACCGTGGTGACCACGAGGACAGCGGCGAGCACGGCGGTGCGTCCAACGGCCACGGTGACTCCGGGAAACACGGTCGCGACGACTAAACCGGACACAACAGCTTGCGCCAGGCAGCCGGGTCCGGACCTCTGGGGCCGGGCCCGGCTGTTGTTACCTCCCGAAGATCCGGCGGTTTGAAATGCAGTGTCCGGGCCGGTCGAAGCGGTGCGGGACCCCGATCCGCGGGATAATGGATGCATGACCGACCAGGAGCAGGACCGCGACCCGTGGGAGGAGTTCGACAGCCTCAAGGCCGCCGGCCCGGACCGCGTTGCCGGCTATCCCGGCGGTGAGCCGCAAGGCTTCGGTTTCCGGACCGGTGTCCGCAGCGCCCGGGTGGCCTTCGGATTCGCCGTCTATTCGCTTGCCCTCGGCAGCATCCTGGTCCTCACCGGAGCGATCGTATTCATCGGCAGCGGGAAATGGCTGCTGCTTGGGCTCATGGTGCTCATCGAGGTGGTTTTTGTCCTGGCGTTCCGGCGGCTCGTGATTCTGGCCAGGAACCGGCGCTTGTCGGGTTAGGCCGGCCGTCACTCTTACCGGCGGTGCCGCGCCGTCAGGGCCAGATAGGTTCCCAGCGCGCCGACCCCGCCGATCCCTGCGGCGAACAGGGCCTGGGGCCAGTTCCGCCAGCGGTCCGGCTGCATGGCCACGAGTTCCCCTACCGCGTTGATCAGGGCCGCCGTGATCAGGCCAGCGACTATCCTGTTTCCGGATTTCTCAGCCCTGTCCATGAGCCGGTCCAGTTCCTCCGCCCGGAAGTGGACGTCGAATCCGCCGCGCTCCAGCACGTCCACCACGCGCCGGATCATCTCCGGCGCCTCTGTCCCGAGCCTCAGTGCCTCCCAGCCAAGCGTCTTGAAGCGCTCGGCCAGGGCAGCGGGGGAGAGGGAGGCGAGGATGACACTGCGGGTGAACGGTGCCAGTTGCGAGGCCAGCTCGAACCCGGGATCCAGCTGTTTGCCCAGCCCGTCGGCCATCACGAGCATCTTCACCATGAGCGCGGTTTCGCGCGGGAGGCGGAGCCGGTGGCCGCGCAGGAGGGCTGCCAGTTCGGCGATGACCGGGACGACCGGGACCTCCGCCAGCGGCCGGTCCTGGTAGCGCTCCATGAGCCGGCCCAGCCCCGCCTCCAGGCCCGCGGGAGCTCCGACCGCACCCGGGTCGCACAGCTGGTTCACGGCAGCGGCAAGCCGCCTGGCGTCGCGGTCGGCCACGGCCAGCAGCACGCGGACCAGGCCGCCGCGGAGGGTGTCGCTGATGGTCCCGACCATGCCGAAGTCGATGATGCCCAGACGGCCGTCAGCCTCTACAAAGAAGTTCCCGGGGTGGGGGTCGGCGTGGAAGAAGCCGTCTTCGAAGACCATCTTCAGCAGGACGTTGCAGGCCTCGACGGCGAGGGCGCCGGTGTCGATGCCGGCCTCCCGGAGGGCGGCGGCATCGTTGATTTTGATTCCCCGGATGCGTTCCATCGTGAGGACCCGGGATGTGGTGGCGTTCCAATAGACCCGGGGGATGTGGACACGGCTGTCGCCGGCGAAGTTCGCGGCGAACCGCTCGGCGTTGCCGGCCTCCTGCACATAGTCCAGTTCCGCGCGCATGGTCTGCGCAAATTCGTCCACCAGGGCGGCCGGACGGTAGCCCGCCACGGCCGCGGAGGCCTGTTCGGCACGCTTGGCGAGTTCGGCCATGATCTCCAGGTCCTCGTTGACCTGAGCCACGACGCCGGGGCGGCGGACTTTGACGACGACGTCGGCCGGCCGGCCGGCGTCGGGCTCCAGTATGGCGGTGTGGACCTGGCCGATGGAGCCGGTGGCGAGCGGGACGTCGTCCAGGGCAGCCAGCAGCCCGGCGGCGGCGGGACCGAGCTCCTCGCTGATGACCGCACGGATGCCGGCCGCGGGGACCGGCGGGGAAGCGTCCTGCAGCCTGGCGAGCTCCGCCGCGTACTCCGGCGGAAGGACGTCGGTGCGCGTGGACACGATCTGCCCGAACTTGATGTAGACGGCGCCGAGATCCTCCAGGGCGAGCCGGACGCGGACCGGGACGCTCACTCCGCGGGGCGGACCCGGGCGGCCTGGGGAGCCGCCGGCGGAGACAATCCGGTCCAGTCCCAGGGAGTCCACGGCGAAGCCCAACCCGTGCCTGGTCAGGGTCTCCACGATGAACCGGAACCGGTCCCGCCGTGCGCTCATGACGCCAGACTACACGGCAGGGGTTCGGGCTAGAGCCAGTTCTTCTTCTTGAAGATCGCGTACATCAGCGCCGCCGTTACGGCCATGAGGCCCAGGGCCATCGGATACCCGAAGGCCCAGTGCAGCTCCGGCATGTGGTCGAAGTTCATGCCGTAGAGGCCCGCCACGAAGGTCGGTGCGAAGAAGATGGCCGCCCACGACGAGATCTTCTTGACCTGCTCGTTCTGTTCCGCGCTGGCCTCGTTCTGGCGGTTGGCGGTCAGGGTCCCGTCCAGGGTGAGGGCGTTCTGCAGCAGGTCCCGGAAGGAATCGGCACGGGAAATGAGCCGCTCCACGTGGTCCTCGACGTCGCGGAGGCTGTGCTGCAGTTCAGTGTCCACCCGGTACTTCTCGAAGCCGCGCCGCAGCTGCTGCATCATGGCCGGCAGCGGATGGATGGCGC
This sequence comes from Arthrobacter sp. PM3, assembly GCF_003352915.1. NCBI lineage: Bacteria > Bacillati > Actinomycetota > Actinomycetes > Micrococcales > Micrococcaceae > Arthrobacter > Arthrobacter sp. PM3. The sequence goes on along the minus strand of NZ_CP022314.1, from coordinate 2,882 downwards.
GCTGGAAGTGGATCACTTCCCGGGCCAGTTCGTAGATGCGGCGGGACACGAGCGGGTCGCCGCTGAAGAGCTGGTCCTCGATCTCGTCGATATCGTTTTCGAGCCCGGCGACCACAGGCCCGTAGTCATCGACCACCTGGTCCATGAGCGCGTACAGGACTGATTCGGGGCCGTGGCACAGCAGGTCGGGGCGGCGCTCCAGGCGGCGCCGGACCTGCCCCACCACTGCCGTCTCGGCGTGCCGGACGGTCACCACGAAGTTCCGCCCCGTGAAGACGTGGAGCTCGCCGAACTCCACCGTCTCGGTCTCATCCAGGTACCGGGCAGGACGCAGCACCGTGAACAGGTTGTCGTCGTAGCGTTCCAGCTTGGGCCGCTGATGCGCGGAAATGGCGTCCTCCACCGCGAGCCGGTGCAGGCCGAACTCCGCCGCGACCGCCGCCATCTCATCCGGAGTGGGCCGGTAGAGGCCGATCCACGCCATGCCCCCGTTCTCGGTCAGGGTCTCGAAGGTCTGCTCGAGGTTCCGCGGCTCGGCCCGGCGGATGCCATCCACGTAGACGGCGTTGTCGATGATAGTCACCGGGACATTATCCAGTGTTCACCTGGACGTCGGCGGAACCGGCCCGGCGCGGGGCCGACCGGCCGGGAGCCAGCGCGCTGCCCTGGACCAGCCGGCTGATGAGCGGCTCCGTGCGGTACGGGATGTGGGTGTGCAGCGCCAGGACGGTTTCGGTGCGGATGACCCCCTTGATCCGCAGGATCGACCGGAGGGCGGCCTGGAGGTTATGGGTGTCGGTCGCCACGACACGGCACCAGACGTCGCCGCGCCCGGAGATCTCGTGGACCTCCAGGACCTGGGGGATCAGCCGCAGGGCCCCGACCACGCCGTCGAGTTCCCGGTGCGTGACCTCGATCGTCACGAACGCGACGACGTCGTAGCCCACCGCTTCGAGGTCGATCTCCCGGCCGCCGTCGTGCAGTATGCCCGAGCGCAGCATGCGCCGCACGCGCGACTGGGCGGTGTTCCGCGCGATGCCCAGGGCGTCGCTGAGCTCGCCGATCTGGATCCGCGGATCCCGGATCAGTTCGAGCAGGATCTTCAGGTCGGTGGGGTCCAGACTGTTCAAATCATCACTCCGGTTCACTTCAACAGTCCGAGAATGACTGTTTTGATCAATTTTGGCACAAAACTTATCCATCACGTCCACCGATGCCGCAGTCTTTAGGTATCAATCGTCGACCGGGCCGTCGGTGTTCCCCACAGGGAACACATGCGGCCCGATTTCATGCAGGGGCACGGACATGACTGTCTTCAGCGAACTTCGCATGCGCCCAACCACGGCTGACCGCTGGGGCTGGGACGCGTCCACCACCGCACGGCTCGTGATGGCCGGCGTCGTGATCTTCACCCTGCTCGTCGGCGCAAACCTTGCGACGCCCTTGTACCCCCTGCTGCAGGCGAAGCTCGGGATCACCGCGCTGGACGTGACGGTGGCATTCGCGGCCTACGTGCTCGCGCTCGTGGCGACCCTGATCCTGGCCGGACACTGGTCCGACCACATCGGCCGGCGCGCCGCCCTGGTGCTGGCGGTCCTGGTGGGCCTGGCCGGCGGCTTCGTCTTTGCCACCGCCGACAGCCTCGCGGCGCTCACGGCCGGGCGCGCGCTGCAGGGCATCGCGGTCGCGCTTGCCACCGGTGCCAGTTCCGCCGCCCTGCGCGAACTCCTGCCGAGCCGGCCGGAGTGGGCCTCGCGGTTCACCCTCCTGGCCTCGGCCGGAGGCGTTGCCGCCGGCCCCGCGATCGGCGGACTGCTCTCCCTGCTGCCCGGTCCGACGTCGACGCCGTACTACCTGCACTCCCTGGTCCTCGCCGGCATGCTCGTGCCGCTCTACCTGCTCAAGGCCCGCCCCGCCATCAGCCTGCACGCCGGGCCGCAGCCGCTGCGCGTCCTGGCCCCGCGGCGGCCCTCCGTCTCAAGCGAGGCGCGCGGCGCGTTCTGGCTGGCCTCGTCCGTGGGCTTCCTCAGCTTCACCGTGTTCGGCTTCTGCCTCTCGCTAGCCCCCGGCTACTTCGCCCAGATTGTCCATGCCGACTCACGGCCGTTGATCGGCGTGCTGGCCGGCCTGACGCTGGGGTCTTCGGCCCTGAGCCAGCTGCTGGCGATCCGCGGGCGGTTTGCCGTGCCGGCGGGCCTGGCCGTGCTGGGCGTCTCGGTGCTGCTGATCGCCGCGGCCGCCGCCTGGAGCAGCCCGTGGCTGCTCATCCTGGCCAGCATTAGCGCCGGCGTGGGGCAGGGCGTGGCCTTCCGGACCGTTTTCAATGAGGTCGCCGGAAAGGTCGAGGCCGACAGGCACGCCCAGATCATCAGCACCGTCTACGTCATCACGTACCTCGGCAGCGCCCTGCCGGTCATCGGGCTGGGCCTCGCGGCGGGGATGGTGGGGCTGCAGGCCGCCGTCGGCGGGTTCGTGACGCTGTGCGCGGCCGCCGCCATGGTGCTGGCGGCCGTCACCCTGCGCAGCGCCCTGCACCGGAATGTAGTGCGCCGGCCCGCCTAAGGCCGTACTGTGCCGTGCCGCCTAGGAGACTGCTGAACTAATCGCTTTTGAGAGGGGTCGGGCGGGCGCGTGAGCGCTTTGCCCGGCCCTTCGGGCGTGTGCGGGTGGCCGGTTCGGATTCCGTTGGGTGGTCAGTTGTCGGTTTGGGGCGGAGGCCTGGTGCCGAGGGGCCCTCCGGGTCTTTCCAGGGCCTTGGGGCGGCCCTCACGCGATGGCCCAGGATCCGTGTTCGCTGGTGAGTCCGAGCTTCAGGAGCCTGCGGAGGTTCAGCCCGGCGATCCGTAGCTGCAGCCAGGCGTTGTTTCGGCTGGTGCCGCGAT